>JALOSG010000126.1 GCA_025458665.1 Serpentinimonas sp.
CAGGATCACGGCGATGCTCTCTACAAGAGAAGCATCTATGCATATATCAAGCGAACGGCACCGCCACCCTTCATGTCCAACTTTGACGCTCCCAATCGCGAACAGTCTTGCTCGCGACGCGAACGGAGCAACACGCCTCTTCAAGCGTTGCAGTTGATGAACGACGTCCAGTACATCGAGGCGGCACGCGTCTTGGCTGAAGTACTATGCGAAAAGAAGCTGGGTGATGACAAGGCGAAGATCGAAGAGATTGTGCAGATTGAACTGCGCATGGACCAGCTGTATGCAGATAAGGGCGCAGCCGCGTTGGCCTCGCTGGACGCGTTCACGCTGCGCACCCTCAAGCAGAAGGGCTTCTCCGACCGCCGCCTGGCCAAGCTGCTGCACACCAGCGAGAAAGCCGTGCGCGATGCGCGGCGCGCCCTGAACGTGCGCCCGGTGTACAAGCGCGTGGACACCTGCGCCGCCGAATTCGCCACCCAGACCGCCTACCTGTACAGCTGCTACGAGACCGAAGACGGCGAGTGCGAGGCCGAGCCCACCGACAAGAAGAAGATCATGGTGCTGGGCGGTGGCCCCAACCGCATTGGCCAGGGCATCGAGTTCGATTACTGCTGTGTGCACGCCGCGCTGGCCATGCGCGAGGACGGGTACGAGACCATCATGGTCAACTGCAACCCCGAGACCGTGTCCACCGACTACGACACCAGCGACCGCCTCTACTTCGAGCCGCTGACGCTGGAGGACGTGCTGGAAGTGGTGGCCAAGGAGAAACCCATTGGCGTGATCGTGCAGTACGGCGGCCAGACGCCGCTGAAGCTGGCGCTGGGCCTGGAGGCCGAGGGCGTGCCCATCATTGGCACCAGCCCGGACATGATCGACGCCGCCGAGGACCGCGAGCGCTTCCAGCAACTGCTGCAGAAGCTGGGCCTGCGCCAGCCGCCCAACGCCACCGCACGCACCGAAACCGAAGCCATGGCCCTGGCCGAGGGTCTGGGCTACCCGCTGGTGGTGCGCCCCAGCTATGTGCTGGGCGGGCGCGCCATGGAAATCGTGCACGAGCCACGCGACCTGGAGCGCTACATGCGCGAGGCCGTGAAGGTGAGCAACGATTCCCCCGTGCTGCTGGACCGCTTCCTGAACGACGCCATCGAGTGCGATGTGGACTGCATCCGCGACGCTTCGGGGCAGGTGCTCATTGGCGGCGTGATGGAGCACATCGAGCAGGCGGGCGTGCACAGCGGCGACTCCGCCTGTTCGCTGCCGCCGTACTACCTGAGCCAGGCCACGGTGGATGAGCTCAAGCGCCAGACCGCTGCCATGGCCGAGGCGCTGAACGTGGTGGGGCTGATGAACGTGCAGTTCGCCATCCAGGAGGTCAATGCCGACGGCCAGAAGCAGGACACCATTTTTGTGCTGGAAGTGAACCCGCGTGCTTCCCGCACGGTGCCGTTCGTTTCCAAGGCTACCGGCATACAGCTGGCCAAGGTGGCTGCGCGCTGCATGGCCGGCCAGACGCTGGCGCAGCAGGGCGTAACGCAGGAAGTCACGCCGCCTTACTTCAGCGTGAAGGAAGCGGTGTTCCCGTTCGTGAAGTTCCCCGGCGTGGACACCATCCTGGGCCCGGAGATGAAGTCCACCGGCGAAGTCATGGGCGTGGGCAAGACCTTTGCCGAGGCCTTCGTGAAAAGCCAGATGGGTGCTGGCACCCGCCTGCCGCGCCCGGACGATGCGGTGAACAAGGTGTTCCTCTCGGTGAAGAACAGCGACAAGCCCCGCGCCGTGGCCGTGGCCCGCGATCTGGTGAAGATCGGTTTCCAGCTGGTGGCCACCCGCGGCACGGCAGCCGCCATTGCCGCCGAAGGCATTGCCTGCGAGGTGGTGAACAAGGTCACCGAGGGGCGCCCGAACATTGTGGACATGCTCAAGAACGGCGAGATCGCTCTGGTGATCAACACCGTGGAAGAGCGCCGCAATGCCATCGTGGACTCGCGCCAGATCCGTACCTCCTCGCTGCTCAACCGCGTCACCACCTTCACCACCATTTCGGGGGCGGAAGCGGCCGTGGAAGGCATCCAGTGCATGGACAACCTGGGCGTGGTGTCGGTGCAGGAAATGCACGCGCAACTGCAAGGCGCCTGAGGCGAAATTTGACCGCTCGGCCGGAGCCCCGGCGCCCCTGAGGGTTTTCACCCGCCCCGGGGCGTCAGACGCTTCAGGCATAATTCCAGCAACCACCGCCGAACGGCAACGCTCGGCGGTTTGCTTTTGGAGAAACACAAATGGCCACCATCCCCGTCACGCGACGCGGTGCCGAGAAGCTCAAGGAAGAGCTGCACCGCCTCAAAACCATCGAACGTCCTGCGGTCATCGCGGCGATTGCCGAGGCGCGCGCGCAAGGTGACCTGAGCGAGAACGCCGAGTACGACGCGGCCAAAGACCGCCAGGGCTTCATTGAAGGGCGCATTGCCGAGATAGAGAGCAAGCTCTCCACCGCGCAAATCATCGACCCCAGCACGCTCGATGCGGGCGGCCGCGTGGTGTTTGGGGCCACGGTGGAACTGGAAGAAGAAGCCAGCGGCGACGCTGTGACCTACCAGATCGTGGGCGAGGACGAGGCCGACCTGAAGCTGGGACTGGTCAACATCAGCAGTCCCATTGCCCGTGCGCTCATCGGCAAGGAAGAGGGCGATGTGGCGGAGGTGCAGGCACCTGGTGGCGTGAAGCGCTACGAGATTGTGGCGGTGCGCTACGCCTGATGGGAGCCTTTGCCGTTCGCTGGCCGTTGTTGGTGGCCGCCCTGTGGTGGGGTGGTGCCACGGCCATGAGCTTCGTGGTGGTGCCGCTGCTGTTTGCGCATTTCAGCAACCCGGCGGTGGCGGGTGGGCTGGCGGCCAAGCTGTTCCAGGTGCAGTCGTGGCTCACCGTAGGTTCAGCCCTCTTGATTCTGCTCTGGGGCCGTGCGCGGCGACAGGAACTGGGTTCGGCCGACTGGGCGCTGCTGCCCTGGCTGTTGCTGGCAGCGCTGGCTGGACTGGTGCAGGAGTTTGGTGTGGCCGAGCGCATACTCACGGCCCGTACCACCGGCGGTAACCTGCGCCTGTGGCATGGGGTGGGCTCCGCGCTGGTGGTCCTGCAGTGGGGTTGTGCGCTGCGCTGTCTGTGGTGGCTGGGCGGCTACGCGCCCGCGAGACACACCCAGACTTAGGCCTTTTCGGCCGACTCCAGCGTGTTGGCCAGCAGCATGGTGATGGTCATGGGCCCCACGCCACCAGGTACCGGCGTGATCCAGCTGGCCACTTCCTTCACACCTTCAAAATCCACGTCGCCGCACAGCTTGCCTTCGGGGTCGCGGTTCATGCCCACGTCGATCACCACGGCGCCGGGTTTCACCATGTCGGCGGTGAGGAGGTTGCGCTTGCCCACCGCGGCCACCACCACATCGGCCTGCAGGGTGTGCGCCTTCAGGTTGGGAGTGGCGCTGTGGCAGATGGTGACCGTGGCACTGCGTTGCAGCAGCATGAGTGCCATGGGCTTGCCCACGATGTTGCTGCGGCCTATCACCACGGCGTGTTTGCCGCGCAAGTCCATGCCGATGTGGTCGAGCATGCGCAGGCAGCCGTGTGGCGTGCACGGCCAGAAGCCGGGCTGACCCACCATCAGCGCGCCGGCGCTGGCCACATGAAATCCATCCACATCCTTGGCGGGTGAAATGGTCTCGATGACGCGTTGCGCGTCCATGTGCGGCGGCAGCGGCAACTGCACCAGAATGCCGTGGATGGCCGGGTCCTGGTTCAGAGCCTCCACGCGCGCCAGCAACTCGGCTTCGGTGAGCGTGGCCGGGTAACGCTCCAGCACGGAATGCATGCCCACGTCGCCGCAGGCTTTCACCTTGTTGCGCACATACACCTGGCTGGCGGCGTCGTCGCCCACCAGCACCACGGCCAGTCCCGGGGTGGTGCCACGGGCCTTCAGGGCCGCCACGCGCTGGGCAAAGCCCTCGCGCAGTTGGCGCGACAGAGCCACGCCATCGATCAATTGAGCAGTCATGTGAACGGGGTCAAGCCTTCACGGCCGTCTGGCCCAGGGCAATCTTGAGCAGGTCGGCCACGGTGTTGGCGTTGAGCTTTTCCATGATGTTGGCGCGGTGCGCCTCCACCGTCTTGATGCTGATGCCCAGGTCGTCGGCAATCTGCTTGTTCAGGCGGCCCGCCACTATGCGCTCCAGCACCTGGCTTTCGCGGGAGGTGAGTGGGTGACGGCTTCCTGGTGCACCGTGAACGCGTCCCGGGCGCGTTCCAGCATGCGCTCCACCAGATCTACCAGCTTCTTCTCGTCGAACGGCTTCTGGATGAAGTCGAGCGCGCCCTTCTTCATGGAATCCACCGCCATGGGCACATCGCCGTGGCCGGTGATGAACACCACAGGCAGGGGGGACTGGCGCTCAATAAGCCGGTCCTGCAGTTCCATGCCGGTCATGCCGCCCATGCGGATATCGGCAATCAGGCAGGCCACTTCACGCGGGTCGTAGCGGCTCAGGAAGGCCTCGGCCGACTCGAAGCAGCGGACCCGGTAGTCCTTGCCCTCCAGCAACCATTGCAGGGAGTCCCGAACGGCTTCGTCGTCGTCGACCACGTACACCGTGCCACGTTTGGGTATCAAGCTCATCTGTCTCTTTCTGTTCGGCTTGGGTTGGCCATTCAGGCGGCTTTGGCTTCGGGCGCGGTGCGCTTCTCCAGCCTTGCCGGTGCCGCCACCGGTATCCAGAAGCTGAATTCACAGCCCTCGATATCCGCGCCATTGTAGAGGTTGCGCGCCTGCAGCCTTCCCTGGTGCGATTCCACGATGGAGCGGCAGAGCTTCAGGCCAATGCCCATACCCTCTGCTTTCGTGCTGTAGAAGGCCTCGTAAATGCGTTCGACCATCTCGGGTGGAATGCCGTTGCCGGTGTCGCGCACCGAGAACTCCACCACTTCTGCGCCCTCCATGACGCGCGGCGCCACGCGCAGTTCCACCTCGCGAAGAGCGGCCGGCCGGGCGGCAAGCTGTATGGCCTCGCCGGCGTTCTTGATGAGGTTGATGAGTACTTGCTCGATGAGGATCGGGTCCACCATGAGCGCGGGCAGCCGGGCAGCCACATAGGTGGACAGGCGTACCTGCTGGCGGCGCAGTTCGATGTCGGCCAGTTCGGTGGCGTTGCTCACCATCAGGGCCACATCGGACAGCATGGGGTTGGGTTCGCTGCGCTTCACGAAAGCGCGGATGCGCTGGATGATCTGCCCAGCGCGTTGCGCCTGGCGCGCAGTTTTCTCCAGTGCCAGCAACAGGTCTTCCTGCTCGATCTGCTGTTTGCTCACGCGGGTGATCATGCCGCTGCAGTAGTTGCTGATGGCGGTCAGTGGCTGGTTCAGCTCGTGCGCCACGCTGGAAGCCATTTCCCCCATGGTGATGAGGCGGCTGGCGGTTTCGGCCCGTTCGGCCTGGCGGGCGGCCTGCTGTTCGGCGCGGCGCCGCTGGGTGATGTCGGTGGCAATGGCCATTTGCGCCAGCCGACCGTCCACCCAGGTCAGGTAGCGGGAACGGACCTCTATCCACTTGTCCAGCTCGGGCAGGAACAGTTCGGTGCTTTCTGCGGTCGCGTCGATCAACGGGTCTATGGGCAGGCCCACCAGCGCGTCCACGGGGTCGCTGGAATCGCTGCTGCCGTTGTGGACTGCGTTGGCTGCATTTTCCGCAGGCGTGAGCAGGCGCGTGGTGTCGATCAACTGGCGGTGTCCCGATCCGTTGAGTCCAAACCAGGTGCGGTACATCTTGTTGGCAAACAAGAGTTCGGGGCTGCCCAGCGGGGCCACGGAAATGGCGGCGTCGAGGCTGTCCATGACCGTGGTGAAGCGCTCGTAGGAGGCAGTGAGCTCCTCGCGGATGCGGCGCGGCTCGGTGATGTCGGTCATCGATGTCATCCAGCCGGTCTGCTGACCGTTCGGGTCAATGAGCGGTGACACATACATGCGCGCGTCAAACAGGCTGCCGTTCTTGCGCCGCACCCGCACCTCAAAACCGCCCGGTATGGAGCGCCCGCGCAATTCGTCCTCCAGCCGGGCCATGAGCATGTCGTGGTCCTCGGGAGGCCAATAGGGGAAGGGGGCGGTGCAGCCGATGAGTTCGTCCTCTGTCCAGCCGGTCATGCTGCAGAAGGCCGGGTTGACGTAGGTAATGCGGCCTTGCAGGTCCAGGGCGCGCATGCCGGTGAGCATGGAGTTCTCCATGGCGCGGCGGAAGTTGGTCTCGGCCACCAGCGCCTGTTGCGCCTTGATACGCCGGCGTGTGTGGCGCCAGTTGCCCACCAGCATCCACACCGTCAGGGCGCTCAGGGCGCCGACCACCCAGAACAGCGCGTTGCCCACACCGTCCTGCGAAGTCCGGTAGCCCTGTGCCTTCAAGATGAGGCTGTTACCGACCGGTGCAACCGGCGCAGAGTGGTACAGGGTCTTCTGGAACCAGGGCAGCCGGTCTTCCAGCCGGGCGCTGTCCTGAAGTCCCCCGGCAATCACCCGCCCCCCTTCGTCCAGCAGCGCTACCGCGTAGCGCGCCATCACTTCGGAGGGAATGCCAAAACGCAGCAGGCTCTCCACGGAAAACTCGCCCATGACCACGCCATTGAATCGGCCCTGCTCCACCAGGGGCGTGACCAGCATGACTGTGCTGGGCTGGCCCGGGCTGCCCATGGGCCGGGAGTAGATGGGCTGGCGCAGCTCACGCGCCAGCTCGAACGTGCCGTCGGTGGCGCCAAGGTTGAGCAGATCGCCAGCTTTGCGGTTCAGCGCGGCAGGTGCACTCGGTGATGCGTAGCTGGTGACCACGCCGCGTTCGGCGTTGATCCAGGTCACGGCCAGCAACTCTGGGTGCTGGCTCACCATCTTCTCGCTTTGCCGGACAAACTCGGATTCTTCAATTTCCTTGTTCGATATCTCCTGGGCGACCCGCATGAGTTGTTCCTGCCGCTCGAGCAGGCGCAGGCGCAGGCGCTGCTGTGCGTACTCCACATCGCGAACCACAGCCTCTTGCTCGCGCTGGTTCTCCTCCATGCGGAAGTACAGGATGGCCGCAAGTATGGCTGCCATGAACAGCAAGACCGTGAGCAGCGAGCCGAGCATGGCGAAGCGGTCCTGGCGTGCTGGCGGCAACTGAACCCACCAGCTGTCCCACCAGGGGAGCGGCTTGCTGGAAAGCCCGTGCGGAGGCGGCGCCTTGGCGGCGGGGGTCTGGGTCGGCAGCTGCATGGGCCAGAGTCTAAGTGAGGAAAGGGAAAACCCGTAGCGTTGCGCGGTGAGCGTGCTGGGATAGACGCTGTGTAATTCACAATATGAAATTGAAAAGCGTATCTTGAAATTTGGAAAAAAAGGTGGGAAAATTTCCAAACGGTGGCATCCTTTGTGCCGCCACATCCAACAAGCCACCCTTATCAGGAGACAGCAAATGGCAGGAAGCCCCTCACAGGCCACGGGACTCGGTGCGCACGACGCAGACCACCAGGAGACGCGCGAATGGCTGGATGCCCTCAATGCGGTCATTGAGCAAGGTGGGCCGGAACGGGCCCACTTCCTGCTGGAGCAGTTGCTGGAGGAAGCCCGCGAACACAGCGTGGACATGCCGTTTTCCGCCAACACCGGCTATGTGAACACGCTGGAGCCCGATGAGGAGGAGCGCAGCCCCGGCAACCTCGAACTCGAAGGCCGCCTGCGCGCCTACATGCGCTGGAACGCCATGGCCATGGTGGTGAAAGCCAACCGCCTCAACCCCGCAGATGGTGGAGACCTGGGCGGGCACATCAGTTCCTTCCAGTCGCTGGCGCACATGTTTGCCGCCGGCTTCAACCACTTCTGGCACGCCGACGACACCGACCACGGCGGCACCCACGGCGGCGACCTGCTCTATATACAAGGGCACAGCGCGCCGGGCATTTACGCCCGTGCCTTCATGGAAGGCCGGCTGACCGAAGAGCAACTGCTGAACTTCCGCCAGGAAGTGGACGGCAAAGGGCTATCGAGCTACCCCCACCCCAAACTCATGCCCGAGTTCTGGCAGTTCCCCACCGTGTCCATGGGCCTGGGCCCCATCATGGCCATCTACCAGGCGCGCTTCCTGAAGTACCTGCACGCCCGTGGCATTGCCGATACCTCCCAGCGCAAGGTCTGGGTGTTCTGTGGCGACGGCGAGATGGACGAGCCTGAGAGCCTGGGCGCCATCGGCATGGCGGCCCGCGAAGGGCTCGATAACCTGGTGTTCGTGGTGAACTGCAACCTGCAGCGCCTCGATGGCCCGGTGCGCGGCAACGGCAAGATCATCCAGGAGCTGGAGGGCGAGTTCCGTGGCTCCGGGTGGAACGTGATCAAGCTGCTGTGGGGCAGCAACTGGGACCCGCTGATTGCGCGCGACAAGGACGGCGCGCTGCGCAAGATCATGCTCGATACGCTGGACGGCGACTACCAGGCCTTCAAGGCCAACGACGGTGCCTTTGTGCGCAAGCACTTCTTTGGCCGCGACCCCAAGGCGCTGGAACTGGTCTCCAAAATGAGCGACGAGGACATCTGGGCGTTGCGCCGCGGCGGCCACGATGCGCAGAAGGTGTACGCTGCCTTCCACCGCGCCAACAACGCCAAGGGTCAGCCCACGGTGCTGCTGGTGAAAACGGTGAAGGGCTACGGCATGGGCCGCGCGGGCGAGGGCAAGAACACCGCGCACCAGACCAAGAAGCTCTCGGACGAGGACATCCGCTACTTCCGCGACCGCTTCAACATCCCCATCCCCGACAGCGAGCTGCCCAAGATCCCGTTCTACAAGCCGGCCGACGACACGCCGGAAATGCAGTACCTGCACGAGCGCCGCAAAGCGCTGGGCGGCTACCTGCCGCACCGCCGTACCAAGGCCACCGAGAGCTTCACCATCCCTTCGCTGGAAACCTTCAAGGCGGTGCTGGAACCCACGCCCGAGGGCCGCGAGATTTCCACCACCCAGGCCTATGTGCGCTTCCTCACGCAGCTGCTGCGCGACCAGGCGCTGGGCCCGCGCGTGGTGCCCATACTGGTGGACGAAGCGCGCACTTTCGGCATGGAAGGCCTGTTCCGCCAGATCGGTATTTACAACCCCAAGGGCCAGCTCTACACGCCGGTGGACAAAGACCAGGTGATGTACTACCGCGAAGACAAGGCCGGGCAGATTCTGCAGGAAGGCATCAACGAAGCGGGCGGCATGGCCAGCTGGATTGCGGCGGCCACCAGCTACAGCACCAACAACCGCATCATGGTGCCGTTCTACATCTACTACTCGATGTTCGGTTTCCAGCGCATTGGTGACCTGGCCTGGGCGGCTGGCGACATGCAGGCGCGCGGCTTCCTGCTGGGCGGGACCAGCGGGCGTACCACGCTCAACGGCGAAGGCCTGCAGCACGAGGACGGCCACAGCCAGATTCTGGCCAACACCATTCCCAACTGCGTGAGCTACGACCCCACCTTCGCGCACGAGGTGGGCATCATCATCCACCACGGCCTGAAGCGCATGGTGGAGCGGCAGGAGAACGTGTTCTTCTACCTCACGCTGCTCAACGAGAACTATCCCATGCCCGGCCTGGTGCCCGGCACGGAGGAGCAGATCATCAAGGGCATGTACCTGTTCAAGGAAGGCCCGGGCGCCAACTCTCCGCAGATGCCGCGCGTGCAGCTGCTGGGCTCTGGCACCATCCTGCGCGAAAGCCTGGCTGCCCAAGAGCTGCTGGCCACCGACTGGGGTGTCTCGGCCAACGTGTGGAGCTGCCCGAGCTTCAACGAACTGGCCCGCGACGGCCAGGACGTGGAGCGCTGGAACCTGCTGCACCCCACCGAAACGCCGCGGGTGCCGTTCGTGACGCAGCAACTGGCGCCGCACGACGGGCCGGTGGTGGCATCGACCGACTACATGAAGGCTTTTGCCGACCAGATTCGCCCCTTCCTGCCGCGTGGGCGCAGCTACAAGGTGCTGGGCACCGACGGATTTGGCCGCAGCGACTTCCGCAGCAAGCTGCGCGAGCACTTCGAGGTGAACCGCCACTACGTGGTGGTGGCCGCGCTCAAGTCCCTGGCCGAAGAGGGTGTGATCCCCGCCGCCAAGGTGGCCGAGGCGATTGCGAAGTACGGCATCAAGGCCGACAAGGTCAACCCCCTGTACGCGTAAGCGCCAACGGAGACAAGATATGGCATTGGTTGAAGTCAAGGTCCCGGACATCGGGGACTTCTCGGAAGTGGCAGTGATTGAGCTGCTGGTGAAACCTGGCGACAAAGTGGCCAAGGACCAGTCGCTCATCACCGTGGAGAGCGACAAGGCGTCCATGGAGATTCCTTCCTCGCACGCGGGTGTGGTGCGCGAGATGAAGGTGGCGCTGGGCGACAAGGTGGCCGAAGGCAGCCTGTTGCTGCTGCTGGAGGCTGAGGGTGCGGGGGAGGCGGCTGCGCCGGCCCCGGTGGCTGCTGCGGTGGCTGCTCCGGCTGCCCCGGCTGCGGCACCCGCGCCCGTGGTCGCCGCAGCCACGGCCACCGGCCCGGTGGAAATCCGCGTCCCCGACATCGGGGATTTCAAGGATGTGGCGGTCATCGAGATTCTGGTCAAGCCGGGCGACACCATTGCGGCAGAGCAGAGCCTCATCACCGTGGAGTCGGACAAGGCCTCCATGGAGATTCCGTCCTCGGGCGCGGGTGTGCTCAAGGAGTTGAAGGTCAAGCTGGGCGACAAGGTGAACATTGGCGACCTGCTGGCGGTGCTGGAAGGCAGTGCGGGGGCGGCGCCTGCTCCTGCTGCTGCCTCTGCGGCACCCGCGCCTGCCGCTGCCGCTGCTGCTGCTGCCCCTGCGGTGGCTTCGGCGCCTGCCGCTGCTTCGGTCGCGGCTGCCTCCACCCCGGCGGCACCCCACCAGCCCGGCGCTGCGCCCGTAGGCCTGCCGCATGCGTCGCCTTCGGTGCGCAAGTTCGCCCGCGAACTGGGCGTCCCGCTGGCCGAAGTGAAGGGTTCCGGTCCCAAGGGCCGCATCACGCTGGAGGACGTGCAGGGCTTTACCCGCTCGGTCATGGCGGGTGCGGCGCAAACGGCGGCGCAGGCGGCTGTTCAAGCGGCCAGAGGCCCGGCAGCAGGTGGCGCAGGTGCTGCAGGCGGCGGCTCCGAACTCGGCCTCATCCCCTGGCCCAAGGTGGACTTTGCCAAGTTCGGCCCCATCGAGCGCAAGGAGATGAGCCGCATCAAGAAGATCAGCGGTGCCAACCTGTTGCGCAACGCGGTCATGATCCCGGCCGTCACCAACCACGACGACGCCGACATCACCGACCTGGAGGCCTTCCGCGTGGCCACCAACAAGGAAAACGAGAAGAGCGGCGTGAAGGTCACCATGCTGGCCTTCCTGATCAAGGCGTGCGTGGCGGCGCTGAAGAAATTCCCTGAGTTCAACAGCAGCATCGACGGCGATGCGCTCATTTACAAGCAGTACTGGCACATTGGCTTCGCGGCCGATACGCCCAACGGCCTCATGGTGCCGGTCATCAAGAACGCCGACCAGAAGGGCATCTTCCAGATCAGCCAGGAGATGAGCGAGCTGGCCAAGAAGGCGCGCGATGGCAAGCTGAGCCCCGCCGAGATGAGCGGCGCCACCTTCACCATCTCCAGCTTGGGCGGTATTGGTGGGCGCTACTTCACGCCCATCATCAACGCGCCCGAGGTGGCCATTCTGGGCGTCTGCAAGAGCCAGATGGAGCCGGTGTGGGACGGCAAGGCCTTCCAGCCGCGCCTGATGCTGCCGCTGTCCCTGACCTGGGACCACCGCGTGATCGACGTTCCCGATATTGGCGATTTCAAGGACGTGGCGGTCATCGAGATTCTGGTGAAGCCGGGCGATACGATCCAGGCCGACCAGAGCCTCGTCACGGTGGAGAGCGACAAGGCCTCCATGGAAATTCCTTCCAGCCACGGCGGCGTGGTGAAGGCGCTCCAAGTGGCTCTGGGTGACAAGGTGAACGAGGGCTCGGTGCTGCTGTCGCTGGAGGTGGCCGAGGGTGCTGTGGCGGCTGCTTCGCCCGCGCCTGCGCCTGCGCCTGCGTCCCCTGCACCTTCTGCGGCCCCAGCTGCGGCCCCCGCAACTCCTGCCCCCGCTCCGCAAGCCGCCAGCTACGCGGGTACCGCCGACATGGACTGCGACCTGCTGGTGCTGGGCGGTGGCCCCGGTGGCTACTCGGCGGCCTTCCGCGCGGCCGACCTCGGCCTCAAGGTAGTGCTGGTGGAGCGCTACGCCACGCTGGGCGGCGTGTGCCTCAACGTGGGCTGCATACCGTCGAAGGCGCTGCTGCACGTGGCCTCCGTCATGGACGAGGTGAGCCACATGGCCGACCTCGGCGTGGACTTTGGCCGCCCCGTGGTGAACATCGACAAACTGCGCGGGCACAAGGAAAAGGTCATCGGCAAGCTCACGGGTGGGCTGGCGGCCATGGCCAAGATGCGCAAGGACACCACCGTCCGGGGCCTGGGCACCTTCGTGGGGGCGAACCACCTGAAGGTGGAGGCCACTACAGGCAGCGGCCAGGAGAAAACCGGCGCTGCACAGACCATTGCCTTCAAGCGCTGCATCATTGCGGCCGGCTCGCAGGCGGTGCGTCTGCCCTTCATGCCCCAAGACCCGCGCGTGGTGGATTCCACCGGCGCGCTGGGCCTGAAGGACGTGCCCAAGAAAATGCTCATCGTCGGGGGCGGCATCATCGGGCTGGAGATGGGCACGGTGTACAGCACGCTGGGCGCCCGGCTCGATGTGGTGGAGATGATGGACGGCCTGATGCAGGGCGCCGACCGCGATCTGGTGAAGATCTGGCAGAAGATGAACGCCCACCGCTTCGACAACATCCTGCTGAAAACCAAGACCGTGGGCGCCGAAGCCACGCCCGAAGGCATCAAGGTGCAGTTTGAAGGCACCGACGGCACGCGCACCGAAGGCGTTTACGACCTGGTGCTGCAGGCCGTGGGCCGCACCCCCAACGGCAACAAGCTGGGTGCAGATGCCGCAGGGGTGGCAGTCACCGACCGCGGTTTCATCAACGTCGATATCCAGATGCGCACCAACGTGCCGCACATTTTTGCCATTGGCGACATCGTGGGCCAGCCCATGCTGGCACACAAGGCGGTGCACGAAGGCCATGTGGCGGCCGAGGTGGCGGCTGGCGAATTGCTGGGCAACGCCGAACTGGCCAGTGCGGCGTTCAATGCGCGGGTCATTCCCAGCGTGGCCTACACGGACCCCGAGGTGGCCTGGGTGGGCCTGACCGAGGACCAGGCCAAGGCGCAAGGTATCAAGGTGAAGAAGGGCCTGTTCCCCTGGACGGCCTCCGGCCGCGCCATTGCCAACGGCCGCGACGAAGGCGTGACCAAGCTGCTGTTCGACGATTCACCCGAGGCACATGGCCACGGAAAAATCCTGGGCGGTGGCATGGTGGGCACGCACGCCGGCGACATGATTGGCGAGGTGGCCCTGGCCATTGAAATGGGCGCCGATGCCGTGGACATCGGTAAAACCATCCACCCCCACCCCACCCTGGGCGAGAGCATCGGCATGGCGGCAGAGGTGGCGCACGGCAGCTGTACGGATTTACCGCCGAGCAAGCGCTGAGCGCTGGGGCGCCCTTTTGGCAGGGCGCCCTTTTTTATGTTTCAGGCGTCTTCCGACTCGAACTGCGCCGCGTTCTTGCCCTTGAACGGCTTGTAGAACGCCTTGATGCGGGCCATGTCCGCCTCTACGTCACCGGTGGGCTCGAACAGCGGGCCCAGGCCGCTGCGCTTGGTGCTGTAGTCCATGTAGGCCATGAGGATGGGCACCTGCGCGCTGTGAGCGATGTAGTAGAAGCCGGTTTTCCAGTGCCGGGTTTTGCTGCGGGTG
>JALOSG010000127.1 GCA_025458665.1 Serpentinimonas sp.
TGCTCGATGTTGCTGTGGCGGTCTTGCGGCGAATCGATCTGCACCTTCTGCGGCTGGCGCATCACGCGGGAAGCCAGCGCCTGGATGCGCGGCGCAAAGGTGGCGCTGAACATCATGGTCTGGTGGCGTGCAATGGTCAGCTGGTTCACTTCAGCCAGGTCGTCGGCAAAGCCCAGGTCGAGCATGCGGTCGGCCTCGTCCACCACCAGGAACTGCACTTCGTCGAGCTTGATCTGCCCGCTGCGCTGCAGGTCCAGCAGGCGGCCGGGCGTGGCCACCACCAAGTTGGCGTTCTGCAACTTGGCAATCTGCACCTGGTAGGGAATACCGCCCACCACGTTGGCAATACGCAGGCCGCGGCAATGGCGCACCAGGTCGATGGCGTCGTGGGCCACCTGCTGGGCCAGTTCGCGGGTGGGGCACAGAATCAGCGCGCCGGGCACGGTAGGCTTGAAGTGGCGGGCCAGCAGCGGGTTCTTGCGCTTCGGCGCCTTGGGGGCAGGCTTGCCTTCGGCAGCAGCCTCGGCAGCCAGGCGCTCACGCTCGGCGCGCTCGGCGGCTTCTGCGGCGGCTTGCTGCTTGAGCAGGGTGTGCAGCACAGGCAGCAGGAACGCAGCGGTCTTGCCGCTGCCCGTCTGGCTGGACACCATGAGGTCGGTGTAGGCCTTGGCAGCGGCACCCTCGCCCTGCATGGCCTTGGGAATGACAGCTTGCTGCACCAGCGTGGGCTGGGTGAAACCGAGGTCGGCCACGGCCTGCACCAACTCGGGGGCCAGGCCCAGTGCGGCAAACGGGTTGGGGCCGGTAGGTTCGGCCTGGGTGGGCTTGGCCTGAGGGGCCTGGGCAGCGTCGCCGCTGTCCACGTCGTTGGGCAGATCGAAACCAGCCAGTTCGGGGGTATTGAAATCAGTCATGTCGTTCGTCCTGGCGCACAGGGCGCCATTGATCGAAACAGGACGACAACGCAGCAGTAAGCCGCGGCGGCGCGCCTGATCCGTTCGTGGTCATACACACATCAACCATCAAACAGATCGACACGCCGGCTCACCACGTCAGCCGGCAGAACGCGACTGGGGGCAATTCGGGATGCTGAGGGCCTTTTATCTAGCCGTGAAGGCTGGGGCCGTAGCGTGAGGCAGATGCACAAAACACCGCGTTTTGCAGTGCAACGCGGATTATGGCACGGATTCGGGTTTTTACCTAATCAGCCCAGCGTTCGTACCAGCACCTGGAACAGGATGGCCGCCAGCACCGCGGTGGCGGGAACGGTAATGATCCACGCCGCTACGATGCGCATGACCACCGAACGCTTGACGATTTCCTTGCGGTAGGCCTTTTTGAACGCCTTGCGCTCCTTCTTGGCAAACGGGGCTTGCGCCAGCGCGGGGTCTCGCTCGACCGCCGCATCGGCCTCGCGGGCCTTGGCGCTCAGCCGTGCATCGAATGCCTGGCGCTCCTCGTTGGCCGCCTGCGCCCGGCGGATGTCTTCCATCTTGGCGCGGCGCTTCATTTCCGAAAGCATGCGCTTCTTGTCGGCTACCGAAGCGGCCTCGAACCTGGCCAGATAGGCCTCCACCTGTTCGCGGTCTTCGCCGGGGTGGCCGGCGCGCACCACCGCTTCCATCTTGGCGTAATTCACCTTGAGCAGTTCGCGCAGAAAGCCCACCCCGAACACCGCACCGATGGTCACGTGGGTGGTGGAAACCGGCATACCCAGTTCTGCCGCCACGATCACGGTCAGCGTGGCAGCCATGGCAATGGAATAAGCGCGCATGCGGTCCAGTTCGGTGATTTCCTTGCCCACCGTGAGAATGAGGCGGGAGCCGAACAGCGCCAGGCCCACCGCCAGACCCAGCGCGCCCAGCAGCATGATCCACAGCGGTGTGGCGGCCTTGGTGGCCACAGCGCCCGAAATGACCGCCTCGTAAATGGCGGCCAGCGGGCCGATGGCGTTGGCCACATCGTTGGCACCGTGGGCAAAGCTGAGCAGTGCAGCCGAACACACCAGCGGCCAAGTGAACAGGCGGTTCACACCGTCCTTGTCGTTACTCTGCCTGGCGGCCTGTCGGCCTATGGGCCGGCGCAGCGCAAAGTACGTGACCACGGCCACCGCAAAGCCCCACATCAGTGCAGCGGCAAAGCCCACCTTCACCAGTTGCCCCAGCCCTTTCAAGAGCATGAACGCGGCGAACGCCCAGGCCATGAAAGCCACCAGCAGCGGCACCATGCGGGCCGCGGCCAGGGACATGTCGCTCTGGTAGGTGATGGTGCGTTTGATGAGATACAGGAAGCCCGCCGCCATGGCGCCCCCCATGAGCGGAGAGATCACCCAGCTGGCCACAATGGCGCCAATGGTGCTCCAGTTCACCAGCGCCCAGCCTCCGGCGGTGATACCCGCGCCCATGACCGCCCCGATGATGGAGTGCGTGGTGGATACCGGTGCACCCAGCACGGTGGCCAGGTTCAGCCAGAGCGCGGCGGCCAGCAAGGCGGCCAGCATGAGCCAGGTGAAGCGCGCCGGGTCGTTGATGCCGGCCGGGTCGATGATGCCGCCCTTGATGGTACCCACCACCTCACCGCCCGCCACGATGGCGCCCATGGCCTCGAACACCGCCGCAATGGCAATGGCCCAACCCAGGGTGATGGCCCCGGAGCCCACCGCCGGCCCCATGTTGTTGGCCACATCGTTGGCGCCAATGTTCATGGCCATGTAGCCGCCCACCACGGCAGCCACCACCAGAAACGCTACGGCCTGAACGGTCAGCGCAGAGAGGTCACGGATATTGAACGCAGCGAACAGCCCGATGGCGACCAGAAAGGCGACAGCGGCGGTGAGGCGTAACGCGTTCTGCTGCTGTTGGGCGCCCGCTTTGGTGGCGGGCTTGAGGTTGACGTTGATATGGGCACTCATGGAAACCGATCAGCGCAGCAGATGTTGACGGTAGTGCTGCAGTTCATCGATGGACTCGTGCACATCGGCCAGGGCGGTGTGTTTCTGGTGCTTCTGGAAGGCGGCGTACACCTCGGGGCGCCAGCGCTTGGCCAGTTCCTTCAGGGTGCTCACATCCAGGTTGCGGTAGTGGAAGTAAGCCTCCAGGCGGGGCATGTACTTCACCAGAAAGCGCCGGTCCTGCCCGATGGAGTTGCCGCACATGGGCGAGCCGCCCTTGGGCACGTAGCGCTTCATGAACTCCAGCACCTCCTCCTCGGCCTCGGCCTCGGTCACGGTGCTGGCTTTCACCTTGTCTATCAGGCCGCTTTTGCCGTGCGTGCCCTTGTTCCACGCATCCATGGCGTCCAGCACCGCATCGGACTGATGGATGACGAGCACCGGCCCCTCCACCCGGGGTTCCAGGTTGGGGCCTGTCACCACGATGGCGATTTCCAGCAACCGGTCGGTTTCCGGCTCCAGACCGCTCATCTCGCAATCGATCCAGACCAGATTCTGGTCGCTCTTGGGCAGCGGCTCGGCGGCCGGGTTCTGGGGTTCGTTCATGGACAGACAGCGGGACAGGAAAACAGGTTAAAGCACGGGCGTGCGGCCGAAGGCCGGATTCCGGTGGCGAAATCATGGCGTCAACGTGGATTTTCGCTCATCTGGCTCCCCGGCTCGGCGCTTTCGCTAGACTCCCTGCATGGAATCTCATTTTGAAGCGGCCGCGAACCTCTGGACGTGGACCTTTTGCGCTCTGTTGCTGGCCCACCTGGGCACCCGCTTCTGGCTGGCCAGCCGCCAGATCCGGCACGTAGCCACACACCGCCACGCGGTGCCCGCACCGTTCGAGTCCACCATCGGGCTGGCGGCACACCAGAAGGCTGCCGACTACACCATCGCCAAAACCCGCCTCGGGCTTCTGGCAGCTGCCTTGTCCTCGGCAGTCGTGCTGGGCTGGACGCTGCTGGGCGGCTTGCACCTGCTCAACCAGGGCTTGCTGAACCTCATGGGTCCGGGCATGTGGCAGCAAATCGCCCTGCTGGGCACCTTTTTCCTCGTGGGCGGCCTCATTGAACTGCCGCTGTCCTGGTACGCCACTTTCCGGCTGGAAGAGCGTTTCGGGTTCAACCGGATCACGTTGGGACTGTGGCTGGCCGATGGCGCCAAAGGCCTGGTGGTGGCTGCGCTGCTGGGCCTGCCCATTGCAGCGCTGGTGCTGTGGCTCATGCAGGCCGGCGGGAGCCTGTGGTGGCTCTGGGCCTGGGCCGCATGGATGGGCTTCAACCTGCTGCTGCTGGTGATTTACCCCACCTTCATTGCCCCGCTGTTCAACAAGTTCGAGCCTCTGCAGGACGAATCCCTCAAGGCCCGCATACAGCACCTGATGCAGCGCTGCGGCTTCTCGGCCAAAGGCCTGTACGTCATGGATGGCAGCAAGCGCAGCGCCCACGCCAATGCCTATTTCACCGGTTTTGGTCCGGCCAAGCGCGTGGTGTTCTTCGACACTCTGCTCTCCCAACTCAACGCCGACGAAGTGGATGCCGTGCTGGCGCACGAACTGGGCCATTTCAAGCACCGCCACATCATCAAACGCATGGTCACATTGTTTGCAGTGAGCCTGGCGGGCTTTGCCTTGCTCGGCTGGCTGTCGGGGCAGGTGTGGTTCTACACCGGCCTGAATGTGGTGCCGTCACTGGCGCACCCCAACAGCGCCCTCGCCCTGCTGCTGTTTGCCGTGGTGGCGCCGCTGGGCAGCTTTTTCCTCACACCGCTCAGCAGCCAGGTCTCGCGCGCCCACGAGTTCGAGGCCGACGCCTACGCCATGCAGCAAACCAGTGGCCGCGATCTGGCCAGCGCGCTGCTCAAGCTCTACAAGGACAACGCCAGCACACTGACTCCGGACCCACTTTTCGTGAAGTTTTACTACTCGCACCCACCCGCTGGCGAGCGGCTGGCGCGCATGCAGCAGGCGTGAACTGCGCTGTCCTCACGGTTTCCCCACCCACTCTTTACAGGCACTCTGCCATGACCACATCGCCCCACGCCCAGCGCCGCGCCCTGACCGCCACCGAAATCGTCATGCGCCTCACCGACCTCAACGGCAGCACGCCACAGGGCTGGATGCTGGTGGACGGCGCCATCGAGAAAACCTACCGCTTCCCGAACTTCCTGGAAACGATGATGTTCGTGAACGCGGTAGCGCAGATTGCCCACGTGGAAGACCACCACCCCGATCTGGCCGTGGGCTACAACCGTTGCCAGGTGCGCTACAACACCCACGATGTGAACGGCATTTCTGCCAGCGACTTCCATTGCGCTGCGCGGATAGACGCGCTGCTGCCCAAGGCTTGAAGCGCCTGCCTACGTCCCCCTCCGGTGCACCCCGTGGCCCCGGAACAGAAAGCCCGCTGCAGGACGGGCTGGTGGTGGGCTCTCACGGCAGGCACTGCGTGGTGGAAGCCGACAACGGAACCCGCCTGCTGTGCCACTCCCGAGGTAAAAAAAGCGCGGCTGTGGTGGGGGACCTGGTGCACTGGCGCACCACCGGCGACGAAGGCATCGTGGAGGCACTGCAGCCCAGGCGCAACCTGTTCTACCGCCAGGACGAACTGCGCACCAAGTCCTTTGCAGCAAACCTCGACCAGATCCTGGTGCTGCTAGCAGCCGAACCCGAGTTTTCCGAGCGGCAACTGGCGCGCGCGCTGATTGCGGCGCAAGCAGAAGGCATTCCCGTCGTGGTGGGCCTGAACAAGCAGGACTTGGCCGAGCCTTTTGCGCGCGCTTGGGAGCGCCTGGCACCGTACCGGCGCATGGGCACACAGGTGCTGGGCCTGTGCCTGAAACCAGCGTCCTCCAGCGCTACGGGCGGCGTGTCCGTGCCCACCGGTCTGGAAGCCCTGTTGCCGCTGCTGCAGGGCAAACGCACCCTGGTGCTGGGCCCATCGGGTACCGGCAAAAGCACGCTCATCAACCTGCTCGTGCCCGAGGCCCGCGCCTTGACTGCCGAGATATCGCAGGCGCTCAACTCGGGCAAGCACACCACCACCAGCACCACCTGGTACTGGCTAGACCCGGAACACCGCAGCGCGCTGATCGATTCCCCCGGGTTTCAGGAATTCGGCCTGCACCACATTGCCCCGGAGCGGCTGGCCCAGCTCATGCCCGACCTCGCGGCCCATCTGGGCCAATGCCGCTTCTACAACTGCACCCACCTGCATGAACCCGGGTGTGGGGTGCGCGATGCCGTGGGGCTGCGCGCTGAGGGGGAGCTTGCTCCGCAGATCGATGAGAACCGCTATCGGATTTATGGCGAACTGCATGCGCTACTGAGCCAGCCGCAGCGCTACTGAAGGCCGCTGAAATCTGGACGGGAAGCTGTGCTCAGGCCACCGTCTGCGCCAGCATCATGAGGGCCATGACCAGCAGCCACAGCACCACACTGCGCCACACCAGTCCCACCACGCTGGCCAGATGGGCCAACTGGGGTTCTCGGCCATCCGTCAGACCTCGCGACAGCGGATCGTTCGCTGGCACTGACGGTTCCGCGCCACCCAGCGGCCGGCCGCCCAACCGGACATTGATGGCGCCAGCCGTGGCCGCCAGGACCACACCTTCGTTGGCTTGCGAGAAGCGGGCCGCATCCTGCCGCCAGCTGGCCACGGCTTCCTCGAAGTTGCCCACCACCGCAAAAGCCAGCGCCGTGACGCGTGCGGGCACATAGTCCAGCCAGTGCCACACACTGGCCGCCACCTGTTGCAACGATGGACTGGGGGTGCCATCCGGGCGTGCCTTCCAGTGCTGCGCCAACTGCTCTGTAAGCCGGTACAGCACTGCCCCTGCCGGACCCAGGCCCAGCCACGAGAGCACCACAAAACACACCAGTACGCCAAATACGTGACGGTGGGCAGCCAGTACCGAATGCTCTATCACATGGCGCAGCAGTTCCTGGCGCGGCAAGTCGCCCACTTCTACCCGCTGCCAACGCGCCAGTGCAGTGCGTGCGGCGTTCTCGTCGCCCGCTTCCAGCGCCTCCCGGATACTGGTGAAGTGGTGGCTGAACTGGCGAAAGCCCACCGTCCCGTACAGCACCAATACCACCCACAAGAATCCCAGCAACCCATTGACCGAGGACAACAGCCAGTACACAAGGGCGGCCAGCCCGGCAGGAAGCGCTGCGGCCACCAGCCATGCCAGCCACCCGTGGTGGTGCTGCCCGGCATCGAACACCCGGCGAACCCATTCGGTCCAGGCTCGCAGCGCACTCTGCACCACGTTGTCATGGCCCAGGGGACGCGCCTGCTCCAGCAGCAGCGCAATGAACACCGCAAAGAAATTCATGCGAGCATCATAGCGGCGCGCGCCCAGGGGTCGCTCCGGGCTGGCCTGCCCAAGACTCAGGCGCTGAGCATGCGGTAGAGGTTGCGCAACATACCGGCGGTGGCCCCCCAGATGAAACGCTCCCCGGAAGGGTGCGGGTAAGGCATGGAAAACCACTCCCTCCGGCGCCCTTCCCACAGCATGGCGTGGCGGCGGTGGTGGGCCGGGTTCATGAGGAACTCCAGCGGCACCTCGAACGCCTCGGCCACCTCACCGGGGTTGGGCTGCAGCACAAAGCCGGGGCGCACCAAAGCCACCACGGGCGTGACCACGAATGCGGTGCCTGTGGTGTAGGTGGGCAGCGTGCCCAAGACCTCGACGAACGCAGACTCCAGGCCCACCTCTTCCCTG
>JALOSG010000009.1 GCA_025458665.1 Serpentinimonas sp.
CAGGAAGATCTGGCCGTCGGTGATCGAGATCACGTTGGTGGGCACGAAAGCCGACACGTCACCGGCTTGCGTCTCGATGATGGGCAGAGCCGTCAGCGAACCGGTCTTGCCTTTGACTTCACCCTTGGTGAAGGCCTCGACGTAGTCGGCGTTCACACGGGCAGCGCGCTCCAGCAGACGGCTGTGGAGGTAGAACACGTCGCCGGGATAGGCTTCACGGCCCGGGGGACGGCGCAGCAGCAGCGACACCTGGCGGTAGGCCACGGCCTGCTTGGACAGGTCGTCGTACACGATGAGGGCGTCCTGGCCGCGGTCGCGGAAGTACTCGCCCATGGTGCAGCCCGAGTAGGCCGACAGGTACTGCATGGCGGCGGATTCGGAGGCCGAGGCCGCCACGACGATGGTGTAGTCCATCGCGCCGGCCTGCTCCAGGGCACGCACCACGTTCTTGATCGACGACGCCTTCTGACCGATGGCGACGTAGATGCAGGTCATGTTCTGACCCTTCTGGTTGATGATCGCGTCGATCGCCACGGCGGTCTTGCCGGTCTGGCGGTCGCCGATGATCAGCTCGCGCTGGCCACGGCCGACGGGCACCATCGAGTCGATCGACTTCAGACCGGTCTGCACCGGCTGGTCCACCGACTGGCGCGCGATCACGCCGGGGGCAACCTTTTCGATCACGTCGGTCATGCGGGCGTTGACCGGGCCTTTGCCGTCGATGGGCTGGCCCAGTGCGTTGACGACGCGGCCGATCAGTTCGGGGCCGACCGGCACTTCCAGAATGCGGCCCGTGCACTTGACGGTGTCGCCTTCGGAGATGTGCTCGTATTCACCCAGAATCACGGCGCCGACGGAGTCGCGCTCGAGGTTCAGCGCCAGGCCGAAGGACGGCACGCCGTCCTTGTTGGCGGGAAACTCCAGCATCTCGCCCTGCATCACGTCGGACAGGCCGTGGACACGGACGATGCCGTCGGTGACCGACACCACGGTGCCCTGGTTGCGCACGTCGGCGCTGGCGGCCAGGCCCTCGATGCGCGACTTGATCAGTTCGGAAATTTCGGCGGGATTGAGTTGCATGACTCTTTCCTTCTTTCGTTAATGGGTATGCGGCGCGGGCGGGTCAGGGCCGTCAGGCCGTGAGGGCCACTTTCATCTGTTCCAGGCGGGACTTGACCGAGGTGTCGAGCACTTCGTCGCCGACCACCACGCGAATGCCACCGATCAGGTCGGGCTGAAGCTCGACCTTGAGGTTGAGCTTGCGGGCAAATCGCTTCTCGAGCACGGTCGACAGCTCGGCCAGCGCCGGCGCTTCGATCGGGAAGGCGCTGTGGACCGTGGCGTCGGAGGTGCCCTGCTGGGCATTCTTCAGCGTGCGGAACTGCTCGGCGATCTCGGGCAGCGCCGCCAGACGGCCATTGTCGATCACGGTGCGCAGGAAGTTCTGGCCGGCGGTCGGCAGCGGGCTCTTGAGCACGCCGGTGACGAGGTCGAAGACCTGCTGCGGCGTGACCTTGGGGCTGTCGGCGAACTGGCGCAGCTGCTCATCTGCCGCCACGGCGGACAGCGCATCAAGCCAGGCGGCTGCGCCGGCGGCGTCCCGTCCGCACGCCTTGAACAGCGCTTCCGCGTAGGGGCGGGCAATGGTGGCGATTTCGGCCATGGTGGTGCTTCCGGTGGGGCCGCTCAGAGCTCGGTCTTCAGGCGGTTGAGCAGGTCGGCGTGAACGCCGGCGTTGACTTCCTTGCGCAGGATCTGCTCGGCACCCTTGACGGCCAGCACGGCGACCTGCTCGCGCAGGGCCTCGCGGGCCTTGACGACCTGCTGGTCGGCCTCTTGACGGGCAGCGGCCACGATCTTGGCGGCTTCGTCGTTGGCACGCGCCTTGGCCTCTTCGATGATGGTCTGGGCACGGCGCTCGGCATCGGCCAGGCGCGTGGCCGACTCATTGCGCGACTTGCTCAGCTCTTCCTCGACGCGCTTGTTCGCGACGGCCAGTTCGGACTTGGCCTTCTCGGAAGCGGCAAGGCCCTCGGAGATCTTCAGCGCGCGCTCGTCGAGCGCTTTGGCGATCGGCGGCCAGATGAACTTCATCGTGAACCAGATCAGGATCGCGAAGACGATCGCCTGCGCAAAGAGGGTTGCATTGATGTTCATCGCAACGCCTTTCTGTGTGTGGACAATGGGACAGGCACACCGGCTGCCCGGCGGACGGCTGGGGACGGTGGCGGGCGACTCACCCGCTCACCGGCAGCGCCCGCGCGGGGCCGACCAACCGATTTACAGCGTGAACGGGTTGGCGAAAGCGAACAGCAGGGCAATGGCCACGCCGATCAGGAAGGCCGCGTCGATCAGGCCGGCCAGAATGAACATCTTGGTCTGCAGCTCGTTCATCAGCTCGGGCTGGCGAGCAGACGACTCGAGAAACTTGCCGCCCATCAGCGCAATGCCGATAGAGGCGCCGATGGCGCCAAGGCCCACGATGATTCCGCAAGCCAGTGCGACAAGACCCAGAACGTTTTCCATGATGACTCCTTTGAGTGGAAGAGGAAGGTTGAATTAACGGGAAAGAAAAAACACAGTGCGCGGGTTACGCTGCCTCAGTGCGCATCATGCGCCTGGCCCAGATAGATCAAGGCCAGAGTCATGAAGATGAAAGCCTGCAAGGTAATGACCAGGATGTGGAACAGAGCCCAGATCGTGCCGGCTATCAGGTGCCCGACGAAGAACAATCCCCCGCTGATGGACAGGGCGGCGTAACCACCCAGCAGCGCAATCAGCATGAAGACCAGTTCGCCCGCGAACATGTTGCCAAACAACCGCATGCCGTGGGAAACCGTCTTGGCCACGAACTCGATCATTTGCATGAGGAAGTTCACCACCCCGAGCAGGAGTGCGAACAGAGGGTTCTTGCTGGTACCGAACGGAGCGGTCACCAGTTCGTGGCCCCAGCCACCCAGACCCTTGATCTTGATGTTGTAGTAAATGCACAAAGCCAGCACCGACATCGACAGACCCAGCGTCGTGGACAGGTCGGCCGTGGGGACGACGCGCAGATAGTCGGGGTAGCCCAGCGCAGGACCTACGGTGTGCCAGATATGGGGGAACAGGTCCACGGGGATCAGGTCCATGAAGTTCATCATGAACACCCAGCAGAAGACGACCAGCGCCATGGGCGCAATGAGTTTGCGGCTCTGCGCGTTGTGGATCACGCCCTTGGCCTGCGTCTCCACCATCTCCACCAGAATTTCCACAGCGGCCTGGAAGCGACCCGGCACACCAGCGGTGGCGCCGCGCGCAGCACGCCACAGCATGTAGGACACGAAGATGCCCAGAATAATGTTCACCACCACCGAATCGATGTTGATGACCGAAAAGTCGATGATGGACTCTTGCTTCTTGTTGGTGAGATGGACCAGGTGATGGCGAATGTATTCGCCTGGGGTCGGTCCTACGCCTTCAGTTGCCATGTTTGCAAAAACCCATCAATAGTCAAACATATTCCACCGGCTTCAGGGCCTGGGGCGCGTTCTGAAAAAGAACTCCACCCAGTAAGCCTTGAGAGCCACTACCAAACCCACCAGCAGCGCCAGCCAATTCAACTCGGGTACCCAGCGCGGCGCCGACCACAGCATGGCCATCACCAGCAGCACCTTGGCACCTTCCCACAACAGCAGGCTGGCCAGAGAAGCCCGGGGCACCCCCGGAAAAAGACGCGCGATCAGGTTGGACGTGATGCCCCAGGCCATGACCGCAGACGGAACCACCACACACAAGGCGCCGTAGAACACCGACTCCGCCATTTCCTGGCCCATCAGGCCCCAGGCGATCAAGGCAGACAACACGCCCAATACGGCCTGTGTCCCTACCACGCGCCAGACCGTGAATCGCGGCTGCCGGGCGCGCCACTGCGCCGCTTCTTCACGGCTCAGGGGCTTGAAAACCTCTTCGCTCGCCTCATCTGCTTCGCTTACCTGCTTCGCTACTGGAGCAGCAGAGCCCTGAAACTTGCGTTTTGATTCAGCCGGTGCAGAATGTTTCATTGTCCGGCAGAAAAATTACATTCAGGTTACTCGTCCGTTGCAGAGCAAGGCCTAGCAAAGCCCCGCATTATACGTAGAAACCCGTGGTGCCCGTCAAGCCCGGGGCAGCAAGCCAAGAACCGCCCGCCGGGCCATGGTCCCTCAACATCCACACCACAGCCTCCCATGAACGTTCGCCCCATCCCGCCGGAAGAATCTCTCATTGAGTACCCCTGCGACTTCCCCATCAAAGTCATGGGGGCCCACGTGGAGGGCTTTGCCGAGGCCGTGGTGCACGTGGCGCGCCAGTTCGATCCCGGCTTCGACCCCGCTACCGTGGAACACAGGCCCAGCAAGGGTGGCAACTACCTGGGGCTGACCATTACGGTGCGCGCCACCAGCCGGGCCCAGCTCGATGAGTTGTACCGCACGCTGAGCACCCATCCCATGGTCAAGGTGGTGCTCTGAGCCCTGGCAGGAATTGCTCGGTATGGAAGTACGCCACCTGGGCCTGGGCGACTACGCCGAACAGCGCGGGCCCGACTCGCCCGACCAGTTGTGGCTGTGTGAGCACCCCCCGGTGTTCACGCAAGGCGTAGCCGGGCAGGCCAGCCACGTACTGCAGCCCGGTGACATTCCAGTGGTGCAGACCAACCGTGGTGGGCAGGTGACTTACCACGGCCCGGGGCAGGTGGTGGCTTACCCGCTACTGGACCTGCGCCGCGCAGGCTTCTTCGTGAAAGAGTATGTGTACCGGCTGGAAGAGTCTGTGGTGCGCACCCTGGCCCATTGGGGCATCACCGGACACCGGGTGGCCGGGGCGCCGGGTATCTACGTGCGCCTGGCCGATCCTTTCAGCCACACCGCCCTCACCGGCCCCGCCCCTGGCGCCGACCCGTTTGCCGGTCTGGGCAAGGTCAGCGCGCTGGGCATCAAGGTAAGCAGGCACTGCACCTACCACGGCGCGGCGCTCAACGTGGCCATGGAACTGGAGCCGTATTCCCGCATCAACCCCTGCGGGTACGCGGGTTTGCAGACGGTGGACCTCTCTACAATGGGTGTCCGCGCGCAGCCCGACGAGGTGGCTGCTGTCTGGGCACACTTCCTGCAAGCCCTTCTGGCGCCCCGCCAGTCCTGAACGGAAACACCACCATGTCATCGTCCCCCGTGGTTCGCGAAGCCACCGACGCCGAGTCCTACAACCCCAGCGCCAAGCAGAAAAGCCAGGCCAAGACCGCGCGCATCCCCATCAAGGTGGTGCCCGCCGAGGTGCTGAAAAAGCCCGAGTGGATCCGCGTGAAAGCCGGCAGCCCCAGCACCCGCTTCTACGAGATCAAGGACATCCTGCGGCAGAACAAGCTGGTGACGGTGTGCGAAGAAGCCAGCTGCCCCAACATTGGTGAGTGTTTCGGCAAGGGCACAGCCACCTTCATGATCATGGGCGACAAGTGCACCCGCCGCTGCCCGTTTTGCGATGTGGGCCATGGCCGCCCCGACCCGCTCGATGCCGACGAGCCACTGAACCTGGCCAAGACCATTGCCGCGCTGAAGCTGAAGTACGTGGTCATCACCAGCGTGGACCGCGACGACCTGCGCGACGGCGGCGCTGGCCATTTTGTGGAATGCATACGCCAGACCCGCGCGCTGTCCCCCGACACGCAGATTGAAGTACTGGTGCCCGATTTCCGTGGCCGGGACGACCGTGCGCTGGGCATCCTGCGCGAAGCGCCCCCCGACGTGATGAACCACAACCTGGAAACCGTACCGCGCCTGTACAAGGAAGCCCGCCCGGGTTCCGACTATGCCTTCAGCCTGAACCTGCTGAAGAAGTTCAAGGCGCTGTTCCCCCATATTCCCACCAAGAGCGGCCTGATGGTGGGCCTGGGCGAAACCGACGAAGAGATTCTGGAGGTGATGCGCGACATGCGCGAACACCAGATAGACATGCTGACCATTGGCCAGTACCTGGCACCCAGCGGCCACCACCTGCCGGTGCGCCGCTATGTGCACCCCGACACCTTCAAGATGTTCGAGGCCAAGGCCTACGAAATGGGTTTCTCCCACGCCGCGGTGGGCGCCATGGTGCGCAGCAGCTACCACGCCGACCAGCAGGCGCATGCGGCCGGCGTCTGAACGGCCGGCATCCCCATGGACCCTTCCTCTCTGGTACCCCAGTCGATAGATCTCATTGCCGAGGTATCGATTGGGGGTGACCTGGCGCTGCTGCTGCTGTATGTGGTGCTGGCGCTGCTGTTCTCTTTCATGTGCTCGCTGGCCGAGGCGTCCTTGCTCAGTATCACGCCGTCCTACATTGCCGGCCTGCGCGAGACCAACCCCAAGAAGGCCGAGCTCATACGGCGGCTGAAGGAGGAGAAGATCGACCAGTCGCTGGCGGCCATCCTGACCGTGAACACCATCGCGCACACGGTGGGCGCCATTGGCGCCGGGGCCAAGGCCGACGAGGTGTTTGGCAGTGCGTGGTTCGGGGTGTTCTCCGCCGTCATGACACTGCTCATTCTGTTCCTTTCCGAGATCGTGCCCAAGACGCTGGGGGCGGTCTACTGGCGCCAGCTGACGGGCTTCACCGCGCTGTATGTGAACGTGCTGGTGAAGTCGATGTACCCGCTCATCGTGGTGTCGGAGAAGCTCACCCGGCTGATTTCGGGCGGCAAGAAGACCGACAACTTCAACCGCGAGGAGTTTGTGGCCATGGCCAGCATTGGCGAGGAGCAGGGCCACATCAACGACCGCGAGTCCAAGATCATCAGGAACCTGTTCCTGTTCAAGTCGGTGGACGCCAGCGCCATCATGACGCCGCGCCTGGTGGTCTCTGCGCTGCAGAAAGACATGACGGTGCACGAGGCCGTGACCTCGCCGGACAAGATGCCTTTCTCGCGCATGCCCGTGTACGAAAGCAGCCTGGACACCATCGTGGGTTTCGTGCTGCGCGAGGACCTGCTGGTGGCGCTGAATCAGGGGCGCGGCGAGGAGAAGATTTCGGCGTTCCGCCGCGACATCATTTCCATCCTGTCCACCACGCTGTTGTCGCGCCTGCTGGAGCTGCTTTTGGAGCAACGCCAGCACATTGCGGTGGTGGTGGGCGAGTACGGCGAGACCAAGGGCATCGTGACGCTGGAGGATGTGGTGGAGACCCTGCTGGGCATAGAAATTCTGGACGAAGGGGACAAGGTGGAAGACATGCAGCAGCTGGCCCGCCAGCTCTGGGCCAAGCGCGCGGAACGGCTGGGCATCGTGATACAGGAAGACTGAAGGAAGCCCACCCCATGGACACTTCCCGCCACCCCGGCCTGTACGCCGAGCCTGGCCACCTGATACGCCGTGCCCACCAGCTGGCAGTGGCCACCTTCCACGACACCCACGGCCGCCAGGTGACGCCGGTGCAGTACGCCATATTGCGCGCGCTGGAACACAGCCCTGGCATAGACCAGGTGACGCTGGCACAGCGTGTGGCGCTGGACACCTCCACCACCGCCGACATCGCGGCGCGGCTGGAAGCCAAAGGCTGGATAGCCCGCCACCTGCTGGCGCGGCGCCAGCGTAGCCTGGAGCTGACGGCAGAGGGCCACGCCATTCTGGCCAGCATGCTGCCCCGGGTGGAGCCCATGAACCAGGCGCTGCTGGAAGCGCTGGAGCCCCAGGAACGCGAAGAATTCGTCCGGCTGCTGCGCAAGTTCGTTCACTTGAATGAGCCCGGGGATGGCGTCATTCAGCATAATGAATGACAATGCGGTTTTCCGCATCACAAGCACTCCGGAGACCGCCCCATGTTTCCCAAGAACACCTGGTATGTCGCCTGCTCGGCCGATGAACTGACCGACCGGCCGCTGGGCCGCAAAATCTGCAACGAACCCATGGTGTTCTACCGCGCTGCGGGCGGCGTGGTGGCGGCCGTGGAGGATTTCTGCCCGCACCGCGGCGCCCCGCTTTCGCTGGGCCGCGTGTGCGACGGGCAACTGGTGTGCGGCTACCACGGTCTGGTCATGGGTTGCGACGGCAAAACCGTGTCCATGCCCGGCCAGCGCGTGGGTGGGTTCCCGGCCATCAAGAGCTACCCGGTGGAGGAGCGCTACGGCTTTGTCTGGGTCTGGCCGGGCGATGCCGCACTGGCCGACCGAGCCCTCATCCCGCACTTGCACTGGCACGACCACCCCGAGTGGGCCTACGGCGGCGGGCTGTACCACATCAAGGCCGATTACCGGCTCATGGTGGACAACCTCATGGACCTGACGCACGAAACCTACGTGCACGCCAGCAGCATCGGGCAGAAGGAAATTGACGAGGTGCCGTGCAAGACCACGGTGAACGGCCAAGAGGTGGTGACCAGCCGCTTCATGGAAAACATCGAGGCGCCGCCCTTCTGGAAGGCGGCACTGCGTGGCAACCACCTGGCCGACGATGTGCCGGTGGACCGCTGGCAGATCTGCCGCTTCACGCCACCCAGCCACATCATCATTGAAGTGGGTGTGGCCCACGCTGGGCACGGCGGTGTGAATGCACCCGATACGCACAAGGTGTACGCGCTGGTGACGGACTTCATCACCCCGGAAACCGACACCAGCATGTGGTACTTCTGGGGCATGGCGCGGCGCTTCAACCCCACCGATGCGGCGCTCACCGCGCAAATTCGCGAAGGCCAGGGCAAGATCTTCAGCGAAGACCTGGAGATGCTGGAACGCCAGCAAGCCAACCACAGCGCCTTCCCCGACCGGCGTCTGCTCAAGCTCAACATCGACTCGGGCGGTGTGCAGTCGCGCCGGGTGATTGAGCGCATGCTGGCGGCAGAGCAGGCGGCTTCAGGCCGTGGTGCCCCAGCCAATGAAGAGGTGAGCGCATGAAGTGGGCCGTTCTGGGTGCCGGTGCCGTGGGCTGTTACTACGGCGGCATGCTGGCGCGCGCTGGCCACAGCGTGGTGCTCATTGGGCGCCCCTTGCACACAGAAGCCATACAGGCCAGCGGCCTGCTGCTGGAGACACGTAGCTTCACCGAACGCGTGGCGGTACAGGCCAGCACCGAACCTGCGGCGGTGGCCGGCGCGGACGCAGTGCTGCTGTGCGTGAAATCCACCGACACCGCCAGTTCGGTGGGAGCCATGGCCCCTTCGCTGCGCCCCGATGCGGTGGTGCTGAGCCTGCAGAACGGCGTGGACAATGCCGAGCGCGCGCAGGCCACGCTGAAAGCGCTGGGCCTGCCCAACGAAGTGCTGCCTACCGTGGTGTATGTGGCCACCGAAATGGCAGGGCCGGGCCATGTGAAGCACCATGGGCGCGGGGAACTGGTCATGGGCCCTTCGGCGCAGCCCGGGTTGGATGCACGGCTGGTGGCTGCGTTGGCCCAGGCCTCCGTGCCAGTGACCATTTCCGACAACGTGACCGGTGCCCTGTGGGCCAAACTGATTGTGAACTGCGCCTACAACGCCTTGTCGGCCATTACCCACCTGCCCTATGGACAGCTGGTGCAGGGGCCCGGCATATGGGGAGTGATGCAGGCGGTGGTGCAGGAATGCGAAGCGGTGGCAAAGGCCATGGGCGTGCAGCCCGTGGGCGATGCCTGGACCGCCGTGCAGGCCATAGCCCAGACCATGCAGGGGCAGTACTCATCGACCGCGCAAGACCTCTCGCGCGGCAAACCCACCGAGATCGAATTCCTCAACGGCTACGTGGTGCGCCAGGGGGCGCAGCACGGCGTTCCCGTGCCCATGAACCAGCTGCTGCTGGCCCTGGTGCAGACCATGGAACGCCGCAAGGCAGCGGCCTGACGCTGTTCAGTTCACGCTGGCGCCAGAGGCCTTCACCACTTCGGCCCACTTGGCCGTTTCCTGGGTGATGAAGGCGGCGAACTGCTCCGGGGTCTCGGGGCTGGGGGTGGCGCCCTGTTCGGCAATGCGCTGCTTCACCGCCGGATCGTTCAACGCCTTGACGATCGTGGCGTTGAGCTTCTGCACCACTGGGGCTGGTGTGCCCGCCGGCGCAAACAGACCAAACCACGAAGTGGCTTCGTAACCCGGCACCCCTGCTTCGGCCACGGTGGGCACATTCGGCAATTCGGGCGAGCGCTGGGCCGTGGTGACTGCCAGCGGAATGAGCTTGCCCGCCTTCACGTGCGGGAGGACCGAAGGCATGTTGTCGAACATGATGGCGGTCTGGCCGCCCAGAAGATCGGCAAGGGCCGGAGCACTGCCACGGTAGGGAATGTGCACCATGAACACCTGGGCCATGCTCTTGAACATCTCGGCCGACAGGTGAATGGAAGTGCCGCTGCCCGAGGACGCGTAGTTGATCTTGCCTGGGTTGGCTTTGGCGTAGGCCACCAGCTCTTTCACGCTGCGGAAGGGCTGGGAGGGGTGGGCCACCAGCAAGTTGGGCACCATGGCGACGCGGCTCAGGGGTGCAAAGTCCTTGACGTGGTTGTACGGCAGGTTTTTGTAGAGGCTGGCGTTGATGGCGTGCGTGCCGACGGTGCCCATGAGCAGGGTGTAACCGTCCGGCGCGGCACGGGCCACCATTTGCGCGCCCACGTTACCGCCTGCACCGCCACGGTTGTCTATGACTACCGGCTGACCCAGTTCTGTCGACAGGTACTGGCCCATGATGCGGGCGAGGATGTCGGTGGTGCCGCCCGCAGAAAACGGCACCACGATGGTAATGCTCTTGGTCGGGTAAGCCTGGGCACTGGCGACTTGGGGCAGCGCGGCGGCGGTGAGCAGCGCGGTGGTGGCCAGAAGGGCGGTGCGGCGGCTGGCGGTGAAGCGATAGGTCATGGGTGGTCTCCTTTCGGGTGGTTGTGATGTTGGTCATCCATGCGGCCGGGGTTAAGGCTAAGCCCTGCCTTTGGGGACAGCCTGCTTCCAGGCCTCGTAGCGGGCCTTGTTGTCGGCGTTGGGCGGATACAGGCCAGGCAGGGACGCACCCGCCTGCACCTGCTCCATGATCCAGCCCTCCTGCAATTCCTGCTCCACGGCTTCGGCGGTGACCACGTCAAGCAGGTCGGCCGGAATGAGCACGGCGCCATCGTCGTCCACCACGAGCACATCGTTGGGGAACACGGCCACACCGCCGCAGGCAATGGGTTCTTGCCAGCCCACGAACGTCAGGCCCGCCACAGAGGGCGGCGCAGCCACGCCCTGGCACCAGACCGGCAGGCCAGTGCCCAGCACGCCGGCCACGTCGCGCACCACGCCATCGGTCACCAGGCCGGCCACGCCACGCTGGGCCATGCGGGCACAGAGAATGTCGCCAAAAATGCCCGCGTCGGTGGTGCCCAGGCTGTCCACCACGGCTACGCAGCCGGCGGGCATGTCCTCAATGGCCGCACGGGTGGAAATGGGTGAGCCCCACGATGCGGGTGTGGCCAGGTCTTCGCGCGCGGGCACAAAGCGCAGCGTGAAGGCACGCCCTACCAGGCGAGGCTGGCCGGTGCGCAGCGGGCGGGCACCGCGCAGCCACACATTGCGCAGGCCTTTTTTCAGCAGCACCGTGGTGAGCGTGGCGGTGGTCACGCCACGCAGCATCTCGGCGGTAGTGGCGTCCAGGGGCAGTACGGCGGGGCGGGCGGATTCACTGGGCATCGACGGCGGCCTTGTAGATGGTGTTGCGGGGCTTGGCCAGCACACGCTGCACGATGGGCACGAAGGTCTCGATCGGCTCCGCTTTCACCGCGGGGTTAAATGCCGGGTTGTCGTAGAGCTCCACGAATTCGGCGGTGCGTTCGTAGTGCGGGTGGCCCTGGAACGTGTTGCGCATGTCGCGGTCCATGCCAATGTGGTGGAAGAAGTTGTAGCCTTGGAAGATGCCGTGGTGCTGCACCATCCAGAGGTTTTCTTCGCTCACGAAGGGCTTCAGTATGGCCGCCGCAATGTCGGGGTGGTTGTAGCTGCCCAGCGTGTCACCAATGTCGTGCAGCAGCGCACAGGTGACGTACTCGTCATCGCGGCCGTCTTTCAGGGCCAGCGTGGCGGTTTGCAGGCAGTGGGTGTAGCGGTCTACGGGAAAGCCGCCAAAGTCGCCATCGAGCAAGGCCAGGTGGGCCAGCACGCGTTCGGGGAGGGAGCGGGCCATTTTCATGGCCTCGGGCAGGATCAGCGCCCAGTCTTCGCGGGTGCTGTCTTGCATGCGGGTGAAACTGGCGCGGTCGTTCATGGCGGGCTCCGTGGCCTCAGGGGGCTGGTGGGTCGGGGGGTGAATCGGGGGCGATGGTGTGGTTGGCCATCATCTCCAGGCTGCGGCACAGCGCGGAGTGGTCCTTGCCTGCCATGCCATGGGCGGCGCAACTCTGCATGAGCTGGGCGGCGCTGGCGGTGTGCGGCAGGCTGACGCCCAGTTCCTTGGCGCCTTGCAGCGCCAGGTTCAAGTCCTTCTGGTGCAGCTCTATGCGAAAGCCCGGGTTGAAGGTGCGCTGGATCATCCGCTCGCCGTGCACCTCCAGAATGCGGCTGGCCGCAAAGCCGCCCATGAGGGCCTGGCGCACCTTGGCCGGATCGGCGCCGGCTTTGCTGGCGAACAGCAACGCCTCGGCCACCGCCTCGATGTTCAGTGCCACGATGATCTGGTTGGCCACCTTGGTGGTCTGCCCGTCGCCGTTGCCACCCACCAGCGTGATGTTCTTGCCCATGGCCTGGAACAGCGGGAGTGCACGTTCGAACGCGGCTTCCGGGCCGCCCACCATGATGGTGAGGCTGGCTGCCTTGGCGCCCACTTCGCCACCGCTCACGGGCGCATCCAGGTAGTCGGCGCCCAGCGCATTGATGCGCTGCGCGAACGCCTTGGTGGCCGTGGGGCTGATGCTGCTCATGTCGATGACGCACTTGCCCTGGCCACCGGCCTTCAGGCCTTCGGCCACGCCAGCGGCGCCAAACAGCACCTCTTCCACCTGCGGCGTGTCGGGCAGCATGGTGATGACGATATCGGCCTGCCGCGCCACATCGGCCGCGTCGGCGCACACCACGGCGCCGGCTTCCACCACCGAGGCGGGCACCTGCCGGCGCGCCCAGGTGAAGAGCGTGTGGCCCTTGGCCTGCAAATGGCCCGCCATGGGCAGGCCCATGATGCCCAGGCCGATGAATCCCACTTTCATGTCTCTGTCTGCCTTCTTGGTTTCAACGGCGGCTTCAACACCGCTCTGCCGCTCTATGCCAGCGAGGCTCAGGAATCCGATTCCTTGCGCGCCTGCCAAAGATCCACCAGCATCATGACAATGCCAATGGCGGCCACGCCCATCATGGCGGGTTCCTTCACCTTGATGATGAAGGAGGACAGGAAGGTAATCAGCAGGCCAGCGCCTATGAGTCCGTAGATCAGTTTCATGGTCTTGTCCTTGGTGAATGGTTGGGGTCAGGCGGCCGCTGAAGCCACGGTGTTCATGAGCCAGCGCGCCGTGCGCAACAGACGAGCGTCGTCACCGCGCGGGCCCACCAGCTGCACCCCGATGGGCAGGCCGTTGGCGCCGCGCAGCAAAGGCAGGGAAATGGCAGGCATGCCTGTGAACGTCCAGAGCGTACACATGACCGGGTCTCCGGTGGCGTCCAGGCCCGCGGGTGCGGTGCCCAGCGTGGCCGGGGTGATGAACGCGGAGAAGTGGTCGAACACGTCCTCGAAGCCGGCATTGAGCAACGCGATGCGAGCCACAGCCTTGCGGTAGTCCACCGCAGTGACGCGCTGGCCGCGCTCGATCTGCGCCTTCAACGAGGCCGACAACTGGTCGCGTCCTTCTCGGTACTCCTTGTCGTAGGAACCCGCAATGTCGGCCTCCATGACGGTGCGCTGCCACTCAATGGCATCGGCCGCGCTGGGGGGCAGATCGAAGGACTTCACGCGGTCACCGAGCAGCTGCACCAGTTCCTGGAAAGCTTCCTGGGCATCGGGCGCCATACGGTCCCAGAACGGCGTTTTCACCCAGCCCAGTGTGGGCGGCACCGGCGGCTCCTGCAGAGCGGTGCGCAGCAGTGGCAGGTGGGCACGGGGTACCGTGGCGGGGTCGTGCTCGTCATAGCCTGCCAACACCTCGGCCAGCAGCGCGGCGTCGGCCACGCTGCGGGCAAACACCCCCACCTGATCCAGCGGCGGCGACTGTGTGAGTACACCGGTACGCGGAATGAGCCCGAAGGTGGGTTTGTAGCCCACCACGCCGCAGAACGAAGCTGGCCGAATGACGGAACCGTTGGTTTGCGTGCCCACTGCCAGCGGCACCTGCCCCGCCGCCACCGCCGCGGCCGAACCGCTGGAGGAACCACCGGGCGTGTGCCCGGGGTTGTGCGGGTTGCGCGTCTTGCCTGGGCTGTAGGTGGCCATTTCCGTGGTCACGGTCTTGCCCATGATGACGGCACCGGCTGCACGCAGGCTGCGTACCAGGGTGGCATCGGCGCGCGGCTGGCGCCCGCTGAACAGCGGCGAGCCGAGTTCGGTGGGCAAGTCGCGGGTGTCGATGATGTCTTTGATGCCCACCGCCAGGCCGAACAAGGGCCCGTCGGGGGCACCCGCGGCGTGCCGCTCATCCAGGTTTTCGGCCTGGGAGCGCACGTAACCCGCATCGAGAGTGGTCCACGCCTGTACCTGGGGTTCGGTCTCCTGGATGCGGCCCATGAGCGCCTGGGTGTAGTCGCGCACCGAAAACTCACCCGCACTCATGCGGCGGGTGGCGTCTGTGGCTTCCAGCGCCACCAGTTGGGAGGCTTGCAAGGTCATGCGTCAATCACCGCTTCAGTTGCCGTACAGCACATCGGGCAGCCAGAACACCAGTTGCGGCCAGATGTAAACCGCCGCCATGGCCACAAACACCATGCCCACGAACGGTAAACACCCTTTGAAGATGGCCGAGAGCATCACATGCTTGGGCGCCACGCCTTTCAGGTAGTAGGCCGACATGGCCATGGGTGGCGTGAGGAAGGACGTTTGCAGGTTCAGCGCGATGAGGATACCGAACAGAATCGGGTCGACCCCGAACAGCGGCAGCAGCGGCAGGAAGATGGGCACGAAGATGATGATGATCTCGCTCCACTCCAGCGGCCAGCCGAGGATGAAGATGATGATCTGCGTGAGGATGAGGAAGGTGACCGTGTTGAGGTTGAGCCCCATCACGAAGTCTTTCACCAGGTGCTCGCCGCCCAGGTAACTGAAGATGGAAGAGAACAGCCAGGAGCCCACAAACAGGTAGCACACCATGGCACTGGTGCGCGCCGTCAGGTACACCGCTTCGCGCAACTTTCCCCAGGTCATGGAGCGGTAAGCGGTGGCCAGAATAACCGAACCCAGCGCACCAATGGCCGCCGCCTCGCTGGGGGTGGCCAGGCCGAACAGAATGGCACCCAGCACCGACATGATCAGGAAGGCCAGCGGGAAGAAAGCCTTGATCAGCAACAGCACCACCTCGAAGTAACCCATGCGGTTTTCATCGTCCGGCATGCTGGGCATGAGTTTGGGGTTGATGAGTGCCCGCACGACCACATACACCATGTACAGCCCCGCCAGCAGGAAGCCAGGCAGCAACGCAGCCGCGTAGAGCTTCACCACCGACACACCGGCCGTGGCGCCGTACACGATCAGCATGATGGAGGGCGGGATCAGGATGCCCAGCGTACCGCCGGCGCAAATGACGCCGGCCGCAATGCTGGTGTCGTAACGTGCCTTGAGCATGGCCGGGAAGGCCAGCAAGCCCATGAGCGTGACCACTGCACCCACAATGCCGGTGGCCGTGGCGAACAGCGCACAAGTCACCAGCGCGGCAATGGCCATGGCACCAGGCACACGCCGGAAGGCAATCTGCAGGCTCAGGAACAGGCGGTCCAGGATGTTGGAGCGCTCGATCATGTAACCCATGAACAGGAACAGCGGGATAGCGACCAGAATGTCGCTGTTCATCACGCTGAAGGTGTTCTGCGTGAAGAGGTAGAAGACCTGGTTGTTGAACCAGTCCACGTTGGGGTTGTAGTAGGCGTAGAAGCCGAACATCGTGCCCATCGCCATCAGCGTGAAGGCTATGGGGAAGCCCAGCATGATGATGAAGATGAACAGGCCCAGCATCAGGAGGGCGACTTGCGGGTCGGTCATGACCGGGCTCCAGAGTTGTTGTTTTGGTTGGATGCGGGCGGGACTGCCATTGCAGCTATACCAGCCGCAGCAGCGGCTGCTTCAGGGCTGTGCTGCAGCGCGTCTTCCATCTCTTCCACGTCGTGCAGGCGAGCCGGCCACTGACCCGTTTTCAGGCACAGCACACAGCGCAGCACCTCGGCAATGCCTTGCAAGGTCAGCAGCACGCCGGCTACGGGGATCAGCATCTTGAGCGGCCAGATCGGCACGCCCACCGGGCTGTTCACACTCACCTCGCGGATGCGCATGGCGTCGCTGCCGTATTGCCAGCCGGCAAACACCAGCGCCAGCACACCTGGAAAGTAAAAGATGAAGTACAGGAACAGTTCAAGCCGGGCCTGGTTGCGGGGCTTCCAGGTGCGGTAGAAGATGTCGGCGCGCACATGGCCACCGCGCGACAGCGTGTAGGCGCCCGACATGAGGAACAGCGACCCGTAGAGGATGAAGCTGAAGTCGAAGGCCCAGCTGGTGGGTGCATTCAGCGCGTAACGCATGAACACCTCGAAGCTGATGCCGAGGATGAGAATCACGATGCACCACGCGAACGCGTGGCCAATCGCCTTGTTGAGCTGGTCGATGTGTCTGATGACGCTGTGAATCATGGGGGGGCTCCCGTTGAACACGGAGGGTTACCAAACAGAAGGGAGGCTGTGGCCTCCCTTCTGTGGTGCCGCCCACAGCAAACTGCGGGCGCGGGGCAAGGCTTTAGAAGCCGAGCTTGCCGTGGATGTGCTCGTAACCCACCTTGTAATCGGCTTCGTTGAAGAACATGTACTTGGCCACGCGCTTGGACCAGGCCTTCTGGCTTTCCACCACGCGCTTGAAGAACGGATCTTCGCTGGACAGCCGCTCGGTGATCACGTCCCACGCCTTGATTTGCGCCTCGAAGATGGAACGCGGCGTGCGTGTAATACTGACCTTGTCTTCGGTAGCCAGCAGCTCGAAGTCGCGCGAGTAGTTGTCCATGGCGGTCCACCAGTTGGACTGCGAGGCAGCTTCGGCGGCGTAGCGCAGGATGGCCTTCAGGTCGTCCGGCAGTGCGTCGTGCCTGGCCTTGTTGAAGATGATCTCGAAGAACTCCATGGCCTGGTGGAAGGAGCCCATCATGTAGTTCTTGGCCACGTCCTGAGCACCAAAGCGGCGGTCGGAAGTGGGGTTGTTGAACTCGAAAGCATCGATCACGCCGCGGTCCATGGCAGGCACGATCTCGCCACCGGGCAACTGGGTCACGCTGGCACCGAGCTCCTGCATCAGGTCGGCGGCCAGACCCACGGTGCGGTACTTCAGGCCCTTCAAGCCTTCGGCACCCGTAAGGGGAGTCTTGAACCAGCCCAGCGGCTGCGTAGGCATCGGCATGGCGAAGTAGCCCACCACGTTCAGCTGCAGCTGCTGCAGCAGTTCCTGGTACAGCTCGTAGCCGCCGCCACGGTAAATCCAGGCCAGCGTCTGGGGTGCATCGCAACCGTTGATGGGGCCCGAGCCGAACAGCGAAGCCACCTTGCTCTTGCCGTACCAGTACACCGGCACGTGGTGGCCTGCGTCCAGAACGCCACGGTTCACCGCATCCATCACCTCAAAGGGCTTCACCACGGCACCGGCCACGAGGTAGTCGATGCGCAGGCGGCCACCGGCCATTTCATTGACGCGCTTGACGTACTCTTCGGCCATCTCGTTGAAGATGTCCTTGGCGCCCCAGGCGCCCTGCATCTTCAGAACAATGGCGGACGGGGTCACTGCCACCGCGGGCGCCTGGGTGGCAGCGGCCGGCGCAGCTTCCTCTTTCTTGCCGCAGGCGGCCAGGGCGACAGCGCCAGCGCCGGTCAGGGCAGCGCCCAGAAATCTACGGCGTGCCGGTTGGGCTTCGACGGCGCCTTCAGCCTTCAGTTGGGTCATGTTGTCTCCTAGTGATTGGTCGTTATTGCGGTGCAGGCCGCTGCAGGAGCGATGCACCGTCATGGTCCTGATAGAAAGAAACCACACTGGCTATTGTGGTGAGCCAGCGCCCCGCGTCTGTGCGGGTTTTCCCCCGGGGCGGCCCGGTAACTTGTGGACACCGGCGCACGCTACCCCGAAACTCATTCAGGATTCGGAATGATGGGCTGAGATTTTGCCCCAGGTTTTTGGCGAATTCGGCCTGCCGGGCATCGGGAACTACGTACCGACAGGGAGGGGGAAACCCTAGGGTCTGGCGTCTGTCATTGACCCACCGGAGCGATAGTGGCCGGGGTATTGAGCGGCGTCAGTGCTTTGCCCTGCGTCAGGTAGCCAATCAGGTTGTCGGCCGCCAGCATGGCCATGGCGCGCCGGGTAGGCAGCGTGGCACTGGCAATGTGCGGGGTCAGCACCACGTTGGGCACGGTGAGCAGGTCGGGGTGGACTTTGGGTTCGCCCTCGAACACATCGAGCCCGGCGGCCGCAATGCGCTGCTCGCGAAGGGCTTGCGCCAGCGCGGCGTCGTCCACAATGCCGCCGCGCGCAATGTTGATGAGCGTGGCTGTGGGCTTCATGCGGGCTATCTCGGCAGCACCGATGGTGTGGTGGTTCTCCGGGGTGTAGGGCAGCACCAGCATCACGTGGTCGGCCGTTTGCAGCAGCTCTTCCTTGCTCACGTAGCTGGCCTTGCAGGCGGCCTCCGTGGCAGCATCGAGCCGCGAACGGTTGTGATAGATCACTTTCATGCCAAAGCCCAAGGCCCCGCGGCGCGCAATGGCCTGGCCGATGCGGCCCATGCCCAGAATGCCCAGTGTGCTGCCATGCACTTCCGCGCCAGCGAACATGTCGTAGCTCCAGCGTGTCCATTTGCCGGCGCGCAGGTAGTGTTCGCTCTCGGCAATGCGGCGCGCGGTGGCCATGAGCAGAGCGAAGCCGAAGTCGGCGGTGGTTTCTGTCAGTACGTCGGGCGCGTTGGTAGCCTGCACGCCGCGTGCCGTCATGGCCGCGACATCGAAGTTGTTGTAACCCACAGCCATATTGGCGGCTATGCGCAGGTCCGGGCAGGCGGCCAGCAGTTCGGGGCCCACACGCTCTGCGCCGGTGGTCAGCACACCGGCCTTGCCCTGCAACTTCTGGGCAAACTCCTGCGGGGACCACAGTTCATCGGCGTCGTTGCTGGTGACTTCGAAATGCTTGCGAAGTCGCTCCAGCACTTCCGGGAAGATGGCGCGGGCAACCAGCACCGCGGGTTTGATCTGGGTCATGGAAAAGCGTCTCCGTGTAGCTAATGTTTGTCTGAAATGATAGCGCCGTGGTAATCTGCCTTTAGATGGGGAGTAGTTAGGACACATCTGATGTGTGCGGGTCGGCAGACCTGTTGACGCTGAGGAACCACATGAGCGCGGTGGGTGCAGATTTTTCTGAAGTAGGACTCCTGGATCGGCTGGATGCCACGTCGGCCGATGAACTGGACCAGCTCGCATTTGGCGTGGTCCGCATGGACCATGCCGGTACCGTCACAGCTTACAACCAGGCCGAAGCGCAGGGGGCCGGGCTGAAGCCCGAACGCGTTCTGGGCCGGCATTTTTTCTCCGAGGTGGCCCCCTGCACCCTGAACCCGCAGATCAGTCAGCCCCTGCTGCAGGAAAGCGTGCTTGACGCCGAGCTGGACTATGTGTTCGCTCTGCGCATGAAGCTCACTCCGGTCAGGCTGCGCCTGCTCAAGAGCCCGGTTTCGCCCCACATGTACCTGTTGGTACGGCGTTAGCACACGCCAACCGCCCGCCGCCAGGATGGACCACCCCGACCCACGCCACCCCCAGGCCATGCCTACGCAAGGCAGCGCAGCAGCAGCCGTGCTGGCCGAAGAGGGCGAGGAGCTGCTGCAATTCCTCTACCAGTTGCCAGTGGCTGCGTGGCGCATGGATGCAGATGGACGCATCGACCTCATCAACCCGCGGGCTGCCAGCCTGCTGCCCGCTCTGGGGCTGGCTCTTGGGGGTCACACCGGGTGGAGCCTTCTGCAGGCACTAGACCCCGCCACCGCGGCGGCCGCGCGGGCGCAATTGCACACCCCTGCCACCGTGGTGGCTCAAAAGCCGGTTGAACGCGAAGACACATCGGGGCAGCAAAGGCACCTGGCACTGACCGTCACGGTCGTCAGCCCAGGGCACTGCATGGTGACCATCGAGGACGCCACTTCCCTGCAGGAAGCCCTGGCGGCGCGTCACATCAGCGACCGCCGCTACCGCGATCTGGTGCAGCACATTCCGGCGGGTGTGGTGGTGCATGCGGCCACCTCGGAAATCCTGCTGGCCAACCCCGAGGCGTCCCGCATTCTGGGCCTGAGCCTGGACCAACTCAAGGGGCGGGACGCGATCGACCCGCGCTGGCAGTTCCTCCGTGAAGACGGTACGCCCATGGGGCTGTCGGAGTTTCCGGTGAGCCGCGTTCTGGCCAGCGGAGAGGCACTGCACAGTCAGATCGTGGGGGCGCTACGGCCTGGCGAGTCCGAGGCCACGTGGGCCATCTGCAGTGCGTTCCCTGTGCGCTCGCCCAGCGGGCAGCTGGCCGAGGTGATTGTGAGCTTCACCGACATCACCGAGCTGAAAGTGGCCCTGCGCGGCCTGAACGCTGCCGAGGAGCGGTTGCGGCTGGTGCTGCGCGGGTCCAACGACGCACCCTGGGACTGGGACATGGTGGAACACACCATGTACTACTCGCCGCGCTGGTGGCAGATGCTGGGGCTGGAGCCTGAAGAGCACAGCACAGACACTGCCCTGTGGGCCCAGCGGCTGCATCCGGACGACACCGTGCGCGTCCACCGGTTGCTGCAACAGTACCTGGCCGAGGGCCGGGACAGTTTCGAGGAAGAGTTCCGCCTGCAGCACCAGGACGGGCACTACGTGGATGTCCTTTGCCGTGGCTTCATCTCACGCAACGCCAGCGGGGAGCCGGTACGTATTTCCGGCACCAACCTCGATCTCACCGAGCGCAAGCAGACCGAGAGCCAGATTCACCACCTGGCCTTCTACGACACCCTGACCGATCTGCCCAACCGGCGCCTCCTGCTGGAGCATTTGCGCAAAGCACTGCAAACCTGCGAACGCACTGGCCACCACGGTGCGCTGCTGTTCATCGACCTCGACCGGTTCAAGGAACTCAACGATACCCTGGGCCACGACACCGGCGACGAGTTGCTGCGCCAGGTGGCACGCCGGCTGGAACATTGCGTGCGGGAAACCGATATGGTGGCCCGCCTGGGCGGCGACGAATTCGTGGTCATGCTCCAGGGCATGAGCAAGGACAAGAACACCGCAGCACTGGACACGGAGCGCACCGCGCAGAAAGTGCTGGATGCACTGAACCAAGCGTACGATATTGCGGGGCGGGCCTACCAGGGCACACCCAGCATCGGCATTGCGCTGTTTGGCACCGGCCGCGAAAGCGTAGACACCCTGCTGCGCCAGGCCGATCTGGCCATGTACAAGGCCAAGTCTGGCGGGCGCAACACGATGCGCTTCTTTGACGACAGCATGCAGGCCGAGGTGGACCTGAAGGTGGCGCTACAGGCCGACCTGCGCGTAGCCCTGGAAGCCGGGGGCCTGCTGCTGCACCTGCAGCCACAGTTCAACCAGCGCTATGGACTGCTGGGCGCCGAGGTGCTGGTGCGCTGGCAACACCCCGAACGCGGCCTCCTGCCCCCGGCACAGTTCATTCCCATGGCCGAGAGCAGCGGACTCATTCTTCCTCTGGGCCAGTGGGTTTTGCACAAGGCCTGCGAACAGCTGGTGCTGTGGGCAGACGACCCGGTCCTGAGCGCGCTCACGCTCTCGGTCAATGTGAGCGTTCACCAGCTCCACGATCCCGGGTTCACGGCACAGGTAGTGGCCGCCCTGGCCGAGACAGGCGCCGATCCGCTCAAGCTGAAGCTGGAAATCACCGAAAGCGCGTTGGCGGAGAATGTGGAAGACATCATTGCCAAAATGGAGGTGCTGAGGCGCCTGGGAATTTCCTTCGCGCTGGACGATTTCGGCACGGGCTATTCATCGCTGAGCTTTCTGAAGCGCCTGCCGCTGAACCAGCTGAAGATAGACCGGGCTTTCGTTCACGACGCCCCGACCGATGCAGGCAACGCCACCATCGCCCGCATCATCATCACGCTGGGCAACGAATTGGGCCTGTCCGTGCTGGCCGAGGGCGTGGAGACGGAGGAGCAGCGGCAGTTCCTGCTCGACCACGGCTGCCTGGACCACCAGGGTTACCTGATGGGGCGGCCTGTATCGGTGGCCGAGTTCGAGGCACGGTTCAGAAGCGGCGGCTGAGCTCCACTCCCGCAAACACCGAGCGGCCAGGGCCTGGCTCGTAAAACCGGTTGAATCCCGCATTGACGATCACGGAACCCACATACCGGCGGTCGGTCAGGTTGTCCACACGCACAAACTCACGCAAGGTCCAGGGCCCCAGGTCCTGGCGGAACTGCACCACGGCATTGAACAGGGTGTGGCCTTCGGCACGCTCACTGTTCAGGTCATTGACCTCGACGCTGCCGGTGTGCTGCGCCTCCAGTGTGAACAGGCTCTGGCCCCATCCCGGCGCCCAGTCTATCTTCACGAACGCTTGTTGCCGGGGCAGGCCCGGCATGAGGTTGCCTGCAGGTATGCCCGATGCGGCGCAGGCGGCGCAGTCCTGATACCGCGCCAGCATGTAGGTGTAAGCGCCGGTCACGGTGAACGGCCCCGATCCCCATTCACCCGACAGCTCCAGACCCTGCCGCTGCGTGCGGCCTGCGTTCTGGAACACAGTGCGCCCGGCGTTGTTGCTTTGGACCACGATTTCGTCCCTGGTGCGAATGTCGAACCACGTGGCGGTCCAGAGCCCCTGGGACGTGCGGCCCCGCAGGCCCACTTCGGCCGACGTACTCCTTGCCGCGTTGAGAGCCGTGTTGAGGCCGCTGCTACCGTCGGCACGGTAGGCAGCCTCGTTCAGGGTAGGGGTTTCGTATCCCCGCCCTACGCTGGCAAACACCTGCAGGCCTGGGCTGAGCTGATAGCGCCCTCCCACTACCGGCAGCAACTGGCTGAAGCTGGCCTCGCCGCTGTCGTCTGGGTTGCCCGCGGCAACAAATCTGTCGTTCGAGCGGAAGTCGGTCTGGCTGTAGCGCAGCCCCCCGGCCAGGGTCCATTGCTGGCTGCTCCATTCGGCCTGGAGATAGGGATCCAGCGTCTGGGCCCGGTTGGTCTCGTCCCGCCGCAGATTGCCCGGTAGCCCCACGTTGCCACCGGCATCGAAGTTCTCAAAGCCCCTCCGCTGGTCGGTCTGGTTGTCGGCCGCCACCCCGGCAGAGACCATCAGGCGCCCCGGGCCCCATTCGCCTTCGTAACGCCAGCGGGCGTTCCAGCCCCAGTAGCTGCGGTCCAGATCGATCACACCACCAGGACTGGTAGCTGGCCCTTGCGCAGCCACCGGAACGGACTGGAACTGCACCACGCGCCGCGTACCGCCATAGCCCATCCATTCCAGCCGGTGTCCACCGCCCAGTGCCTGCTCGAGCGCGAACCCCAGCTGGCTCTGCGCGGTAGATTTGCGGGTATTGAATACCAGGGCGTTGGGCGCTGCCTGCCCAGGATTGGCTTGCAGTTCCGCGCGCGTCAGGCCCTGGGGGTCCAGGGCAAAGCCGGTCTGCCGGTTGAACACCAGCACGCTTCGGCCTCCTTCGTGGGCCCGGGAGAGTTTCACGTTGGCGGTGCTGCGGTCGGCGGCGGATTGTGCCCGCAGTCCGTCGGTGGCGAACTTGCCCACATCGAGGGTATAGCTCCAGCCAGGATCGGCGGCGCTGCCAGTCTGGCCGATGGCCTGGGTGGAGAGGCGCCACAAACCGTCGGGGCCAGCCACGGCGCCGGTGCGCCATTCGGCCGGCTGCCGACCGTCCTGCGTGTAGAGCAGAATGGCGCCGCCCGACGAGGCCCCGTACAGGCTGGAGAAGGGCCCCCGCACCACCTCGACACGGTCGGCGCTGCCCAGCGGGAAGTTGGCCACCTGCCCCGAGCCGTCCGGGGCACTGGCGGGAATGCCATCGACGAACAGGCGAACCCCGCGTACCCCGAATGTGGCGCGGGCGCCGTAACCGCGCAGGGATACTTGCAGGTCCTGCGCGTAGTTCTGGCGGTTGCGGATGACCAAACCCGGCACACGACCCAGGCCTTCGGAGAGATTGATCTGGAGCTGCCCGTCGCGCAGGCCGGCACCATCCACCACATCGGCGCTCGCGGCCCCCTGCCAGGTGTCCAGTTCGCCACGCGCGCCGGAAACCACCACCGGCTGGAGGGCACCGGCCGAGGGCGGCTCCTCACTGGCCAGCGCTGGGGACAGGACCACCGCCAGCCCCAGGAAGACCACGGCGGATGGCACGGCGGACAGCACGGCAGATGGGGAAGTGGGGAGCGAAGTGGGGGACGACATAGGGGCCAGAAAGTAGCGCATGGCCGGTTGGTTCGCTGGCAGCGGGCCTATGTTCCCCCGCCTTCTGGAGGTTGTTGCGGCATGGGGCCCTTGAAATTGTGGCTCCGAGCCCCTATCATTAGCACTCGATAGGGTTGAGTGCTAACAACCGCCCTACGCACCTGTTTCCGCAACGTTCTTTTATTTCTCAGGAGATCTCATGAAACTTCGTCCTCTCGCCGATCGCGTGATCGTCAAGCGTATGGAAAACGAAACCAAGACCGCTTCGGGCATCGTGATCCCCGACAACGCCGCCGAAAAGCCCGACCAGGGTGAGGTGATGGCTGTCGGCCCGGGCAAGACGAACGACAAGGGCGAGACCAAAGCCCTGAGCGTGAAAGTCGGCGACCGCGTTCTGTTTGGCAAGTACAGCGGCCAGACCGTCAAGGTCGATGGCGACGAACTGCTGGTCATGAAGGAAGACGACCTCTTCGCCGTGGTGGAGAAGTGATTTCCCGCTGCCCGCCACTGGCAGGCAGCACGGAACTCCGTCCAGAACCCAACCCCAATATTGAAGGAAACTGAAAAATGGCAGCAAAAGACGTAATTTTCGGCGGCGAAGCCCGCGCCCGCATGGTCGAGGGTGTGAACATCCTGGCCAACGCCGTGAAAGTGACCCTGGGCCCCAAAGGCCGCAACGTGGTGCTCGAGCGCTCCTTCGGCGCCCCCACCGTGACCAAGGACGGCGTGTCCGTGGCCAAGGAAATCGAGCTGAAAGACAAGCTGCAGAACATGGGCGCCCAGATGGTCAAGGAAGTCGCTTCCAAGACCTCCGACAACGCCGGTGACGGCACCACCACCGCCACCGTGCTGGCCCAGGCCATCGTGCGCGAAGGCATGAAGTACGTGGCCGCCGGCATGAACCCCATGGACCTCAAGCGCGGTATCGACCGTGCCGTGGAAGCTCTGATCGCCGAGCTGAAGAAGGCCTCCAAGGCCACCACCACCAGCAAGGAAATCGCTCAGGTGGGTTCCATCTCTGCCAACTCCGACTCCAGCATTGGTGAAATCATCGCCAACGCCATGGACAAAGTGGGCAAAGAAGGCGTGATCACCGTGGAAGACGGCAAATCGCTGCAGAACGAGCT
>JALOSG010000010.1 GCA_025458665.1 Serpentinimonas sp.
ACCGATTCCGATTGGGCCATAGCGCGCGCCATGGCGCCGCAGCTGGCTGCCCGCGGGCTCCTGCTGGTGGGCCTGGACGTGATTGGCGACAAGGTCACCGAAATCAACGTCACCAGCCCCACCTGCTTCCAGGAAATCCAGCAGCAGACTGGCTTCGACGTGCCGGCCATGTTTGTGGACGCGCTGGAACGCAGCCTGTCCTGATATGACCCAGATGGCCCGCTGGCTGCCCCTGTTCTGGGCCCTGGCTTTCTGGGGCGCTTCGGCCTCCGTGCTGGTCTTGTCGCTGTTGCCGGTGGAACAGCTCCCGCCGCAGGTGCTGGACTGGTGGGACAAGGCCCAGCATGCCTTTGGCTTTGCGGTCCTCACCGTACTGGGCTGGCTGGCTTACCCGCAACGCCTGCGCGTACTGCTGCCCGGCCTGCTGGTGTTTGGCGCCTTCATCGAAGTGGCCCAGCACGCCACCGGCTGGCGCTACGGCGATGTGCTGGACTGGCTGGCCGATGCGGTGGGCGTGGTACTCGGGGCGGTGTGCATGGCGGTCTGGGTACGCTTTAGTGGCCCGCGCGCACGGTCTCACACCACGCTGTAAATCAGCGCAGTGATAGCCAGCGTGGAGCAGCTGTTGAGTACCAGTCCACAGCGCATCATGTCCCGCTGAGACACCTGCCCCGAGCCAAACACGATGGCGTTGGGCGGGGTGGCCACTGGCAGCATGAATGCACAAGACGCCGCCAGGGCCACGGCCACCGCCAGCCCGGGGGCGTCCAGCCCCAGCGCAGGTGCCATGCCCATGACGATGGGAATGAGCAGCGCCGCGCTTGCGGTGTTGCTCACCAGTTCGGTGAGCACGACCACAAAGCCCACCACCGCCAGCAACACCAGCCACGCTGGCGCACCGCCCACCCAGGACACCAGCCCCTGCGCCAGAAACAGACTGGCGCCCGAGGTGGCCATGATCTGGCTCAGCGTGAGCCCGCCGCCAAACAGGAGCAGCACGCCCCACTGGGTATGGCGCTCAAAGTCGGGCCAGCGCAGCACGCCGGTGGCGCCCAGCAGCACGATGGCGGCCACCGCCACCAGCGCATCCATGTCCTGCGCCACGCCCAGCCAGCGCCCCAGCGGTGCGCTGAACACCCACCCCAGCACTGTGAACCCGAAGATGGCGGCGGTGGTGATGCGCGCCGGCGTCCATGCCAGTGGCACATAGGCGGTGGCTGGCGAAGCCGGCGTGGCTGTGCCTCCGCCCAGTTCGGGCCGCAACACCCCGTACAGCGTGGCCCAGGCCAGAGGCAGCAGTACCGCCACGGCAGGCAGGCCCACGGCCAGCCAGTCGGCAAAACTCAGGCCCGCTTGCGCGGCGGCAATGGCGTTGGGTGGGCTGCCTACCAGCGTACCCATGCCGCCTATGCTGGCGCTGTAGGCCAGGCCCAGCAACACGAAAGCGCGCGTGCGTAGCGGTGCATCCTGCCCCAGCAGACCCAGTGCCAGCGGCAGCATCATGGCGGCGGTGGCGGTGTTGCTCAGCCACATGGACAGCAGCGCGGTGAGCAGGAACAGCAGCAGCACGGCCAGCACCTGCCGCCCGCCTGCCAGCCGCAGCACTGCATGGGCCAGTGCGCGGTCCATGCCCTGCTTCGACAGGGCCGCCGCCAGCGCAAAGCCGCCCATGAACAGAAAAATCACAGGCTGCGCGAAGGCCGAGAAAGCTTCGCGGGGGGTCATGAGGCCCGCCACGCTGGCCAGCACCGGCACCAGCAGGGCGGTGATGCTCAGGTGCAGGGCCTGGCTCATCCAGAGGCCACCCACCAGCACAAAGATGGCCAGCCCCAGGGCCAGGCGGGTGGGGTCGGGGGGAGGTACGCCACCGCCTGCCGTCCCCGTCGTCATGGCCAGGTACACCACACCCGCCAGCACCACGCAGCCCAGCAGCGCCACCCAGGAGGGGCGCTCTTCGCTGTCCGGCCGTGTCGGCTCTTGCGGTGTCGGCCCTGTATTTCTCATGGTGCTTTGGCGCTGGCCCGCGCTGGCCACAGTACGGATGCTATGGACACCACCATGAGCGCCATGGCCACATAGTCCTGCCAGAACAACTGCTCACGCAGCCACAGCGCTCCGCTGAACACGCCCAGCACCGGAATCAGCATCACGCTCAAGGTGGAGGCCACCGGAGGCAGGCTGCGTGCCAGGAAAAACCAGGCCGCGTGGGCAAAGCCGAAAATCATCACGCCGTTGTACAGCATGGCCCACAAAGAGGCTGTGCCCATGGCGGGCCACACCCCGTCGGCCGGGGACTCGAACCACCAGGCCATGGCGGTCATGACCACCGCAGTCAACGCCGTCATCCAGAAAGAAATGGTCAGGGTGGGCACAGGCAAGGTGGTGCGGCGCAGCAACTGGGTACCCAGCGCCCACGAAGCTGCCGCCAGCAGTGCCAGTCCCACCGCTTCGGGCTTGCCGGTCAGTGCCGTGAATTCGTGCCACAGCAGCAGCACCACGCCCACGCTGGCCGCCCCCACGCCCAGCCAGCCGCGCCGGCTCAGCACGGCGGCAAACAGCACAGCGCCCAGCAGCGCCGAGAAAATCGGCATGGTGTAGCCCAGAATGGCCGCGCGGCCACTGGACAGCGCACTCACCGCCAGGATGATGCACACGTGCCAGACGAACATATTGGTGCAGGCCAGCTTGAGCAACTCCAGCCAGTCCCGCCCGCCCGGCCCGGCTTGCAGCCGGAACGGCACCTTGAGCCACCACAGCGCCAGCCCCAGCACCGGCAGCCCCACCCACATGGACAGGGCGCGGAAGGTGAGCGGCGGGTAACCGGTCACCCCCACCTTCATGATGGGCCAGTTCAGCCCCCACACCAGCGTCAGGAGCACCAGCAGAATGAGTTGTTGTTTGGTCAGGGTGGGCATGGGCGGCGGTGAGGCTGGGGAGTGTCGACGTTAACAAATTTCCGCAGACCGTACCGTCGCTTCGGGGGCGGTGCCTACAATCCGGGCATGAAATTCCTCGAAAAGATGCTGGCCGCCGAGCGCCAGAACCAGACCCTGCTGTGTGTGGGCCTGGACCCTGAACCCCAGCGCTTCCCGCTGCACTGGCGCGGCGATGCGGGCCGGATTTTCGATTTCTGCGCCGCCATGGTGGACGCCACCGCCGACCTGGCGCTGGCCTTCAAGCCGCAGATTGCCTACTTTGCCGCCCACCGTGCCGAAGACCAGCTCGAGCAGTTGATGGCCTACATGCGCCGCGTGGCGCCGGGCGTGCCGGTCATTCTCGATGCCAAGCGCGGTGACATTGGCAGCACCGCAGAGCAGTACGCCCGAGAGGCCTTCGAGCGCTACGGCGCCGATGCCGTGACGCTGTCCCCGTTCATGGGTTTCGATTCCGTGCAGCCCTACCTGCAGTACCCCGACAAGGGAGCTTTCCTGCTGTGCCGCACCAGCAACCCCGGTGGGGATGACCTGCAAAACCAACGGCTGGCCAGCGTGCCCGGCCAGCCCCTGCTGTACGAACATGTGGCCGCGCTGGCGCAAGGGCCTTGGAACCTGAACGGGCAACTGGGTCTGGTGGTGGGTGCCACCTACCCGGAAGAAATTGCCCGCGTGCGCGACATCGCCCCGACCTTGCCGCTGCTCATTCCGGGCGTGGGCGCCCAGGGAGGAGACGCAGCCACCACCGTGCGCGCAGGCTGGCGCGGGAACGCGACTACCACCACGGGTTCGGTGGCGGTGAATTCTTCGCGGGCCATCCTGTACGCCAGCGCCGGGGAAGACTTTGCGCAGGCGGCCCGTGCGGTCGCACTCAGCACGCGCGCTGCCCTGGTGCCAGAAGCCTGGAGCCGAACAGGCTGAACGGCGCAGCGGGCAGGGTCAGCGCACCTGCTGACGCGCCACCACCTTGCTGTGCGTGTTGCGAAAGCGCGCTGCCAGGTCCAGCGCCATATTGGTCAGCAAGCGCTGCACTATGTGCGGGTGGGACTGAGCCAGCCTGTTGAAGCTGGCCCGACTGAGTTGCGCCGCCTGCACGGCGGTTTCCGCCCGCACGGTCGCTGAGCGCGGCGCCCCGTCGAGGAAGCCCACCTCGCCCACCGTGGTGCCTTCGCGCATGCCGGCCAGCCGCACCTCGGAATCTCCCCGGGCCGATTTCACCCTCACGCTGGCCGTACCCGCCAGAATCAGCCAAACGCCGTCGGCCTCCGCTCCAGCTTCCACAAGCACATCGCCCTCGGCCAGACTGTGCAGCGTCATGCGGCTGCGCACCTCCTGCTGCTCCTCTTTGGTGAGTCCATGCAGCAGCGGAGCCCCCGCCCAAAGTGCCTCGGTGTCACCGTCTCCTGCCGCGCCAGAGGTGCCGGTGGTATCGGGCAGTGCCGTGGGCGTGCCACTGTAATGCGCAATCACCTGGTTCTCGGCAGCTTCCAGGGCATGGTCCAGGTCGGGGTAGATATCGGCCGCGGGCAGGCTTTGCAGCAGCAGGTCATGCACGGTGCCCTGGTGCAAGGCGGTGCCTGCCTGCAACATACGCACCCCTTGTTCCCGGGCATACGCATGCAGGCGGGCCACCACCATGGCGACGCTGGTATCCGTATTGCGTACGTAGCTCCAGTCCAGCACCACCACCAGCGGGGTGCGGCCGGCGGTCGAACCACCGTGGGCAGGCAGGCCATGCAGATGGTCCCGCACTGTGGTGTTGAGCAAAGAGGCCGACGCAAAAAACTGGTGCGTGTCCAGTTCCAGCACGATCAATGCGTCTCCGTGCTCGTTGAGCTTTTGCTGATCGGCCCGTGTGCGCGCGCAATTGGAACTCACCTGCCGTCCTGTCCACACCTGCCGGACCGGACGGCGCGTGTTGCGGTGGGCGTGCAGCAGCAAGCCCAGCAACAAACCAGTCAGCAGGCCTACCACCATGTTGGCCAGCAGAGAGGCCGCCATGACCCCCGCAATCACCACCAGGTCTTCGCAGGTGTGGCTGGGCAAGGGGTGACGGCGCAGCCAGAGCCAGAACTGTTTGACCGAAGGTCTGTCCCACATGATCCAGGCATCGAACAGCAACAGTCCTATCAGGGCCGCGGTGGGCAGCAAGGTCAACGCTCCGCTCAGGTGAAGCGCTACCACCAGCAAGGCCGCGATACCCAGAGTGCGCTCCCAGTCCACCCGGGGGGCATGTCGCATGGCACTCATCGACGCAGACGGCGATCCCGACACAGGGGTCGACCCGGACAGCCCCGACAGCGCATACGCCAGTGCCTGCAGCACCTTGTCGCGCGGACGGTTGCTGGCGCGGTCGTCCACCTGCGACAGCATCTGTCCCGTCACCAAGGTGTTCAGGAAAATCAGCACGCCCAGAATCACGCCGTTTTTGGCCATGACCAGCATCAGGGGCAATGCCGATCCGGTGTGAAACAGATTGGCAAAGTCGGCCTGCAGAAACGGCAGGGTCCATGTCAGATCCGCGATGAGCATCGGCATGGCCCAGCCCTGCTGCGCCAGACCCAGCGCCAGCAGGGTACCCGTCAACAGGCCGCAGGCTCCGGCAGGCCACCGCGGCAGCCATGTGCGCACCGCCAGGGCTACTCCCAGCACCGCCAGCGCCACCAGGGCCACAGGCCAGGCATGGGGGCTGGCCTGCATTTGCTGCAACAGTTGCTGGGGTTGGGTCAGCAGCAGGGTCAGCGTCACGCTGTTGGAGAAAGCCACGAACACCGGATGGGGAATGAAGCGTGCAAACCGTTCGGCACGGGCCAGTGCCAGCAGGCCTACCGTCAGGCCAGCGACCAGCAGCACGCAGCAAATGACCGCGAGACGGGTGGTCGACGTGTCGGTAATTCCCCAGCGGCCAAACTGCAGCACTGTCTGCTGAACCATGACGGCCAGAGTGGCTGCTTCGAATACTCGTCCGGCGTTGAAGACCGGGCGAGATATGCGCATGGTCAGCGCATGGGTGATGACCAGCCCCAGTACGGCGGCCAATACCCCTGCCGACAGCCACTCGGGTGCAACTAGAGAATACAGAAGGAGGGTACTGCCCAGCGTAGTGGGCAGCGCCGAGGCCACTCCGTCGAGGGCGCAGAGGGCCGGGCTGGCCCACTTTCCGGTAGGCGGCGGCTGTGAGCCGGGCGATGCCAAGGGCGGGATGTCTGTGGTTCTGGGAGGCGGAGAGGCAATCACGTCAATGGCTGAGCCGCAAGGGTGGACTGTTGCAGCGGATTATTCCTGCTTCGCCTGTCCGGCGGCGGCTTTGCGGGCTGCGCTTGACAAATAAAGCTCGCCGGCTTTCAGAAATCCAGTTCCATGCCCGTTTCCAGCCACACCAGTTCCACGTGAGGAGGGACGCCCATGGCGGTGACTTCTGCCCGGATCCGCTCCGCTTCCGAAGGCTTGGTGTGGGTGATACCCACACGGATACGCCCTTGAGCGGGCGGAGCCAGATAGGCCAGGGTCTCGATCAGGGTGTCCGGGCAATGGTGCTTGCTGACCTTGGCTACCTGCTTTTCCTGGTTGCTGAAGGCGGCTTCGATCACCAGCATGGCCAGCGGTAGCTGGTTGATGCGCTGCCAGAAGGGCAGGTGGTGGTCGGTGTCGCCGGTGAACACCCACCAGCCACTGGCCGCCTGGATGCCGTAACCCACAGCCGGGACGGTGTGGCTGGCTGGCAGCACCTCCACCAGATGGCCGCACAGGTCGAACTGCTCTCCCACCGCCAGTGGCTCAAAGCGCAGGTAGGGGCGCTGATAGGGAATGGCAGTGAAATCGGGCCAGATGATGCCGTTGAAAATGTGCGCCTGGAGGTCGGCTATGGTGGCAGGCAGGGCATGCACCACCAGGGACTCGGTGCGCAGGCTGCCCACAGCGTCGAGCATGAGGGGCAGGGCGGCAATGTGATCTACGTGGGTGTGCGTCAACAGGACATGGTCCACCCGCGCCATTTCTTCCAGAGTCAGGTCGCCCACACCGGTGCCGCAGTCCACCAGCAGGCGGTCATCGATGAGGAAAGACGTGGTGCGCACCCCGCGGCCAATGGCGCCGGAGCAGCCCAGGACACGCACCCGCAGGTCGCTGCCAGGGAGTTGGGAATCGAGTTCCAGCAAAACGGGATCGTCCTGTCCGTTCAAGAAGGGGGTTGGGGGGACAAGACGAAGCGCATCTGCGTACCGGCCAGTTCAATCTGGTCCTGGTCGCGCAGGGCTACGGGGCTGGCCCCCAGTGGTTGGCCATTGATGGTGGGAGCCGTGTGCCCTTCCACCATGCTCAGCAGGTAGCTGTCTGCGCGGCGCGTGATGGCGGCAATGGCCACACCGGGCTTGCCCAGCGTGGTCACCACCTTCACCAGGCTCATCTCTCGGCCAGCGGCTGGCCCATTGAGTACCAGGATGCGCCCGACCAGATCGGACGAAGCGGCCGGCGCTTGCGCCGCCTGGGTCTGGGCAAAGGGCGGCGGCGTCAGGCTGGAGTGGGCGAAACCGGAGGGTGCGGCAGCGGGGCTCGGTGCCGGCACCGCATAGGCGGCCAGCATGGCGTCGAGTTCTTTGCCACCGGCGCCTTGGGGAGCCAGATTCTCGAAAGTGATGCGGTAACGTGCGATCTCCACCACATCGCCCGGCTGTAGCACTTCCTGCCGCACCGCCTTACCGTTGACATAGGTGCCATTGGTGCTGTTGAGATCTTCCACCTCCACCTGCTGGTTGCGCACGGCAAACACCGCGTGCTCACCACTGACAGCCAGATTGTCGATAACGATATCGTTGTAGGGGCGTCGGCCGAGCGTGGTCCGCTCCTTGGTGAGCTCTATGTCCTTGATCGCCACTCCGTCTATGGAGATGGTCATTTTCGCCATGGGGTGCTCCTGAGATCCTCCGGATTTTGGGACATCTTAATGGGCATTCAGCGGGCAATGGCACCAGCAAGCTGTCCCGTCCCGGTATTTTCCGGGACGCAGAGGGCCATGATGAGCGAAATATTGTCCCGTCCTCCTGCTGCGTTGGCTGCATCCATCAACGCCTGACCAGCGGTCTCCAGATTGGGATGATCGGTCAGAATTTCGGCCATGTGCTCGTCGCTCAGCATGTCATTGAGCCCATCCGAGCAAAGCAGGTAGACGTCATCGGGGGCCAGAGAGTGCTCGCTCACGTCCGCGCGCACTTCTCCCTCCATGCCCAGCGCACGCGTGAGCAGATTCTTGTAGGGCGCAAACCGGGCTACGCCCGGAGTGATCAGGCCGGCATCGATCTGTTCCTGGAGCATGGAGTGGTCGCGGGTCAAGGACAGCAACTCTCCATTGCGCCAACGGTAGAGCCGGGAGTCGCCAATATGTCCCACCACCAGCCGGTCGCCCAGAAAGACTGCCACCACCAGCGTGGTGCCCATGCCGCGGTAGGCCTGGGTGTGGCGCGATGCATCGAACACGGCCAGGTTGGCGGCCGCCACGCTGCGCATGAGCAGCGGCGCAATGTCCTCGTCGGGTTGGCCCTCCAGGCGCGAGCGCTCCAGCACCGGGGCCAGCTGCTCCAGTACCACGCGGGTGGCCATTTCGCTGGCCACTTCGCCCGCGCTGTAGCCGCCCATGCCGTCGGCCAGCACCGCCAGACCGGCGTGCGGAAGTACCGCCAGAGCATCCTCGTTGTTCTGGCGTACCCGCCCTACATGGGTCAGGCTGAAAAACTCGCAGTGCATGCGACTACCCACGTCCTTTGCGGCGCGAAGCCACACTGGGGCCTGATTTTTGTGGCCTCCGCTAACACCCTGATCACACTGTTTATATCCCAAGTTGCACTGCGTTCCGCTACAAAAAGCAACAGGCCAGCCCCCATCCGGGAGGCTGGCCCGCAAAGTGAAAAAACGCGGTTGGATTTACAGCATGGCCTTCAGCAGTTTGCCCATCTCAGACGGGTTGCGCGTGACCTTGAAGCCACACTCTTCCATGATGGCGAGCTTGGCATCGGCCGTGTCGGCACCACCGGAAATCAATGCGCCGGCGTGGCCCATGCGCTTGCCCGGAGGGGCGGTGACACCCGCGATGAAGCCCACGATGGGCTTCTTCATGTTGGCCTTGCACCACATCGCGGCTTCGGCTTCGTCGGGGCCGCCAATTTCGCCAATCATGATGACGGCGTCGGTGTCGGGGTCGTCATTGAAGGCGCGCATCACGTCGATGTGCTTCAGGCCGTTGATGGGGTCGCCACCAATGCCCACGGCGCTGGACTGGCCCAGACCGATCTCGGTGAGCTGTGCCACGGCTTCGTAGGTCAGGGTGCCGGAGCGCGACACCACGCCAATGCGGCCTTTCCTGTGGATGTGGCCGGGCATGATGCCGATCTTGATCTCGTCGGGCGTGATCAGGCCCGGGCAGTTGGGGCCCAGCAGCAGCGTCTTCTTGCCACCGGCCGCTTCCTTGGCTTTCATGCGGTTGCGCACTTCCAGCATGTCCTTCACGGGAATGCCTTCGGTGATGCAGATGGCCAGATCCAGGTCGGCTTCCACGGCTTCCCAGATGGCGGCGGCGGCGCCGGCGGGCGGCACATAGATCACCGACACGGTGGCGCCGGTCTGCGTGGCTGCTTCCTTCACCGAGGCATAGATGGGAATGTTGAAGATCGACTCACCGGCCTTCTTCGGGTTCACACCGGCCACGAAGCAGTTCTTGCCGTTGGCGTATTCCTGGCACTTCTCGGTGTGGAACTGACCGGTCTTGCCCGTGATGCCCTGGGTGATGACCTTGGTGTCTTTGTTGATGTAGATGGACATGGCTGTTCTCGCTTTCCTTTAGGCCTTGACCGCCGCAACGACCTTCTGGGCCGCCTCGGCCATGGTGTCGGCGCTGATGATGGGCAGACCGGACTCGGCCAGCATCTGCTTGCCCAGTTCCTCGTTGGTGCCCTTCATGCGCACCACCAGCGGCACGCTCAGGTTCACCGCGCGGCAGGCGGTGATCACGCCCGTGGCAATGGTGTCGCACTTCATGATGCCGCCGAAGATGTTGACCAGGATCGCCTTGACCTTGTCGTTCTTCAACATGATCTTGAACGCCTCGGTCACCTTCTCGGGGGTGGCGCCGCCGCCCACATCGAGGAAGTTGGCGGGCTCAGCGCCAAACAGCTTGATGGTGTCCATGGTGGCCATGGCCAGGCCGGCGCCGTTCACCAGACAACCAATGTTGCCGTCCAGGCTGATGTAAGCCAGGTCGAACTTGGAGGCCTCGATCTCGGCGGGGTCTTCCTCGTCGAGGTCGCGGTAGGCCACGATCTCGGGGTGGCGGAACAGCGCGTTGGAGTCGAAGTTGAACTTCGCGTCCAGCGCAATCACGTTGCCTTTGCCGTCGCGGTTCAGCGGGTTGATTTCCACCAGCGAAGCGTCGGTGTCCATGTAGCACTTGTAGAGCTTCTGGAAGATGTCCACGGCCTGGGCGGTGGAATCGGCCGGCATGCCAATGGCGTCGGCAATCTTTTTGGCCTGTGCGTCGCCCAGCCCGGTGAGCGGGTCGATGAATTCGGTGACGATTTTCTCGGGCGTTGAGTGGGCCACTTCCTCGATGTCCATGCCGCCTTCGCTGGAGGCAATGAAGGCCACCTTCTGCGTGGCGCGGTCGGTCACCACCGACACGTAGTATTCCTTCTGGATGTCGGCGCCGTCTTCAATATAGAGGCGGCGCACCTTCTGGCCTTCCGGGCCGGTCTGGTGCGTCTTGAGCTGCATGCCCAGGATCTCGCCGGCGAGGCGCTTGACGTCGTCGATGGACTTGGCCACCTTCACGCCACCGCCCTTGCCACGGCCACCGGCGTGGATCTGGGCCTTGACCACCCACACGGGGCCGCCGAGTTTCTGAGCGGCTTCCACCGCCTCCTGCACCGTGAATGCCGGAATGCCGCGGGGCACAGGCACGCCGAACTGTCGCAAGATTTCCTTGCCTTGGTACTCGTGTATCTTCATGGGATTTCTCAGTGGGAGTGGTTCAACGACACGTCCGACCTTGCGGCAAAACTGCGGGGCAGACGTAGCTGCACGAAGCGCCATTTTGCGGGCAGGCAAGGAACACTCGAACAGCCAAATGTATCATGCGGCAATGCACAAAACTTGTGCGAAGCTGACAGCGGCGCCCTGCCACGCGCCACAAATCCGCACCAGATTCACCCCTGATTCCATCCAGAGAGGCTCAGAACATGGCCCCCGCTTCATCTCCAGGCTCTGCCGCTATGCCCGGTACGCACCGCATTTTCATCGACGGCGAAGCCGGCACCACCGGGCTGCAAATCCGCGAGCAGCTGGCCGGTATGGCGGGCCTGCAACTCCTGAGCATTGCCCCCGAGCAGCGCAAAGACCCGGCGGCCAAGCGCGCCATCATGGCCGAAGCCGATGTCGTCATCCTTTGCCTGCACGACGACGCGGCCCGCGAATCCGTGGCCATGGTCGATGCGCTGCGGGCCAGCGGCAGCCGGGGGCCCCGCATCATCGACGCCTCCACTGCGCACCGCACTGCACCGGGCTGGGTGTACGGTTTCCCGGAACTGTGCGCGGGCCAGCGCGAAGCGGTGCAGCGGGCCGACCGCGTGGCCAACCCGGGCTGCTACGCCACCGGCGCCATTGCGCTGCTGCGCCCGCTGATAGACGCCGGCTTGCTGAGCCCCGACCAACCCGTATGCCTGCCCAGTGTGAGTGGTTACTCCGGCGGTGGCCGCACCATGATCGAAGCCTACGAGGCGGGCACTGCGGCGCCCTTCGAGCTGTATGCGCTGGGCCTGAGCCACAAGCACATTCCCGAGATCATGGCCTGTACCGGCCTGAAGCGCCGGCCCCTGTTCGTGCCGGCGGTGGGCAATTTCCGCCAGGGCATGCTGGTGCAGTTGCCGCTGCACCTGGACGAGTTGCCGGGCAAGCCCACGGCTGCCCAGTTGCACGACGCACTGGCGCGCCACTACGCCGGCAGTGAGTGGGTGCAGGTACTGCCCGCCACCGAAGACGGCAAGCTCGACGCCGTGGCGCTGGCCGGCACCAACCGGCTGGAGTTGCGGGTGTTTGCGCACGAGGCCCACCGGCATGCGGTGCTGGTGGCCCGGCTGGACAACCTGGGCAAGGGTGCCAGCGGCGCGGCGGTACAGAACCTGCGGCTGATGCTGGGGCTGTGATGCTGGCGCTCTGATACCAGGGCGGTGCCTGCGGGGCGCTGCTCAGGTGTTGTAGACCGTGTCGCCAGCCACCCGGGCAGCGCCCGAGCGCTCCAGGTCGGTCACGAGCTCGCGCAACCAGTCTTCCACCGGTTGGCCGGCTGCGTGGTCGCGGTGCAGCGCAACCAGGTACGGTGTCTGGCGGGCCCAGTCCAGCAGGCTGGTCCAGCCCACGGTCTGCCATTCCAGCAACCGGAACTTCAGCAGCACCTTGAGCGCGTAGCGCACATGGGCTTCAGGGGAGCGGATGAACTGTTCCAGCCGTCGGCGCGCCCGGGCCAGCGCATCCCTCACCACCGGCGGCATGCTGCCCGGTGCCAGCGCCAGGTCGTCGGGGGTTGTGGCATCCTGCTGGACGCCGAAGGGGGAGCCATGGCCTGGAATGACCACGCGCGGTGCCAGCGACTCGATCAGGTCCAGCGTATCGCCCACGCAATCGAAAGAGGGTTCACCTAGGAGTTCCGGGAACACCACGCCAAAGCCGTTTTCCCACAGCGCATCGCCCGAAATGAGGGTGCGGGTTTCGGGTTCGAACAGCAGCGCGGCGTGCGGGTCGTGGCCGGGCGCCGCCTTCACCAGCCAGTGCCGGCCGGCCAGATCCAGGCTCTGCCCAGGCAGCAGCAGGTCATCGAACTCGAAGCGTGGGCAGTGCTGGCCGGTGGCGTCGTAAGAGAGCTCGCGCAGGTTCCAGACCTTCACAGCCTCGGCCTCGCCGGGTGGAATCAGGGTGCGCAGGCCCGGGTAGCGCAGTTGCAGGGCCGCATTGCCGCCGCAATGGTCGCTGTGCAGGTGGGTGTTGATGAGCAGGTCGAGCGTGCGCCCGCGCAGCGCCGCCGTGACCAGATCCACGGTCTGGCTCGACTGGGTGCAGTAACCCGAATCCACCAGCGCGCTGTGTTCGCCGTCGTCGAACAGCACGTTGTTGGCCGAGAGCCAGTTGCGCTCCAGCAGCGTAACGCCAGGGGGGAGTGAAACAGCCATGGTGCTAGCTTAGCGCTTCCCGCCCTGAAGCAAAACCCCTGGCTGGGGCGGTGCGGTCTTCACTTCTGGCGCAGTTCGCGGCGCAGGATCTTGCCCACGTTGCTCTTGGGCAGTTCGTCGCGGAACTCGATGTACTTGGGCCGCTTGTAGCCAGTGAGGTTGTCGTGGCAGTAGCGCGCCACGGCTTCCTCGGTCAGGGTGGGATCGCTGCGCACCACGTACACCTTGATGACTTCGCCCGAATGCGCATCCGGCACGCCCACGGCCGCGCACTCCACCACGCCCGGGCACAGGGAAATGACATTTTCCAGCTCGGTGGGGAACACGTTGAAGCCCGAGACAATGATCATGTCCTTCTTGCGGTCCACGATGCGCACGAAGCCGCCGTCGTCCATGACACCAATGTCCCCGGTGCGCATGTAGCCATCGGCGGTGAAGGCTTTGGCGGTTTCTTCAGGCTGGTTGTAGTAGCCGCGCATGACGTTGGGGCCGCTGATGCAGATCTCTCCGGACTGGCCCGGCGGCAGAGTCTGGCCGTCGTCGTCCTTGATGGCGATGGAAATGCTGGGCAGCGGCAGCCCGATGTGGCCCGAGTAGTTCTCGTTGGTCACCGGGTTGTTGGTGCCGATGGCGCAGGTCTCGCTCATGCCCCAGCCCTCGATCATGGCGCTCTTGGTCACGGCTTTCCATTGGCGCGCCGTGCCTTCGGAGGCGGCCATACCGCCGGCCTGCGACATGACGAGGCTGGAAAAATCGAGCTGGCGGAAGCGCGGGTTGAGCAGCAGGCCGTTGAACAGCGTGTTCACCGCCGGCAGCATGTGGAAGGGCCGCTTTTTCAGCACTTCCACGAATTTGGGGATATCGCGCGGGTTGGGGATGAGCGTCATCAGCGCGCCCTGGCGCATGGCCAGCAGGCTCAGGGTGAGCGCGAAGATGTGGTAAAGCGGCAGCGCCATGATGTGGTTGGCCTTGCGCACATCGCCTATCTTGTCCAGCGCCGGGGTGAACCAGGCCTCGGCTTGCAGCGTGGCGGCAATCACGTTGTGGTGCGTCAGTACAGCGCCCTTGGACAGCCCGGTGGTGCCACCGGTGTACTGCAGGAAGGCGATGGAATCGTGGTCCACCGCGCCCGGTTTGAGGGTGAGGTTGTAGCCCTGATCCAGCGCCGCACGGAACGGGACAATCGTTCGGTCGCCCTCGGGGCCCTGGAGCGGCAGTTTGTAGGCGGGCACCATCTTGCCCAGGTGGCGCACCGCGAAAGTGATCCACTGGCCATACCAGAAGCCCAGCAAATCTCCCAGGCTGGCCACCACCACGTGCTTCACGCGGGTGTCGTCCATCACTTCTTCCAGCGTGTGGGCAAAGTTTTCCAGGATGACGATGGCCTCGGCGCCCGAATCCCGCAACTGGTGCTTGAGCTCGCGGGCCGTGTACAGCGGGTTCACATTCACGCAGGTGTAGCCCGCGCGCAGCACCGCCGCCATGGTCACCAGGAACTGCGGCACATTGGGCAGCATGATGGCCACGCGCGAACCCGTGGGCAGGCCCAGCCCCTGCAGGTAGGCGCCGAGTGCGGCACTCATGCGGTCCAGCTGGCCATAGGTCATCCAGGCGTCCATGCACACGGATACCGGCGAGTTCGCGTTGCGCTTGAAGGCGCTTTCCAGCAGCTCGTTCAGGGAGCGGTACTCCCCGGGGTCGATCTCGTGAGGAACGCCGGGCGGGTAATTCTTGAGCCAGATTTTTTCCATGGGGAGACGGGTGCAGCGGTTGACCGAAAATGCGCAATGACCGCAGATTGTGTCTGTCGCCACCCGCAAGCCATGACAGGGCTATTCCCTAGTCCGTGTCGCACAAAGCACACCCGGAGCCGGCAGCCGACGCTTCCCGCTCACCAGACCACAGCAAGCGCTTACCCATGATTGCCTGGCTACAACGCACCCTCGTTCTGCTCACTTTGGCCGCAACGCTGGCCTGGCTCTGGTGGCTCTGGCCTGAGCGCCCCCTGATGGCTTTGCTTGGGCTGGTGTTCGGGCTGGGCGGGCTCGCCTGGGTGCTGGCATTGGAGTTCGCCCTGGTGGGCTGGGCATGGAGGCGCGGGGTGGGCGGCGCGCTGCCCCCGTCCGACCAGCGGTATGCCCCTGGTGCCATCACTTTGCTGCGCGCGTGGTGGCTTGAGGTGGGGTGCGCCCTTCGCGTGTTCGCATGGTGGCAGCCTTTCCGGGCCCGGGCGCTTCCCGATTCGGTCCCCAGCGGACACACCGGGATGCCCGGTGTGGTGCTGGTGCACGGCTACCTGTGCAACCGCGGGTTCTGGACAGCCTGGATGCAGGCGCTGCGTGCGCGCGGCATTCCCTATGTGGCCGTGACGCTGGAGCCGCCGTTTGCCGGTATCGAGTCCCACGTCATGGCGGTGGAGGAGGCGGTGCAGCGCTTGCGTGCCACCACCGGGCAGGCGCCCTGGCTGGTGGGCCACAGCATGGGCGGGCTGGTGGTGCGGGCCTGGTGGCGCAGCGCCCGAGAGGCGCGCAGTCCCGGCCAGAGCAGCCCGGACTTGGCCACCGTGGGCCGCGTGGTCACTCTGGGTTCCCCCCACCATGGCACGTGGATGGCCCGCTTCAGCAACACCGACAGCGGCCAGCAGATGCAACAGAACAGCCCCTGGCTGCAGGCGCTGGCCGCCAGCGAAGGGCCCGCCGAGCGCGCCCGGATGGAATGCTGGCACACGCCCTGTGACAACATCGTCTACCCGTGGGGCACTGCGGTATTGCCCGGCGCTGAAGAGCGCGTGGTACCCGGCGTGGGCCACGTGGGGCTGGCCTTTCACCCCGAAGTGCTGCAATCGGTGCTGGGCCGGCTAACCCCTGGCCACAGACGGGACTAGGGAAAACCCTTATATTTCGCCCATGACCACCCCGCCTCCGGCCCGCCCGGCCCCGAGTCCGCATTTCAAGGTGCCCATACGCGCCCTGGAAGCGGAGCACTGCCCGGCCATCACCGAGCATTTGCTGCAACTGGGCCCGCGCGACCGGTATCTGCGTTTCGGCTATGCGGCCAGCGACGACCACATCCGCCGTTACGTGGCCCACCTCGACTTCGAGCGCGATGAGGTGTTTGGCATTTTCAACCGCCAGTTGCGTCTCATTGCCATGGCCCATCTGGCTTACCTGACGCCCCAGGCGGCCCTGACTGAGCAGGCCCCGGGTCCGGCGGAGCCGCCCGAAGGCATGGCCGAATTTGGCGTCAGCGTGAACCACCACGCCCGCGGCCGCGGCTACGGCATGCAGTTGTTCCGCCGTGCCGTGGTGCACGCGCGCAATCATGGGGTGCAGCAGCTCTATATCCATGCACTGACCGAGAACATGGCCATGCTGGCCATTGCGCGCAAAGGCGGTGCCACGGTGGTGCAGGACGGCTCGGAAAGCCAGGCCCACCTGCGCCTGCCCCCTGCCGATTTCGAGTCGCAGGTGAGCGAGATGCTGGACGAGCAGGTGGCCCGCACCGACTACCACTTCAAGGTCCAGACGCGTTACCTGTGGTACCTGCTGCGGCGTGCACTGGGCCTGCCCGACCGCCGCGACAAGGACACCCGGCCTGTATAAGCGCGGGCCTTGCCAGCCCCGCCTATGCCCGCGGGGTCTTGCTGCCCGGTTTTCACCCGTCTGCCGCGGCCTTGTTGTATCCTGTCAGTCCCCGTAACAACATCGACTGCTCAGTGGCCGACCCTTACCCTAGTACGTCGCCGCACCCCAAGGTGCGGCTGGAAGACAAACGAAGCTTCTTGCAGAAGCTGGCCGAGTTCATACACCCGGGCCCCGACTCGCGGGAAGAACTCATGGAGACCCTGGCCGAGGCCGAGGACAACGAGATCATCAACGCCGAGTCGCGCGTGATGCTCGAAGGGGTGCTCCGGATTGCCGACATGACCGCCGGCGATGTGATGGTGGCGGCGCCCCGCATGGACGTGCTCGATATCCATGCCAGTTACGAGGACCTGCTGCACACCATCATCGACACCGCGCACTCGCGCTTTCCGGTGTACGAAGGGGAGCGCGACAACATCATTGGCATTCTCCTGGCCAAAGACCTGCTCAAGCTGCAGCGCGCGCCAGAACTCAACCTGCGTGCGCTGCTGCGCCCGCCGGTGTTTGTGTCCGAGAACAAGGGCCTGAACGACCTGCTGCGCGAGTTCCGTGGCAACCGCAACCACCTCGCCATCGTGATCGATGAATTTGGTCGCGTGGCCGGTCTCATCACCATCGAGGATGTGCTGGAAGAGATCGTTGGCGAGATCGAGGACGAATTCGACGAGGAAGAAGACGCCGGCGACATCTTTGCGCTGGTGGACGGTACCTGGCGAGTGGCGGGCGATACAGCCATAGAACGGGTGAACGAGTCTTTCGAGGTGACCCTGCCCGAAGAGGACTTCGACACCATCGGCGGTCTGGTGGCCGATGCCATGGGCCGCGTCCCCAAGCGCGGCGATGTGCACGAGGTGGCTGGTCTGCGCTTCACGGTGCTGCATGCCAAGAGCGGCGCAGTGAAATGGTTCAAGGTGGCGCGGCTGCCGCAGGACGCGTGAGGGCCGGGGCCCCGGCCCTGACATGGGCAGCGTCCTTGCTGGCGCTGCTGGCCGGTGCGGCCCACGCGGCGTCCATCGCCTGGCCGCTGGCCTCGCGCATCCACCCCGATCCCATTCCGTCGCTCGCTGCGGGTCAGCCAGCGGCCTGGCTGCAATGGCTTTCCATGCTGTGCCTGGCGGCGTTGCTGGGGCGCGCTGCGTCGGCGGGGCAGGCCTTGCGGCGCGGCTGGCTGTTCGCCACGGCCATGCTGGCGGCCACGTTCTGGTGGCTGTTCATTTCCATGCACCTGTATGGCGGCATGGCGGCTCCGCTGGCCGCCGCCGCGGTGCTGGCGCTGGCGGCTGCACTGGGGCTGTACTACGGGCTGGCGGGCGGTCTGTGGTGGTGGCTGGCACGCCGCACGGGTTGGGGTGCCTGGGGGCAGGCGCTGCTGTTTGCCGCACTCTGGACGCTGGCCGAATGGGCCCGCGGCACCTGGTTCACCGGCTTCCCCTGGGGGGCATCTGGCTATGCGCACCTGGACAGCCTGGCGTGGCTGGCACCCTACAGCGGGGTGTATGGCATGGGTGCCCTGAGTGCCGGGCTGGCCATGGGTGCGGTGGCCTGGGCCCGCGGCGGCCGCATAGGGCGGCTAGGCATGACCAGCGCTCTGTTGGCCTGGCTGGCCCTGCTGGTGGTGCCCGCTGCGCCGGGCTGGGTTGGCGCCGTGTTGCCCGAGCACACCCAGCCCGCCGGCCAGACGCAGGTGCGACTCCTGCAAGGCAATATCCCGCAGGACGAAAAGTTCGAGGAACGCAGTGGCTTGCCGCTGGCTTTGCAATGGTACGCAGAGCAGGTGCAGCAAGCGGCGCGGGAGGCTCCGGCCAGCGGAGACCGCGTGCTGGTGGTGGCGCCCGAAACCGCTATTCCCCTGTTGCCGCAGGTGCTGGATGCCGACTACTGGCGCAGCCTTCTGGCGGCCAACAACGGCAGCCATGCGGCGGTGCTGGTGGGCCTGCCGCTGGGCAGCTGGGAGGCGGGGTACACCAACTCGGTGCTTGGCTGGCGGCCCGGGGAGGGTGTGCCCGAACCCGCGCCGGGTGCCGCGCTGTACCGCTACGACAAACACCACCTGGTGCCCTTTGGGGAGTTCATTCCCTGGGGCTTCCGCTGGTTCACCGAACTCATGAACATTCCCCTGGGCGACTTTGCGCGTGGGCCGCTGGGGCAGCCCGCGTTCGACTGGGATGGGCAGCGCTTTGCACCCAATATCTGCTACGAAGACCTGTTCGGGGAGGAACTGGCGGTGGCCTTCAACGACCAGGCCCAGGCCCCCACCGTGCTGGTGAACGTGAGCAACATCGCCTGGTTTGGCAATACCGTGGCCATTGACCAGCACCGCCATATTTCGCGGCTGCGTGCGCTGGAACTGGGCCGACCCATGCTGCGCGCCACCAACACCGGGTCCACCGCCATCATCAGCCACCGGGGGGAGGTGGTGCAGGAACTGCCGCGCCTCACGCGGGGCGTACTCGCCGGCACTGCGGAAGGCCGGCAGGGCACCACACCGTTTGCCCGCTGGGCCGGGCGCTGGGGCCTGTGGCCGGTGGTGGGGCTGTGCGCTGCTGTGGTGCTGCTGGCCGGGCTCTCCGCGTTCCTGCGGCCTGCCCGGTGGCGGCCGTAAAATCAGGGGTTGCCCTGCTCCCGAGGCCCCGTGCCCCGGCCCACCTTCGAGTGCCCATGCTCACGTTCCAACAGATCATCCTGACCCTGCAGTCCTACTGGGACCGGCAGGGCTGTGCCTTGCTCCAGCCCTACGACATGGAAGTGGGGGCTGGCACCAGCCACACGGCCACGTTCTTGCGCGCCATTGGCCCCGAGCCCTGGAAGGCCGCCTATGTGCAGCCCAGCCGCCGGCCCAAAGACGGCCGTTACGGCGAGAACCCCAACCGCCTGCAGCACTACTACCAGTTCCAGGTGGTGCTGAAGCCCGCGCCCGCCAACATCCTGGAGCTGTACCTGAGCTCTCTGGAAGCTCTGGGGTTCGACCTGAAGCAGAACGACATCCGCTTCGTGGAAGACGACTGGGAGAACCCCACGCTGGGCGCCTGGGGCTTGGGCTGGGAAGTCTGGCTCAATGGCATGGAAGTGACGCAGTTCACCTACTTCCAGCAGGTGGGGGGCCTCGACTGCAAACCCATCACCGGCGAAATCACTTACGGCCTGGAACGCCTGGCCATGTACCTGCAGGGCGTGGAGAACGTGTACGACCTGACCTACGCGCCAGGCCTGAAGTACGGCGACGTATTCCACCAGAACGAGGTGGAGCAGTCCATCTACAACTTCGAGCATGCCGATGCCGAGTTTTTGTTCACGGCCTTTGGCGCCCACGAGAAGCAGGCCAAACACCTGATGGAACAGCAACTGGCGCTGCCCGCCTATGAGCAGGTACTCAAGGCGGCGCACACCTTCAACCTGCTCGATGCGCGCGGTGCCATTTCCGTGACCGAGCGCGCAGCCTACATCGGGCGCATCCGCAACCTGGCGCGCAGCGTGGCGCAGGCCTACCACGAGAGCCGCGAACGCCTGGGCTTTCCCATGGCCCCGCGCGAGTGGGTGGCCGAACTGCAGAAGAAAGCCGCCTGACCATGAGCGCGCAGAACACGATGAACAACTTGCTGGTGGAACTCTTCGTGGAAGAGCTGCCGCCCAAAGCCCTGCGCAAGCTGGGCGATGCCTTTGCCGGCGTGCTGCACGAGCAGCTGCTGGCGCTCGGCCTGGCCAGTGGCGCGTCGGTGCTCACGCCCTACGCTTCCCCGCGCAGGCTGGCGGCCCATGTGACTGGCGTGCTGGCGCAGGCGCCCGACAAAGCGGTGCGCCAGAAACTCATGCCCGTATCGGTGGGTGTGGACGCCAGCGGGCAAGCCACGCCGGCCCTGCTCAAGCGGCTGGCGGGACTGGGCGTGGATGTGAGCAACCCCGCCGCGGCGCTCGCTTCGCTGGAACGCGAAGGCGAGGGCAAGGCCGAAGCCCTGTACTGGAACAGCGTGGCGCCTGGCCTGACGCTGGCGGAGGGCCTGCAAAAGGCGCTGGATGAAGCACTGGCCCGCCTGCCCATACCCAAGGTCATGACCTACCAGCTGGAGACCGATTGCGAGCTCCCCGGATGGAGCAGTGTGCATTTCGTCCGCCCTGCGCATGGCCTGGTGGCCCTGCACGGCGCCGAGGTGGTACCTATACAGACGCTTGGCCTGCGTGCAGGCCGCAGCACCCAGGGCCACCGTTTCGAGGCGCTGCAAAACCCCATCACCCTGCCCAACGCCGATGCGTACGCGGCGCTGCTCAAAGAGCAAGGCGCCGTGGTGGCCAGTTTCGATGAGCGCCGCGCCCTCATGGTGAGCCAGTTGCAGGCAGCCGCTGCCGCAGTGGGGCAGGGCGTGCAGGTGCTCATGGACGATGCGCTGCTGGACGAAGTGACCGCCCTGGTGGAGCGCCCGAATGTGCTCACCTGCAGCTTCGATGAAGCCTTTCTGGAGGTGCCGCAGGAGTGCCTGATCCTGACCATGAAGGCCAACCAGAAGTACTTCCCGCTGCTCGATGCGCAAGGCCGCCTGACGCACCGCTTCCTGGTGGTGAGCAACATCAGCCCCGCCGACCCGAGTGCGGTGGTGGGTGGCAACGAGCGCGTGGTACGCCCGCGCCTGGCCGATGCCAAGTTCTTCTTCGACCAGGACCGCAAGCGCCCGCTGGAATCGCGCGTGCTGGGGCTGGCCAAGGTGGTGTACCACAACAAGCTGGGCACGCAGGGCGAGCGCGTGGAGCGGGTGGGTGCACTGGCGCGCGGCATTGCGCAGGCGCTGGACAGCAGCTCCGCCCTGCTGGCCCGCCAGGCCGACCAGGCCGCGCTGCTGGCCAAGGCCGACCTGCTCACCGACATGGTGGGCGAATTCCCCGAGCTGCAAGGCATCATGGGCGGCTATTACGCCCGCCACGACGGCCTGGACGCTGCAGTGGCCGAGGCCATCGAGGACCACTACAAGCCGCGCTTTGCCGGCGATGAACTCCCGCGCAACCCGGTGGGCCTGTGCGTGGCGCTGGCCGACAAGCTCGAAACGCTGGTGGGCATGTTCGGTATTGGCAACCTGCCCAGCGGCGACCGCGACCCCTTCGCCCTGCGCCGCCATGCGCTGGGTGTGCTGCGCATGCTCATCGAGCGGGACCTGCCGCTGGAACTTCCCGCGCTGCTGCGCCTGGCAGTGCCCGTGTTCGGTGACCGCATCACCGACCCCACCGCCGCCTTGCTCGATTTCTTCTACGACCGCCTGAGCGGTTCCCTGCGTGAGCAGGGCTACACCGCGCAGGAAGTGGACGCCGTGCTGGCCTTGCGCCCGGCGCGCCTGAGCGAGGTGGGCCGCCGCCTGGAAGCGGTACGCGCCTTTGCCAAGCTGCCCGAGGCCCCGGCGCTGGCGGCAGCCAACAAGCGCGTGGGCAACATCCTGAAAAAGGCCGAAGGTGCCGTGCAGCCCCAGGTGGATGCTGCTCTGTTGCGCGAAGCCGCCGAACAGGCGCTGGCAGCCGCCCTGGCCAGCGTGGCTCCGCAGGCCGATGCCGCCTTGCAGGCCGGCGACCACACCGCCCATCTGCGCGCGCTGGCGGCACTCAAGGCCCCAGTCGATGCCTTCTTCGAGCACGTCATGGTGAATGCGGAGGACCCCGCCCTGAAGGCCAACCGGCTGGGCCTGTTGGCCACGTTGCACCAACGCATGAACCAGGTGGCGGATTTGTCCCGTCTGGCTGCCTGAGGGAAAGCACAAAGCTGTGCCCAGATCGTCCGGAAGCGCTACAGTGGCGTCCATGAGACTCATCGTCCTGGACCGCGACGGCACGCTGAACGAGAACCCGGAAGACTTCCTGCGTTCGCCGGAGGACTGGACACCCATCCCCGGCGCGCTGGAAGCCGTGGCCCGACTGAATCAGGGCGGCTGGCGCGTGGTGGTGGCCACCAACCAGTCGGGGCTTGGGCGCGGGCTGTTCGATGTGGCTACGCTCAATGCCGTGCACGCCCGTATGCACAAGGAACTGGCCGCCGCCGGCGCGCGCGTGGAAGCGGTGTTCTTCTGCCCGCATGCGCCCGAAGAGGGCTGCGACTGCCGAAAACCCGCCCCAGGGCTGTTCCAGCAGATTGCCCGGCGCATGAAGGTGGCGCCGTCCTCCGTGGTGGCGGCCGGGGATTCCGTGCGCGACGCCATGGCCGCCAGCGCTGCCGGGTGTGAGGCCCACCTCATTGCCTCTGGCCCAGCCGCCGAAGTGGGGGCAGACCTGCCTGCAGGTACCCGCATCCACCCCGACCTGGGCGCCTTTGCCGATTTCATCCTGGCGCGCGACGCCGTAAAGTCCGCTTGATTCCCTTATGGCAGTAATTCGCTCCTGGCTCCACCTGGTCTTCATGGTGGTGACTGTCATTCCCTGGGCCACCGCCGTGTTGCTGGCCGCTCCTTTTTCCAGCAGCACCCGTCTGTACTGGATGTGTGTGGGCTGGCTGCGGGTGGCAGTGTGGGGCGGCCGCTGGATACTGGGCATACGCAATGAGGTGGTGGGCGCCGAGAACCTGCCGCTGGGCAGCACTGCGCCGGCCATACTGTTGCTCAAACACCAGTCCACCTGGGAAACGTTTGCCATGCCCACGCTCATGCCGCATCCGTTGGCCTACGTGTTCAAAAAGGAGTTGCTGTATGTGCCTTTCTTCGGCTGGGCCATGTCCCGGCTGGACATGATCCACATCGACCGCTCCAAGCGCTCGCAGGCCTTCAACAAGGTGGTGCTGCAGGGCCAGCGCCTGCTCGATCAGGGCACCTGGGTCATCATGTTCCCCGAAGGGACCCGCATTCCCCGCGGCCAGCAGGGCGTATACAAGTCGGGCGGCACGCGGCTGGCCGTGCAGACTGGCGCACCGGTCATTCCCATTGCCGTGAATTCGGCCCGCTGCTGGCCGCGCAAGGCCATCATCAAGCGCCCGGGCACGGTGACATTCTCCATAGGCGCGCCCATACCCAGCCAGGGCCGCGACCCGGAAGACCTCATGCGCGAGGTGGAGCGCTGGATAGAGGCCGAGATGCGGCGGCTGGACCCGGAGGCTTACCCCTCCACGCCCACGGCCGCCAGTCATTGAAACGCCATGCCCGCCGCGCAGCAACTCTCTTTGTTCGATGTGGGGTGGTCGGTCCCCCTGGCGGCGCCTGCGGGCACGGTTGCCCCTGCCACACCGGCCGCCTCCGCATCGCCTGCCGCTTCCCCTGCTGGCACAGCGCCCGCGAGCCCCGATCTGGCGGGCCTACCCCGCACCTGGCGCCATCCGCGCGCCAACCGCGAATGCCTGCTGGGCGACTGTCTGGTGGCCTACGAGTTCCAGCGCGGGCGGCGGCGCACCATTGGGTTGACGGTCGGCCATCATGGCCTGAGCGTGCGGGCGCCACGCTGGACGCCCCTGCCCGAGGTGGAAGCCTTTGTGCGCAGCAAGGCCGACTGGGTGCTGCAGAAGTTGGCGCAGGCCGACGAACGCCAGCGCCAGTCGGTGCAGCCCATGCGCTGGGAAGACGGCGCAGCCGTGCCTTATCTGGGTGGCACGCTGCGGCTGGTGCTCGACCCCAGCCATGCCCGCAGCAGCGGACTGGCCCAGCTGGCCGATGGCTGCCTGGTGCTGGCACTGGCGCACGATGCCGGCAGCGACCGTATCCGCGATGCCGCGCAGGCCTGGCTGATGCGCCGCGCCGAACTGGTGTTCACCGAACGCCTGAACCATTTCGCCGTGGGCATGGGCGTCATGTACACGCGCCTGCGTCTGTCCAGCGCTGGCACGCGCTGGGGCAGCGCCAGCACCGACGGCAGTATCCGCCTGAACTGGCGCCTTATTCACCTGAGCCAGGACATCATCGACTACGTGGTGGTGCACGAACTGAGCCACCTGCGCGAGATGAACCACAGCCCGGACTTCTGGCAGGTGGTGGGCAGTGTCATGCCCGACTACGCGCTGCGCAGGCGCGCGCTGCGCCAGGTTCGGCTGGCTGGCGAGTGATTGCCCAGCGGCTAGCAGGCGGCAGACAGTGGGTCGGTCCCGGGCGCAGCTGGCCTGCAGGACTGGCTAGTCAAGGGCCCCGCGCCGGTATAAAGTCACGGCTGCAAGGTTCCGTTTACGTAAACGTCAAACAGCGCTCCGGGCGCCGCACCTCTACATGGCCACTGGTATCACCTACAGCATCAGCGATCTGGCAAAGGAATTCGACCTGACCACGCGCGCCATCCGCTTCTACGAGGACATGGGCCTGCTGCAGCCGCAGCGCGAGGGCCCGGGGGGGCGCAACCGCGTGTACTCGGCCCGCGACCGCACCCGGCTGCGCCTGACGCTGCGCGCCAAGCGGCTGGGCCTGAGCCTGACAGAGGCCAAAGACCTGATTGACATGTACGACAGCCCGCGCGACACCGGGCCGCAAATGCGCAAGTTTCTGCAAGTGCTGGCCGATCACCGCGCCAAGGTAGAGGCGCAACTGGCCGACCTGCAGGCCAACCTGGAAGAGATCAAGGCGCACGAGCGCGAGGCCCGCAGCCTGCTGGCGCGCCTGAACAAAGCAGTGCCGGCCTAAATTGACGTTTACGTAAACGTCAATTAACATCGGCGGGTTTCCTGCTCGACCCTTCACGCGCGAATTTGTCCATTTCTGCCGTCCGCTCCCTGTCCATGCAAGCCGACTCTTCCGCCGCCGCGCCCGCCCAGGGTGCCCACCCCGAGCTGTGGGAGCGGGTGGCCAAGAGCCTGGCCCGCCAGGGCATGATGCAGCATCTGGGTGTGCGCCTGCTGGCGGTGGCGCCCGGCGAAGTGACGCTGGCCCTGCCGTATTCCGAGCGGGTGACGCAGCAGCAGGCGCTGGCCGATATTGCCGGCGGTTATGCCGGTCTCACCGTGGCCCCGGACGGCATGGAAGTCACCACGGTGGAATTCAAGATCAACTTTCTGGCCGCCTTCCAGGGCGGTGAGCTGCAGGCCACCGGCCGTGTGGTGCGCGCGGGCAAGCGCCTGATCATCACCACCGCCGACGTGGTGCACCTGGCCCCGGACGGCACCCGCAAAGACTGCGCGCTCATGCAGCAGACG
>JALOSG010000128.1 GCA_025458665.1 Serpentinimonas sp.
TGTGGTGAACCCGGTGACCATGGGCGGGCAGTCGGTGCCGGTGAACGTCATGACCATGGTGCTGGGCTTCATGCTCATTTATGGCGCGGTGACCATGGGCCTGACCTTCCTGTTGCTGCTCTCCGGGCTCGATATCGTCACTTCGTTCTCGGCCGTGGTGGCCACGGTAAACAACATCGGGCCGGGTCTGGGCGAGGTGGGGCCGGCCAGCAACTACGGCGGGCTTAACACCTTCCAGCTGTGGGTGCTGAGCTTTGCCATGTTGCTGGGGCGGCTGGAACTGCTCACGGTGCTGGTGCTGTTCACCACGCACTTCTGGCGCAAATGAGGGCTCGCTGAGCCATGGCCCGCGCTGCGCCCCCAAGCCCTGCTGCAGAGCGCGCTGTTCCAGCGGCCAGATCCTCTGGCGGCGGCAACCCTTCCAGCAGCTCCAGTACCGCCAGCACCGACTGGCACGCCCAGGAACTGCTGTTGCTGCGCGAGGTGACGCGCCTGATTGTGAGCCCCGATGTGGTGCTGCGCGAGATGCTGCACCTCATGAGCGAGTTGCTCGGCCTGAACCGGGGGCGCGTGGTGCTGCTGGAGCCAGAAGGTGCCCCGCGTGCCGCCATACGCCATGCCTACGGACTGACCCGCGCCGAGGCCGCGCGCGGCCGCTATGAGGTGGGCGAGGGTATCACGGGTGCGGTGCTGGCTCTGGGGCAGCCGCTCATTGTTCAGGACATCGACGCCGAGCCCGGTTTCCTTTTCCGGGCGGTGTCGCGCAAGGACCTGCCGCCCGAAACGGTGGCCTTTCTGGCGCTGCCCATCGATGTGAGCGGCCGCACCGTGGGCGTACTGGCCTGCCACCGCATACGCAGCCGCCAGCGCCACCTGAGCGACGACCTGGCGGTGCTGCATGTGCTGGCCACGCTCACTGGGCAACTGCTGCAGCTGCAGGCGCTGGTGGAAGAGAAAACCGGGCGCCTGCAGGCGCAGAACGAGCTGCTGAGCAAAGCCCTGGAGGCGCGCAGCGCGCGCTTTGGCATCGTGGGCCAGGCGGCGCCGCTGCTGCGCGCGCTCGATGAGCTGGAGCGGGTATCGCCATCGCAGGCTTCGGTGCTGCTGCTGGGCGAGTCGGGCACCGGCAAGGAGCTGTTTGCCCGTGCGGTGCACTGGTCCAGCGGCCGGCGCGACGGGCCTTTCATCAAGGTGAATTGCTCGGCCATTCCGGAGTCGCTGTTCGAGTCCGAGCTGTTTGGCCATGAGCGTGGCGCCTTCACCGGTGCGCAGCAGGCCCGCCCGGGCTGGTTCGAGCAGGCCAGCGGCGGCACCATTTTTCTCGACGAGATTGGCGATTTGCCCCTGGGCCTGCAGCCCAAGCTGCTGCGCACCCTGCAGGAAGGCACGCTGGTGCGGCTGGGCGGGCGCAAGGAAACCCAGGTGGACGTGCGGCTGGTGGCCGCCACGCACCGTGATCTGGCCGCCGAGGTGTCGGCCGGGCGCTTCCGCCAGGACCTGTACTACCGCCTGAACGTGGTGCCCATACGCCTGCCTTCTTTGCGCGAGCGGCGGGAAGACATCCGCGTGCTGGCACTGCATTTCCTGAGCCGCGCCAACCAGCTGCACCAGCGCAACGTGAACCTGAGCACAGAGGCCCTGGACCGGCTGGAAGCCCACGACTGGCCGGGCAATATCCGCGAACTGGGCAACCTCATCGAGCGGCTGGTGCTGCTGGCCGACCGGGCGCTGCTGGGCGCGGCCGATGTGGCGCCGTTGTTGCTGCCGCAACGCAACCCGGAACGGCTGCCCACGGGGAGGGTGCAGCCAGAGCCACAGGCAGCCATGCCCGTGATGCCCCTGACTCCGCAGCCATCCCTGCCAGCACCTCCGGCCATGCCACTCACCCGGCCCTACCTCAGCGCCGATGCCCACCCCGTGGAGCAACTCCAGCAGGCGCTGGCCGCCCACCACGGCAACCAGACCCGCGCCGCGCAGAGCCTGGGCCTGACGCTGCGCCAGTTCAACTACCGCTTGCGCAAGGCCGGCTTGCGTTGAGGCGCCCAACCGTTCATGGCCAACAAAGTTTTACATTGTGTAGACAAAATGTCGAACTTTGTCGATCTTTGCCTGGCGTAAGCAGGTGCCCATGGCGCAGGGTCCCTGCCCACCCACTGCCCTGGGAAGCAGGCAAACGCTTGATTTGAAAGCAGATTCCTGATTCGTCCACGGCGCCGTGGCCGCTGGCACGCGGGTTGCAAAGAAGGTGCGTCACCCTTCCCAACCACCCACTGCCGAGGACGCCCATGACCACCATCGCCGCACCCACCGCCGTACTGATTTCCCCCGCCGAACTCGTCGCACTGCAGGCCGAAACGCCGGTGGTGGTCATCGACACCCGCGACCCCGACACCTACGCCGCCGGCCACATTCCCGGCGCCGTGAACCTGCGCGAAATCTTCACTTACCTGGCCACCTCCTCGCCCGAGGGCTTGAAGGAGCTGGCGTCCACCTTCGCTGCAGCGCTGGGCGCTGTGGGCCTGTCGGGCAAGGAAACCGCCGTGTTCTACGAGGACGCCATGAACAGCGGCTACGGCCAGTCCTGCCGCGGCTACTACCTGCTCACCTGGCTGGGCTACCCCAGCGTGAAGGTGTTGAACGGTGGCTACTCGGCCTGGAAGGGCGCGGGCATGGAAGTGTCCACCGAGGCCGTCACGCCCACACCCGCCACCTTCCCCCAGATGCCGCACGCCGATGTGATGCTGACCAAGGAAGACGTGCTGGCTGCACTGTCCACCGACACCGTACTGCTGGATGTGCGCGATGTGGACGAGTGGATCGGCGAAAGCTCCTCCCCCTACGGCAAGGACTTTGCGCCGCGCAAGGGACGCCTGCCGGGCGCCCGCTGGATTGAGTGGTACCGCTTCATGAAGCCTTCAGCTCAGGGCCCCATGATCAAGTCGCCGGCCGAAGTGCAGGCCGAGTGCGCGGTGGCCGGCATCAAGCCCACCGACACCATTTACCTGTACTGCTTCAAGGGCGCACGCGCTTCCAACAGCTTCCTTGCGCTCAAGCAGGCGGGCTTCACCGATGTGCGCATGTACTTCGGTTCCTGGAACGAATGGTCGCGCGACCCCGCGCTGCCCATCGAGACCGGTGCCCCCATGGCCATGGCGGCCTGAGGCGCACGCTTGCCCACCCCAGTTATTCCGCTTCCCTTTACTTCCCCACTGACCCGAGAGACACCCACCATGAGCACTGCCGAAGCCACCACCCCCGAAGTCACCACCGTGAAGGCCTACCTGCGCCCCATCGACCGCGATGGCTTGCTGGCCTTTGCCGAGAAGGGCCGCAACAACCCGGCCTCGCGCGGGACCAACAAGGTGCACACGGTGATGGAAGGCCAGTACCGTTCCCTGAGCTATGTGGGCAACCACGCGCCCGTGGTGGTGGACGAGCCGCTGCACCTGTTCGGCGAAGACACCGCACCGGCGCCCGGTGAAATCGTGCTCTCGGGCCTGGGCGGTTGCCTGGCGGTGGGCATTACCGCGGTGGCCACCTGGAAGCAGGTGAAGCTGACCAAGCTGGAAGTATTCATGGAGGGTGATATTGGCAACCCGGCCGCCTGGGGGGCCGGTGGTGCGCTGCAGAAAACGCCGCCGGAAATGGGCTTCCAGGCCATCCGCGTGAAGGTGGTGGTGGAGGGCGATGCCTCCCCCGAAGTGCTCGATGAAATCGTGCAGCACGCCAACTTCTACTCGCCGGTGGCCAACACCATGCGCAACCCGATTCCGTTCGAGATCAGCCGCGCCGCCTGATCCTCTGTCCGCACCACCCACTGCTCCGGAGCCCGCCATGAACCCGAAAGACCTGCCCCAGGAAGCCCTTGCCCAGACGCTGCTGGAGCAGGTGCGTGCCATTGCCCAGGGGCCGCTGGCCGCGCAGGTGCAGGACATAGACAAGGGCCTCTACCCGCGCGAGGTGCTGCAGGCCCTGGCGGCGGCCGGCGCCATGAGCGCGCACCTGCCGGCGCCGCATGGGCACGGCAGCTACGCGCTGGCGCTCAAGGCCATGGCCGAGGTGTCGCGGGTATGTGGCGCCACGGGTTTCATGATGTGGTGCCAGGCCGTGTGCGGGCTCTACATGGAGCGCTCGGGCAACCCGGCCCTCATGGGTACGCCACTGGCTTTGCACAGCAGCGGCGCACGGCTGGGCGGCACGGCGCTGTCCAACCCCATGAAGAGCTACGCGCAGATCGAGAGCCTGTTGCTCAAGGCCACCCCGGTGGAGGGCGGCTACATGGTGAACGGCACGTTGCCCTGGGTCAGCAACCTCGGGCCCGACCACTACTGCGGCGCCATTGCTGCGGTGGTGGACAAGGGTGAGCCGGTGGGCCGCGAACTCATGTTCCTCATGCGTTGCGACGCTGCTGGCCTGGAAATGCGCGAGTGCCCCAGCTTCTCGGGCATGGAGGGCACCGGCACCTACGCGCTGGCCCTGAAAGACTGCTTCGTGCCCCACGACGAAGTGATTGCCGACCCTGCCAAACCCACCATAGCGCGCATCCGCGCCGCCTTCGTCATGCTCCAGTGCGGCATGGCGCTGGGCGTGACGCAAGGCGCCATCGATTCCATGTGGGCGGTGGAGGGGCAGCTGGGCCACGTGAACCAGTTTCTGGACGACCGCCCCGATGCGCTGCAGGCCGAACTCGATGCGCTGGAACAGCGCGTCATGAAGCTGGCCGAAACGCCGTTCGATCCCTCGGTGGAATTCTTCATCGACGTGCTCGATGCCCGCGCCCACGGTGCCGAGCTGAGCTTGCGCGCGGCCCAGTCTGCGCTGCTGCACCAGGGCGCACGGGGCTATCTGCTCACGTCGGAGGTGCAACGGCGGGTGCGCGAGTCGCACTTCGTGGCCATTGTCACGCCGGCCATCAAGCACCTGCGCAAGGAAATGGCGCGCCTGAGCGCCGAGGTGCTGCCCGCATGAGCGCTACCTCCCCGGCCGCAGCGCCCTGGCAGCAATACATCTGCCGCGCCTGTGGCCTGATTTACGACGAAGCGGTGGGCGACCCCGACAGCGGCCTGGCCGCAGGCACCCGCTTTGCCGATATTCCCGAAGACTGGGCGTGCCCGCTGTGTGGTGTGACCAAGCAGGACTTCGAACTGCATACCGCGGTGACCATAGACGAGCTGCGTGCACGTGCCGCCGCAGGGAGCGGTGGTGTGGTGGTGTCTGGTACGGCCGATATTTCCATTGCCGCTGGCGTGGGCGTGCGCCGCAGCGCCGTGGGCGTGGTGGTGGTGGGTGCAGGCCGTGCCGGTTGGCAGGTGGCCGAAGAGTTGCGCCGTGCCGATGCGAACGTACCCATCACGTTGATCTCCGCCTGCGCGGGCGATGTGTACGACAAGCCCCTGCTGTCGGTGGCCATGGCGCGCGGGCTGGACGCCGGCGCCATGGTGAAGGAACGCGGCGCCGCCGCAGCCCGCCGGCTGAACGTACGCCTGGTGGCACACGCCCAGGCCGTGCGCATTTGCACCGATACCCGCACCCTGCGCACCACGCGCGGCAACTTCCGCTACGCACAGCTGGTGCTGGCACATGGCGCCGAAGCTGCGTGCCCGGCCGCGCTGCCCAAGGAATACAGCTGGCGCATCAACCATCTGGGCGCTTACCAGCGTTTCCGTCAGGCCTTGGGCGCAGAGCCGCGCGATGTGCTGGTGGTGGGCGCGGGCCTCATCGGCAGCGAGCTGGCCAACGACCTGGCCCTGGGCGGCCACAGGGTCACGCTGCTGGATGTGCAGGCACAGCCGCTGGCGCGCTGGCCTGCAGAACAAGCGGGAACGCCGGTGTTGCAGGCCTGGCAGGACAAGGGGCTGCCGATCCGCTTCGTGGGCGGTGCGGTGGTGAGCCAGCTGACCAAGGCCGGTGAGCGTTACCAACTCAGCACGGCCTGCGGCCAGACTTTTCATGCCGACCAGGTGGTGGTGGCCGCTGGCCTGCAAACGCCAGGCAAGCTGGCGCAGAGCGCCAGGCTGCACTGGGACAACGGCATTGCGGTGGATGCAGCCACCTTGCAGACCAGCCAGCCCGGCATTTACGCGTTGGGCGACTGCATCACCATTGCGGGGCAGGCCAGCCGATACATTGAGCCCATTGCCCGCCAGGCGCGCGCCATAGCCACCCACATTGTTCAGGGCGCCGGCCCGGGCTATGAGCACCGCGCGGTGCCCGTTCGGGTGAAGACCACGTCCTGCCCGCTCACGTTGCATTGAAGCAGTGCGTGGGTAGGGGGGCGGGTATCCGAGCGCAGCGGGTACCCCGGGGATATTTGGTAAGGTGGCGGCCTATGTGTGAACAAACTGCCACCAATGGCCCGGCGGCCCCTGCGGCTTTCGTGCAGGTCTATCACGAGGACCGCGCGGCCGTGCGGGCCGAATTGACCGCAGGGCTGCTGCAGCCGCAGGCGGCAGTCTCGCCCAAGTACCTGTACGACGCGCTGGGTTCCCGCCTGTTCGATGCCATCACCGAACTGCCCGAGTACTACCCCACCCGCACCGAGGCCGCCATTGTGGAGCGGCATGCGGCCGACATCGGTGCGGTGGTGCCGCATGGGGCCACCCTCATCGATCTGGGGGCGGGCAACTGCGCCAAGGCCGCGCGCCTGTTTGATGTGCTGCACCCCAGGGCCTATGTGGCGGTGGACATTTCGGTGGACTTTGTGCGCTGTGCCGTGAACACCTTGCAGGAGCGCCGCCAGGGCATGGCCATGCTGGGCCTGGGGCTGGATTTTTCTGCCGAGTTGCACCTGCCACCGCAGGTGGCCGCGTTGCAGGAGCGCGTGGGTGCAGCGCAGCGGGTGCTGTTCTACCCGGGTTCCAGCATAGGCAACTTCACGCCCACCGAGGCGTTGCACTTCCTGCGCCAGGTGCGTGGGGCCAGCACCGAACTGGCGGCGGGCGGTGGCCTGCTCATCGGGGTGGATCTGGTCAAGCCGGTGGAGGTGCTGGAACCCGCCTACGACGACGCGCTGGGCGTGACGGCCGCCTTCAACCTGAACATGCTGCTGCACCTGAACCAGTTGCTGGGCGCCAACTTCCAGCCGCGCCAGTGGAAGCATGTGGCGTTCTTCAACACCGAGCTGTCCCGTATAGAAATGCACCTGGAAGCGCGCGATGCGCTCACGGTGCACTGGGAGGCGCGGGAGCCCGGCGGTGTTCCCTTGCAACGGGTCTTCCAGGCGGGTGAGCGCATCCACACCGAGTGTTCCTACAAATGGCAGCCCGATGCGTTTGAGGCCCTGCTGCGCGAGGCGGGCTTCGAGCAGGTGCAGCGCTGGACCGACCCACAGGGCTGGTTCGGCCTTTACTGGGCGCAGGCCACCGAGCGGAAGCCGGCGGGTACGTCGTTGCGCTCTGCAGTGAAGTAGTTGCGGTAGCGCCAGTGGCGCATCCGCGCCGATGTGGCCCAGCTGGCGCCGCGCAGCACCGGACGGCCATCGAACCAGGGGGCGGAGTAGTCCCGGTAGGGGTGTGGCACGAAGCCGGGGAAGGGCGCGAAGGTGCTGGCAGTCCATTCCCATACCTGGCCCCACACAAAACCTGGCAGGGTGTGCGCAGCGCATTCCCACTCGGCCTCGGTGGGCAGGCGCCGGCCCACCCAGCGGCACCAGGCACGCGCTTCGTGGGCTGTCAGGTGGCTGGCCACTTCTTGTGGGTTCAACGCCGCCCAACGGCCAAATTTCTGTTGCTCCCAGCCGGCGCCGTTGCCGGGCTGGCGCCGAAGGTAGCGGGGGGCTGTAACGGCGGCCCCTTGCAGCCAGGCCCAGCCCTCATGGTCCCAGAGCTCTGCGCGCTGGTAGCCGCCCGCTTCCACAAATGGCAGATAGCGTGCCCAAGTGACGGGGGTGCTGTCCAGCTCGATGTCAGGCAGGGCTTCGGTGAGGCCAGCAAGTTCGTTGTCGAAGGCAAAGCCGGTGGCGCCGCCCAGGCCCAGTTGCCAGG
>JALOSG010000129.1 GCA_025458665.1 Serpentinimonas sp.
CACGGTGGCAGCGGCACCCACGGCACCCGCACCGGCGAACCAGCGGCGGCGGCTCAGGGAAGAAGTGGGGGTGGGGTTGCTCGTGGTGGCGGGAGGACTGGACTTGCTCATTCGTGTCTCCGGGGTTGAAACAGTCGCTTTTTGTGTTTGTCTATGCACAGATTTCGGGCACGGACAAACCGTGTTGAAAACCCCGCGAATGTATCCATCGGTGCACCCGCGCGCAAGGTGCCGTGCAGCATGGCGCCCCGCCAGGGCGCGTCGGTGCTGGCTTCAGCTCGCTGTGGTACCGCCCGCTCCTGCTCAGCGGGCGGCTCGCGCAAGCAAACTTTGTACCATCACTACCGACTTATGAAATGCGGTGCAAAGGGGCAAGCACCGTTCCGGGGTGCTCCAGCTTGGTGCGCATCTTGTCGCTGTGCGACAACTTGTCGCACCGGCCCAAGTGTCTGGAAGCGTGGACAGACGCACCGCTACCCGGCTGTAAACTCAGGAATACCTTAGTGAATCGTTAAGGCATTTCTTACTGCCCGGGGTGGTTATCAGGCTCCGCGGCGCCGACCGGCTCGCTCCCTGAGATGATTGCGCCCATGCAACCCCCTGTGACTCCCGCCGCCCACCCTACCGCACCCACCCCAGCGCCTGAAGGGACGGCACTGGCCGAGGGCTGGCCCAACTGGTCCATCCTGATCGTGGACGACGAGCAGGGCATGCGCAACTTTCTGGTCAAGACACTGGCCCCGCGATGCCGTTTCGTGATGAGCGCGGAGAGCGCCGAAGACGCCGAGCAGTGGATGGCCGCGCACCGGGTGGACCTGGTGATCCTGGACATCTCCCTGCCGGGTAAAAGCGGCGTGGAGTGGCTCAAGGAACTGCGCCAGCAGGGTTACAGCGGCGAGGTGATCCTGATCACCGCCTTTGCCGATCTGGAGACCGCGATCGAGGCCCTGCGCGCCGGCGCTTCGGACTTCATCTTGAAGCCCTTCCGGGTGCCGCAGATCCTGAACGCCATCAAGCAGTGCCACGACCGCGCACGGCTGCAGCGCGAGAACTACATACTGCGCCGCAACGCGCGGCTGGCCACACACGGCGCATCGGCCCTGGTGGGTCGCTCCGCCTACATGAAGGAACTGCGCGCCGCCTTGAACCGCGCGGCGCCCACGCAAAGCCTGGTGCTGCTGCAGGGCGAATCGGGCACTGGGAAAGAACTGGCCGCGCGCGAATTGCACGCCCACAGCGCTCGTGCGCAAGGGCCGTTCGTGCCCATCAACTGTTCTTCGCTCTCGGCCCAGGCCATGGAGACCGAGCTGTTTGGCCATGTGAAAACCAATGTCCATGGCCACACGCAAATGCGCGACGGCCTGTTCCACTATGCCCAGGGCGGCACGCTGTTTTTCGACGAAGTAGCCGAACTGCCCCCGGAGGTGCAGGCCCGCCTGCTTCGAGCCATTGAAGACCTGCAGATACGGCCGGTAGGCGGGAACCAGCTGGTGTCTGTGGATGTGCGGATGGTGGCGGCCACCAACCGGCGCCTGAGCGACGAGGTGGCCGCCGGGCGCTTCCGCGCCGACCTGTACTACCGCATGCAGGTGGTGGACATCACGCTGCAGCCACTGCGCGAGCACAGTGAAGACATAGACGACCTGCTGGAGCATTTCATGCTCGAACTCTCGCCGGTGCTGGGCGTGGAGCCCATTTCGCCCACACCCGAGGAGCGCACCCTGCTGCACCGCTACCACTGGCCCGGCAACGTGCGGGAACTGCGCAACCTGGTGGAACGCTCGCTCATCCTGGGCAAGCTCAACATTTCCTCGCTCTACCCGCCCATGCCTGCAGCACGCACGCCAGCCTGGAGTGAGGGCCGCCCCACCGACCTGCACACACTGGAGAAGCAGCACATTCTGGCTGTCCTCGATTCCGTGGGTGGCGACAAGACGCAGGCGGCCGAGTTGCTGGGCGTATCACGGCGCACGCTGGAGCGCCGAGTGGCTGACTGGGCCGCCGACCGGTAAGCCGACCGGTAAGCCGATACGAACCGCCGACCATGCGCTGGCACACCCCCGCCTGGATTGCGCGCTCCGTGCGCAACAAACTGCTGGCCATGGCCCTGTTGCCGCTGGCCATGGTGCTGCCCCTGCTGGTGCTGGTGCTCATGCTCTGGAGCAGTCTGGCCTACGACCGCTTGCTCATCACCAAAATCCGCTCCGATCTGGCGGTGGCCAGCGGCTACTTCGAGCAGACCCGCAACGAGGTGGGCTCGGGCACGCTGGGCGTGGCCTCTTCCTACAAGCTGCAGGCGGGCTTGCTGGGACCGGTCCCTGCGCTGCAGAACCGCGACCTGATGCGCTGGCTAGACCAGGAAAAGCAAAGGCTGGCGCTGGACTTCCTGGTGCTGGATTTCGAGACCCGCCTGAGCGCCGATACCCCGCCTGCGGCCCAGCTGCAACTGCTGGCGCCTTCGGTGCTCCAGCGGCTCGCGCCCCACACGCTGTCGCGCACCCGCATTGCCCTGGTGCCCACCCGCAACGCCGCGCCCACCGAGCGCCAGCACGAAGACCGCGCCATGGTCATGCTGGCCAGCCTGCCTGTGCTCAACGAAGCCGGTGAGGTACTGGCCACGCTGCACGGTGGCCTCATGCTGAACCAGAACCTGGACTTCATCGACCACATCAACCGCATCGTGTACCCCGAAGGTTCCTTGCCGTTTGGCAGCCAGGGCACCGCCACGCTGTTCCTGGACGATGTGCGCATCACCACCAACGTGCGGCTGTTCCAGAACGAACGCGCCATAGGCACGCGCGTATCGGAAACGGTGCGCAACACGGTGCTGCGCGATGGCAATACCTGGCTCGACCGCGCCTTTGTGGTGGACGACTGGTACGTGAGCGCCTACCAGCCGCTGCTGGACGCGCAGGGCCAGCGCATCGGCATGCTGTACGTGGGTTTTCTGGAGCAGCCCTTCCGCTGGGTACGCTACGGCATGCTGGCCGCCATCGTGGTGATTTTTCTGCTGGTCATGGCGCTGGCCGCCCTGTTCTCGGTGCGCTGGGCGCGCAGCATCTTCCACCCGGTGCAGCAAATGAACCAGACCATGGTGCTGGTGGAGAGCGGGCTGTCCGATGCGCGCGTGGGCCCCGTGAAGGCGCGCGACGAGCTGGGCGCGCTGGCCAACCACCTGGACGAATTGCTCGATGTGATCGAGGACAAGACCCAGAGCCTGCGCCGCTGGGGTGAGGAGCTCGATGCCAAGGTGGCCGAACGCACCCGCGACCTGGAACTGAGCAACCAGTCTTTGCAGCAGACGCAGCAGCAGCTGGTGAAGTCGGAGAAGCTGGCGGCGGTGGGCCAGCTCACGGCCAGCATTGCCCACGAAATCAACAACCCCATTGCGGTGATCCAGGGCAACCTGGATTTGCTGCGCGAGACCCTGGGCGCCGCCGCGGACCCGGTGCGCCCGGAACTCAAGCTGATGGACGAGCAGGTGGAGCGCATGCGCCTGATCGTGACGCAACTGCTGCAGTACGCGCGGCCCACGGAGTACGCGGGCTATGTGGTGGCGCTGGACGTGAACCAGCTGGTGGCCGACTCGCTGGTGCTGGTGGCCCATCTGGTGCAGCAGCGCCGCGTGCAGGTGGCCACGCAATGGGGCGCCACGCAAGCGGTGGGCTGCAACCGGCAGGAACTGCAGCAAGTGGTCATCAACCTCATGATCAACGCCATCCAGGCCATGCCGCAGGGCGGCCGGCTGACGCTGCGAACGCGGGACTGGCTGGACAGCGAAACGGCGACACCACAGGGCGCCATCATCGAGGTGCTGGACGAAGGCCCAGGCCTGAGCGATGCCGTGAGCGCCCGCCTGTTCACGCCCTTCTTCACCACCAAGAACGACGGCAACGGCCTGGGCCTGTGGATCAGCCTGGGGCTGGTGGAGCGTTACGGCGGCAGGCTGGAAGCCGTGAACCGCGCGGACATGGAACCGACACAGAGGGAGCCGCAGGGGGAGCCGCAGCAGGGCGCCTGCTTCCGCGTGCTGCTGCTCACCGAACCGCAGATTCCCGACGAGGCCCGCGCCGGCACGCGCGATGGCCGGCCCGGGCAGCTGGCCTCTGGGAACTGAGCTGTGCTCAGTCGAGCATGTCGAAGCCCTGGATCTCCACGCTGATGAAGGCGCGGGTGAAGTCCGACAGCGCGCGGTAGAAACGGGCGCGGTCGTGGCCGCCCAGCACATCGCACATGTCCAGCACCCAGGGCTGCAGGTGCTTGGCGAAGAAGGCCTGCTGGCGCGTGAGGTTGGACACCGCCACATCCTCACCGGCAATCAGGAAGCGCATGACCTCGGCCAGGTAGGCAAAGTGGTCCTCGGTCTCGGGCATCTGCTCGTCGCGGGCCAGGCCCAGCTCGGCCAGGTCCGTGCGCAGCGCAGCCAGCGGCTTCTCGTTGAGGAAGCCAGTCAGGTAGTGTGAGCCAAACAGGTACACCTCGGGCTTGCCCACACCGCCAAACAGCGCATCGAACTCGGCAGCAATCGCCTCGTCGGACAGTTCGCGGGTGGCGGCCACCACGCCGCGCCAGCTCTCCTCCAGCAGGCCACCAGCGGCCGGCGCCTCGGTCACAGCCACGCGAATCTGGGCCAGCAGCTCAGGGGCAGGCGGTGAGTAATACAGCGCGGCGAGCAGGCCATAGACCTCGGCGCGCGCGGTTTCCTCGTCCAGCGCAGACGTGAGAGCGGGGCTTTGCGGTTCGGATTCAGACATGGGGTTTCCTGGGGGCAATGTGTGGCCAGCGCATCACAGATCGGTGATGCGCACTTCCTGGCTGGAGGTATGGATGTCGATGACTCGGCAGTCGCTGCACATCTTCAGGCGTTCCAGCGCCGGGCCCTGGAACATGGAGTGGCCGGCGAGGCGGCCCAGCATGGCTTCCACGCCCTTGAGCGTGCCAAAAGCCTTGCCGCAGCGGATGCAGCCGTAAGGGGTTTGCTGGTTCACCACGCGCGGCTGTTTGCGCGCCTCGGACAACCACAGGCGCGGCTCCAGCGTGATGGCGTTTTCCGGGCAGGTGCTGGCACAGAGGCCGCACTGCACGCAGTTCTTCTCGGTGAAACGCAGCTGCGGCTGGCCGGGCATGTCCAGCAGGGCCGATGCCGGGCAGGCGCTCACGCAGCTCAGGCACAGGGTGCAGCGGTCGTTGTCCACCACCACCGAACCCAGCGGGGAACCGGCTGCGGGCAGCGCAATGGCAGCGGGGCGCCGTGCTTCTTCCACCTGGAGCGCCGGCGCCTGCTGCAGCAGGTGGTCCAGCGCCAGGTCGAGGCTGGCGCGCTTGTCGGCCATGAGCGCGAAGGTGGCCGGCTTGGCCACGGTCTGCGCTGCGGGCACGCGGCAGGCGGCGTCCAGCGCAGCCACATCCCGCGCATCACGGGCCTGCAGCAGGCGGAAGTGCTCACCTTCGTAACCCAGCCCCTGCAGAATGGCCTCGGCCACGTCCATCTGCTCGCGCAGGGCGCGCAGGTAGTCGGGCGCTTCTTCGTGGGTAGCCAGCACAAACACCTGGCTGGCACCGGCGGCAATGGCGCTCAGCCACACCTCGATACCCAGACTGGCGGTGTGCCACACCGGCCAGGGAATGACGCGGGCTGGCACGCCGTGCAGGGACTTGTCCAGCATGGCGGCGCGGCCCCAGTCGTTCACCATGCGGCTGCCCTGCTCCTGGCTGTGGATGAGCAGTGCGGCGTTCTTGCCACCGGCTTTGGCGTAGGTCTGCAGCAGCGTGCGCAGGTGCTTGCCCTGGTGCGGCGCACTGGGGTAGGCGTAGGTGAGTGCGCCGGTGGGGCACACCGTGGTGCAGGCACCGCAACCCACACACAGGTGCGGGTTCACCTCAATCAGCTGGCGGTCGGGTTTGCTGGAAATGGCGCTGGCCGAACAGATGTCCACGCAGGCGTTGCAGCCCACTTTCTCGTTGCGCGCATGGGCGCAGATTTTCTGCTTGTACTGGAAGAAGCGTGGCTTCTCGAACTCGCCCACCATCTCGCGCAGCTTGAGCACCGCGTCCAGCGTGGCGCTGGCCGCCGCCTGCGGCGCCACGTGCAGGTAACCCTGCGGCAATGCGTGCTGGGTGAAGGCGGGCTGGGCACGCAAATCGAGCACCAGATCGAACGTTTCTTCGTGTTCCACCGCATCGCGGCCAAACTGGATGGCGCCGGGCGCCTCGCAGACACGCACGCAATCGCGGTGCGATTTGCAGGCGTTCAAGTCAATCTGGTAATCGAGCCCGATGGCGCCTTCCGGGCACGCGGCCACGCAGGCGTTGCAGCGGGTGCAGAGGTCGAGGTCGATGGGGTTGCTGCTGCTCCAGGAGAGCTTGAAGGCACCCAGCCAGCCCGAGAGTTGTTGAATTTGCCCGGCCAGCACCGGGTAGCGGCGTTCCTGCCGCCCCGCTCCGCCCTGCGCAAAGATGCTGACCTGCAGCGTGCCTTCCAGGCTGGCGGCCAGCGCCTCGGCCTGGTCCAGCGGACCAATGATGAGCAGGCGCCCCGCGCTGCGGTACGTGACCGTGGGCACCGGGTCGGGCTCGGGCAGGCGGGCTGCGGCCAGCAGGGCCGCCATCTTGGGCGTGGTGCTGCGGGCGTTCTCGCGGCTCCAGCCGCCGGTCTCGCGCAGGTTCACAAAGTGGATGGGGCGCACATCGAGCGGCACCGCCCCTTCGGTCTGCTCCGACAGTTCGGTGAACAGGCGGCTTTCCTGGGTGCAGGCCACCACAAGGTCGGCGTCGCTGCGCGTGGCGCGCTGGAAGGCAGGCGCTTCGCGGCGGCACAGCGTGGTGTGGACGGTGAGCGTTTCACCCAGGGCTGCGCCCAGCGCCTCGCCATCGAGCGGCATGGTGCGGTTGCAGTTGCAAATCAGGGTAGTCATGGTGCTGAAGAAGAGGTGGGGGTGTCGGGGGCCGTAGCTGTATCAACCGGGTCGGCGACGCCAGCCTTGGCGGGCTGAGGCTGGCAGTTGGCAGCTGGGGGTTCTTTCGATGGGTCCACTGCGATGCCGGGCTCCGAGGCCGAGGCCGAGGCCGGGGTCTGGGTCTGGGTCTGGGTCTGGGTCTGGGTCTGGGCCTGGGCGGAGTTCTGTGCCGACGCCTGGCCCGGCGTGGGGGCCTGCACCTTCTGCTCGGTCTGCTCCGGCTCGTCGAACAGCTTCATGAACTTGGCGCTGGCCAGCGTGCGCGCAAAGTCCTTGGACATGGGGCTGGGAATGGAGTAGTCGTCGATGTAGATGTCGAGCCCATCCATCACGTTGAAGTGCGGATCGGCGAACAGCTTCTTCATGGCCGCGTTGCGCACGTCGGGCGACACGTCTTTGGCCACGAAGCGGGAAAAATCGGAATCTTTGGTGAGCCGGGCCACATCTTCCAGGGTAGGCGGCGGCGCCTTGTCCTGGGCGGTGGCGGGCGGCTGGTCTTGCTCGCGGGCACCGCCAGTAGGCCCGGCAGCCACCGTGTCGGGCACTGCCTGTGCCGACTTCGGCGCAAGCACCGGCGCGGCAGGCGCCGCCGGCACGCTGGCCACCGGCGCCTCGGGCACCGCTTCGCCAGGAGCCACCGGCGCCTCGGGCACCGCTTCGCCCGCCTGCTTCTGCACCTTGCGGCGCGACCAGCGGCTGAAGAAATTGTCGTCTTCAGCCACCTTGCGGGCCTCCGGGGTTGCCGCCGCCCTTGCGCTTGGCTTCGGTGCTGATGCGTACCGGGTTGCCAAAGCGGTCGGTCAGGGTCTGGAAGCTCTGTGGGCGCTGGCGGCGCTTGGGCTCGGGCTGGTAGTGCTGGTTCACGAAAGCTGCCAGCCAATCGCACACCCGCGCGCTGGCCGGCACCTGGTCCACCTTTTCCTGGGCATCGAGCCAGCGGCCGGCGTCGTGGTAGCTCAGCGTCACGATCTGGGGCATGGGGGCGGGTTCGCCGTCCACCAGGGTGGGGGCCGCATCACCCTCGGCATCGGGCCGCCACATGACCCAGAAACAGGGCTGCGGCGCGGTCAGGTTGAGGTAGTAGCCCTCGGCATCGTCGCGGAACAGTTCCACCGTGAACCCAGGGTACAGCCAGTGGGTGGTGCCTGCATCGGCATCGCCGGATGCGCCTTCCGGGCCATCGATCTGGAGCGGGCCCGGCCCGGCCGTCCACTGCGCCAGCTCGGGCATGTCGTGTTCGGTCACCACGTCGGCCAACACCCAGCGCCAGGCCTGCCAGCGGCTCATGGGGCCGCTCACCGGCTCGCGGCGCATGACCACGGCGGTCATCAAGGTGGGCCGGGCACCAGTGGGCGCCAGGGGCTCTGTTGTTGTCTCCTGCATATGCGAATTTTCGCATAGGGGCCGCTGCCAGTATGCCCCTGGGGTTGCCACCGCTGCGCGGGCATCGGTGGCTGAAGCACAATGGAGGACGATCTGCCGGCCCTCATCCTCGGCCCTCATCCTCGGCCATCACGCCACGCCCTACCCATGAACGCCCCTTCCGCCTTCCCCTCCCCGTCCGCCTCCCTGGCCGAGCGCCTGCGCCAGCCCGGACACCCACACAGCCACGGCCGATTCTTCGTCACCGACATCGATGGCGTTTGTCGCGGCAAGCACCTGAGCACCGACAAACTGGCCGACATGCTGGAGGGGGGCGGCACCATCTCCAGCGCCGTGTTCGGCTGGGACATGGCCGACGACCTCTACACCGCCGATGTGGACTTTGCCCACCTGCACGCGCCACTGGGCGAGGTGGGCCTGCGGCTGGACCCCGCCACGGCGCGGCAGATTCCGTGGGACGACGGTCGTTGGGTGGTGCTGGGCGAGCACTTGGCGCCCGATGGCAGCCCGCTGCCCATCTGCCCGCGCCAGGTGCTCAAGGGCGTGCTGCAACGCCTGAACGCGGCCGGTTACAGCGCGCAGGTGGGTGTGGAGTTCGAATGGTTCGTGCTGCAGGAAACCGAACAGTCGGTACGTGCCCAAGGGTTCAAGGGGCTGAGCACGGCCACGCAAGGCATCACCAACTACTCGCCATTCCGCATCGATGCGCAGAAAGCCTTCGTGGCCGATCTGTTCCGCTGGCTGCCCGAAGCCGATATCCCCATCGAGGCGCTGCACACCGAAGCCGGCCCGGGCAATTTCGAGGCCGCGCTGCGCTACGGCGAAGCCCTGCAAAGCGCGGACCGCGCCGTGCTGTTCAAGCAGGCAGTGCGCGAGATTGGCCGGCCACATGGCCTGCTGAACACGTTCATGGCCAAGTGGTCCATGGCCTACGGCGGTTGCGGCCAGCACATGCACCAGAGCCTCTGGCGCGATGGCCGGAACGTCTTCCATGAAGCAGCGGCTGGCTCGGGCGCCCCCAGCAAAACCCTGCGGCATTACATCGCCGGGCAGCTGCATGCACTCCCCCACCTCATGGCGCTGTATGCACCCACCGTGAACAGCTACAAGCGGCTGGTCGATGGCATGCTGGCGCCGGTTCATGCCAACTGGGCGGTGGATGACCGCCACGCCTCCCTGCGGGTGGTGCCTGGTGGCGCGCACAGCCAGCGGCTGGAAACCCGCGTTCCAGGCGCCGACGCCAACCCTTACCTGGCCATGGCGGCGGCCATTGCATCGGGCTTGTATGGCATAGAGCACCAGCTGGAACCCGGACCGGCGCGCACCGCCAGCGAACCCGGACCGCGCCTGCCGCGCACGCTGGAAGAAGCCACCGACTACATGGCCGGCTCGGCCCTCGCGCGTGAGCTGCTGGGCGGGCCGTTCATTGACCACTTCGTGCAGACGCGGCGCTGGGAACTGCGCCGCTTCCACAGCGCCGTGACCGACTGGGAACTGGCCCGCTATCTGGAACTGGTCTGAGTGGAACTGGTCTAGGCCGGCTTCAGTACGTTTCCAGGTGCAGCCGGCCCTCGGCCTTCAGGCTGGCACCCAGGCGCTCCCAGTCCAGGCCGGCGTCCTTCACCACATCGCGCAGGGCCATGACCACGCCCTCCTCCATGCTCTTGAGCCCGCACACATAGATATAGGTGTTCGGGTCCTGCAGCAGGGGCACCAGATCGGCGGCGCGCTCGCGCATGAGGTCCTGCACGTAGCGCTTGGGCTGGCCCGGCGTGCGGCTGAACGCCAGGTTGATGTCGATGAAGTCTTTGGGCAGCTTCTGCAGAGGGCCAAAGTACGGCAGTTCCTGCTGCGTGCGGGCACCAAAGAACAGCATGAGTTTGCCGCTCTCGAACTTGCCGCTGGCGCGCAGGCGCCGGCGCCACTCGGTCATGGCACGCATGGGAGCGCTGCCGGTGCCAGTGCAAATCATCACGATGTGCGACTTGGGGTGGTTGGGCATGAGGAAAGAAGCCCCGAAAGGCCCGATCACCTGCACCGTGTCGCCCACCTTCAGGTCGCACAGGTAGTTCGATGCCACGCCATGCACCGGCTTGCCCTGGTGGTCTTCCAGCACCCGCTTCACCGTGAGCGAGAGGTTGTTGTACCCGGCGCGCTCGCCGTTGCGCGGGCTGGCAATGGAGTACTGGCGCGCGTGGTGCGGCTTGCCCTTGGCGTCCGTGCCGGGCGGAATCACGCCCACCGACTGGCCTTCCAGCACCGGGAAAGGCACGGTGCCCATGTCGAGGACGATGTGGTGCGTGGTGCTGGACGTGCCTGCCTCGCTCACCTGGAAATTGCCCACCACCGTGGCTGTGGTGGGCGCCTTCGGCCCATACAGGTTGGTGTACGGGTGCGCGGCCGACCACGGCGGCAACGTGGCGCCGTAGGCCGCGCTGTGGAAAACGTCGGCCTCGCCCGAACCTGCGGCACCAGCCGCTTTGGCCAGCGCAGCGGCAGCCGCCTCCACCGCGCCGCCTTCCACGGGTTCCGCACCCGCGTCAGCGCCAACTGCTGCCTCCAGCTCTTCGGCCGGCAGCGGTGCGGGCAGTTCGTCCCAGCCCAGTTGCTCCTCGATCGAATAGGCGCGCACGCGCGGCATGTCGCGCCAGTTGTCTATCGAGCCCGTGGGGCACGGCGGCACACAGGCCATGCAGAGGTTGCACTTGTCCGCGTCGACCACGTAGTTGCGGTCGTCGTGGGTGATGGCACCCACGGGGCACGTGGCCTCGCAGGTGTTGCAGCGTATGCAGATCTCCGGGTCGATCAGGTGCTGCTGGATGACAGCGGCGGTGGCAGACATCAGTTGAAACGCACGTAGTCGAAGTGGGTGGGCTGGCGGTTGATGCCCATGACCGGCGGCGCAATCCAGTTGGCAAACTTGCCCGGCTCCACCACACGGCCCATGAGCGAGGCCACGTAAGCGCGGTCCTGCTCGGAGGGCAGCCACTCGTTCTTCTTGGCTTCCCATTCGGCCGCAGACACCACGCGTCCTTCGGGGCTGGTTTTCACGCCGGCCAGGGTGCCAATGTTGCGGTGGAAGGCCTTGTGCGGCACCTGCAGGCGGAAAGGAATGCCGGCCTTGCTGATCAGGCGGTTCCAGCGCTCCACACCGGCCATGGAGTCCTTGATGTAGTCGTCGCGCAGCACTTCGTTGAGCGCGTTGAGCATGGGCACTTCCTTCTCCACCAGCGCGCCGTTCTGCACGTCCAGAACCTTGTAGGTGTTGCCCTTGAGGATGTGGTCGTCGTCGCGCTTGCCTTCCTCGTAGCGGCCTTTCAGGCCACTGCTGTAGAAGGTGGCGGCGTTGCTCGACTGGTCGGCGCCGAACAGGTCGATGGTGACGCTGAAGTGGAAGTTCAGGTAGCGCTGGATGGTGGGCAGATCGATCACGCCCGCGGCGCGCAGCTTGGCCACGTCGTCGGTTTTCAGCTGGTTCATCATCTCGCAGGTGCGCGTGATGACGCGGCCCACGCCGGACTCGCCCACGAACATGTGGTGCGCTTCCTCGGTCAGCATGAACTTGGTGGTGCGGGCCAGCGGGTCGAACGCCGACTCGGCCAGCGCGCAGAGCTGGAACTTGCCGTCGCGGTCGGTGAAGTAGGTGAACATGAAGAAGCTCAGCCAGTCGGGCGTTTCTTCGTTGAAGGCTTCCAGAATGCGCGGGTTGTCCTCGCTGCCGCTGTTGCGCTCCAGCAGGGCTTCGGCTTCCTCGCGGCCATCGCGGCCAAAGTACTTGTGCAGCAGGTACACCATGGCCCACAGGTGGCGGCCCTCTTCCACGTTGATCTGGAACAGGTTGCGCAGGTCGTACTGGCTGGGCGCAGTCA
>JALOSG010000130.1 GCA_025458665.1 Serpentinimonas sp.
GGGTGAACCAGATCAACGCGGCCATAGGCAACCTGGACCAGATGACGCAGCAGAACGCGGCGCTGGTGGAGCAGAGTGCGGCGGCGGCCACCAGCATGAACGAGCAGGCCGCGCAGCTGACCCAGGTGGTGAGCGTGTTCCGGCTGAACGATGGAGATTCGGGCGCGGCGCCCCGTGCCACCTCGGCACCGGCGCCAGCGCCGCGGCCCACGGCCAGCGGCACAAACCGCGGGGTTGCTGCAGGTAGCTCGGGCGCCTCGGGTGCCTCGCGGCTCGCCGCCCCGAAAGCGGCGTCCAAGCCGGCGGCCAACCTGAACAAGCCCCGATCGGCGGCCGCGCCAAAGGCAGCGCTGGGCAACAGTGCAGCGGCTACACCCGCACCGGCCGCTTCCTCTGCCGCCGCCCGCACGCCCAAGCAGGACGACGGGGAGTGGGATACCTTCTGAGCGGGCCGGTGCCTACTCGCGTTCCACGTCGAGGTAGGTCCGGTTGGCCAGCTGGGGTAGCCAGGTTTCGGCGTGCTCCAGCCGCATGAAGGCGCTGCCGTCGAAAGACTTCACCGCGCTGTCCATGTCGGTCATTTCGCTCACGGCGGCTCGCATGTGCTGGCGCAGCGCCACCAGCAGGTCGCGCGTGTCGCGCTGCGCCTGTTCCAGCGTGGTGAGTGGGCCATGCCCAGGCACAACCACGGCGGGCTGCAGCGATTCCAGCGCCGCAAAACTGGCCAGCCAGGGTTTGGTGCGGCTGGCCGGGTTCATGCCCAGCATGCGCTGCACGTAGACCACATCGCCGGCAAAGGCCACCCGCTGCTGTGGCAGCCACACAATCACATCGCCCGGCGAGTGGCCACCACCCCGGTACTTCACTTCCACCGCCACACCGCCCAGGCTCAGTGTCTCATCGGTGCCTTGCAGCCAGCGTTGCGGGAGCACCAGTTCGGTGCCCTGCAGGCGTTGCTTCAGCACGGGGCGCAACTGGTTCAGATGGGCTTGCCCGCGGTTGCGCATGTCGGTTTCGGCGCCTGCGTGCGCCATGATCTCGGCGCCCTGCGAACGGAAGTAGCTGTTGCCCAGCCAGCGTTGGTCCTGGCTACCGGAATTGATGACCCAGCGTATGGGCTGCGCCGTGACACGCTGGGCCGCTTTGGCCAGCAGTTCGGCGCCCTGGCGGCTGGCACCGCTGTCTATGAGTAGGGCACCCGCTGGCGTCACCACCAGCCCGTAGTTGGCGTTGAGCCCGTAGTTCTGAAAGGTGCGCGGTCCGCTCTCGCCGATATAGGCGTACACGCCTTCGGCCACAGGTTCAAAGCGCACCTCGAAAGCATGGGCCCAGCCGGGCAAGAACAGGGACAGCAGGAACCAACACGCCAGAGTGAGTGGACGGTACGGCATTTCGGTTCTCCTCGAAAGCGACGCTGGCAAAACAAGCCTGGCGCAGCGCGGGGCCCTAGCGTACCGCCATATGGCGCAGCTGGCGCACATCGAGTTCGCTCACGGGGGCGGCCTGGTGGCCCCACTGCGAGCGCAGGTAGGTAAGCAATTCGGCCAGCTCAGCGTCGTTCAGGGCCAGCACGAAAGGGGGCATGCCAAAAGGACGCGGGTGCCCCGCTGTGGCAGGCGCAAAGCCGCCATTGAGCACGATTTGCAGCAGGTTGGCGGGGGAGGACATGCTGACCGTGCGGTTGCCCGCCAGCGGCGCGTAGGCAAAGTGTCCATCAGCGGTACGCACGCCCTGGCCTTGCTCGCCGTGGCACTGCATGCAGTGGTTGCGGTACAGGGTGGCGCCGAGCTCCGCGTTGCGGCCAGGTGTGGCGCTGGCGCGGCCGGGGGGGCTGGCGCCTTTGCCGGCTGCGGAATCCGTGCGCGGCAGAGATTGCAGGTACCGGGCCATGGCGCGCAGATCTTCGGGCCGCCAGTGCTGTGTGCTGTGCTTCACCACCTCGGCCATGGGCCCGCTCACCACGGCGCCGCTCTGGGTGCGCCCGGTCTGGAACAGCGCCACCACATCGGGCAGGGGCCAGTCCTGAACACCCGCCTCGTGCACATCGTTCAGGGAGGGGGCATACCAGTTCTGGCGCGGGATGATGCCACCCGCCAGATCCAGCATGTCGCGGTTGGCACCCAGCGCGTTGCGCGGTGCGTGGCAGGCGCTGCAATGGCCCAGGCCACGCACCAGGTAGGCGCCGCGTTCCAGTTCCGCGGCGGCGCTGGTTACGCCGGCTTCTGCCGGGGCGGGCGATGCGGCCAGTGGGGACTGGGTGGTGTTGCCGCGCTCGAAGTAGAGCGTACGCCACACCCACAAGGCAGCCTGTGTGTTGAAGGGCCAGCGCACCTGGTGCTCGGGCGGCGCCGCTTCGGCGGGTGGCAGGGCCTGGAAGTAGGCCCACAGTGCATCGCTGTCTTCCCGGGCAATATGGGTGGTGTTGTTGTAGGGGAAAGCGGGGTAGAGCAGGCGCCCATCGCGGGAGGTGCCGTGGTGCAGCGCTTGCCAGAAGTCGTCTGCAGTCCAGTCTTTCAGCCCGGCCGCAGCCGGAGTGAGGTTGCTGCTGAACACGGTGCCGAAGGGGGTTTCTATGGGCCTGCCACCCGCGTAGGGTGTGCCGCCTTGCACGGTGTGGCAGGTTTGGCAGTTGCCGAGGGTGGATAGGTAGCGGCCGCGTTCTATGGTGGCCTGGGTCGGTGTGGCAGGGCTTGTGGATGAGGCTGTAGAGCTTGCCGCAGCGGGTGCAGCGGTGGTGGCGGGCAAGGAGCCAGCGGGCAAGGAGGTAGCGGGGGGCTCCGCATACTGCGAGCAGAAATTGTCGCCCCCCGCTGGCTCCTTGTCCTTCGGGCTGGGTGTGCCGGGCGGGGGTGCGGGGCGTGTGTTGGCGGGCAGGGGCTGGCTGGCCAGCCAGCCGCTCACGGCAGACACATCGCTGTGGCTCAGGCTTCTGGCTATGGGCGCCATGCAGTCGGCCTTGTGGGCGCCGCGCAGTCCCGTGCGCCAGGCGCCCATCTGTGCGTTCAGGTAGTCGCGCGGCAGTCCCAGCAGGCCGGGCACATCGGGCAGCACGCCGGTGAGCTGGGCGCCGTGGCACTGGGTGCAGGCGGGTACCTTCAGGGCGGGGTCGCCGCGCAGGGCCAGGGTCTCGCCGCGGCGTCGTTCCGCATCGCTCAAGGTGATGCGTGCGGGCGGCGGGTAGGGCAGGTCGAGCTGGGCAAAGTACTCGGCCATTTCGCGCAGATAGGCCTCGCTCAGCGGTTCAAGCATCTGGCCCATGAGACGGTAGCCGCGGTGCCCGTCCCGGAAGTTGATGAGCTGGTTGTACAGGTAGCCAGCGGGCTTGCCCGCGATGCGGGGGTAGTAGCCGTCGGGCGCAGCGCGGCCTTCAGCGCCATGGCAGGCGGTGCAGGCCTGCATGCGCTGCGCCATGCTGTCCTCGAAAGGCACAGCGGCGGGCCTGTCCTGGGCGAGCAGGGTGGGAGCGGTGGTGAGGGAGCAGGCCAGCCAGAGGGCACCTGCCCAGTTACGAAGCACAGACATGGGTGAACAACAACTTGGCAGGCCAATGCTAACCCGCTGGCACGGAAAGCGCTGACGGTTGATGGATATCAATCACTTCCCAAGTCAGGGCGGTTCCAATACATTAGCGGTCGGGGGTTTGAAAGTACTGCCTGGGGTATGCGTCAAGTGTTCCCTGGCCCCCGTCCGCCCGCCATCGGGCCAAGGGCAGATTGAACACATTCACTGGAGTTGAACATGACCAAAAACGTTGGCGGCCTGGACCGCGCACTTCGCATCATTGTGGGACTGGCCCTGATTGCCGCTGCCGCCACGGGCGTGCTGGGGGTATGGGCTTACCTTGGCGTGGTGCCCTTGCTCACGGGCCTGGTGGGCTGGTGCCCGCCGTATGGGCTGCTGGGCATCAACACCTGCGCCATGAAGAAGCAGTAACCGACGCAGTGAGCTCCACACCTGCGGGCGCAAGCGCGCAGGCGGAAGATGCGGGCCGGGATGCTGGTGGGCTTACTCCGGCGTGACGTGCAGCGCCACCAGAAAGCGCGACACCATGTTGTACGCAGCCACGGTGCCCACCAGTTCCACCAGCGCCTGGTTGCCCAGGGCGGCCTGAAGCCGGCGCATCAGCGCATCTTCCACGCGGATGTGCCGCGTCATCTGCAGCGTCAGTTCGGCGGCATCGGCCTGTAGCGCGCTGAAGGTGCTGGTGTCGAAGCGTTCGGTGCCCAGCAGGCGCAGGGCATCCAGCTGGGCTTGCGTGCCCCCCGCTTTCAGATACACCGGCGCGTGCTGCGTGAATTCGTACTCGGCCGCGTTGAGCACCGCCACACCGCACATGGCCAGTTCCCGCAGCTGCGGCTCCAGGCTCATGTGCTCGCGTACCTGCTTCAGGAACCCGTTCCACCCGGTGGCCAACGGGGCGCTGTGCAGCAACATGCGGTCCAGGTTCAGCAGTTCCCCGCCGCGCCGCTCGCGGATGGCGGCCACCAGCGCCGCTGGCTCTTTCAGGTCCAGCGGCTGGAAGGGAACAGTGCGCTCGGCTTCGTTCATTCGGTGATGTTGTTGTCTTTGATGAACTTGGCCCAGGTGGTCATCTGGCGCTCTACGAACGGGGTGAACACTTCGGGCCCGCCGCCATCGATCTTGATGCCTTGCGCCTCGAGCTTGCTGGACACGGCCGGGTCACGCAGTACCTTGCGCAGGGCTTCATTGAACTGGGTCACCACGGGCGCCGGGAGTTTGGCCGGGCCAATCACGCCCCACCAGGCTGGTGCATCGAAGCCGGGGAAGCCGCTCTCGGCAATGGTGGGCACGTTGGGCATGTCCTTGGAGCGCGTGCTGGTGGTCACGGCCAGCGGCGTGACGTTGCCTGCATCGGCGTGCGGCTTCACCAGGAACAGCGAACCCACGGCCAGCGGTACATGGCCGCCCACAGCGTCGTTCATGAGCGGGCCACCGCCCCGGTAGGGAATGTGCGTCCAGCTGAAGCCGGCGTTCTGGGCCAGCTGGGCCAGCGCCAGGTGCCCCAGGCTGCCGGTGCCGATGGTGCCGTAGCTGGTGGGTTGCTTGGCTTTGGACTGCGTGACCAATTGCGCAAAGCTGGTGACCGGGGAGCCTTTGCTGGCCGCCACCACCATGGGTGCGGTACCCAGCAGGTTGATGTGCGTCAGGTCCTTCATGGTGTCGAACGCAATGCCGGGCTTGAGCGCCGGGTTCACCGCGTGGGTGTCGAACACCACGCCGAAGGTGTAGCCATCGGGCTCGGCGCGTGCCACGGCGGCGGTGCCGATCATGCCCGAGGCGCCGCCAATGTTCTCCACCACCACCGTCTGCTTGAGTTCGGTGCGCAGGCCTTCGGCCAAGATGCGGGCCACCTGGTCCACCGAGCCACCGGGCGGGAATACGGCGATGAGGCGGATGGGCTTGGCGCTGGGCCAGGCCTGGGCGTGGGCCACCGTGCCGCCCACGGCGGTCAGGGCCACCATGGCCGATACGAGCAACTTCTTCATCATCATTTTTTGTCTCCTGCAGGGTGAGGTGGGAAGCTATGGCGTGAAAGCTGCACAGTATGGGCGGCTGATGGGCAAAGTCTGTACGTAAAACTACGAGACGCGGCGGGACTATCATCGGCGCCTTTGCCCGCACCAGGACGGGCGGTCCCGCAGGTTTTCCCCACAGCGCCGAACCCACGAAGCAGAACCCATGACGCAGACCCCATCCGCCGTTGCCCCTTCTTCCCCCGCTGCCGCCTCTTCGGCCAAGCTGCCCCGCATCGTCGTGCTGGACGATTACGAGCAAGCCTTCGATACCCTGGCCGACTGGACGCCGGTGCGCGAGCACGCGCAACTGCACATCCAGACCACGCCGCTGCAGGGCGCACCGCTGCTGGACCTGCTGGTCGGCGCCGACGTGGTGGTGCTGATGCGCGACCGTACCCCGTTCAAGGCCGAACTGATTGCGCAGCTGCCCCGCCTGAAGCTGGTGGTGTTCACCGGAAACCGCAACATGGCCCTCGATACGGATGCCCTGGCTGCACGCAGCATTCCGGTGTGCCACACCGGCTGGGGCCCTTCCAAGGACAGCACCGCCGAACTCACCTGGACGCTCATCATGGCCGCCCACAAGCGGCTGTTGGAGAACCACAGGGCGCTGGAACAGGGCCAGTGGCGCAGCGCGCACGCCATGTTGCCCATGCTCCAGGGCGAGACGCTGGGTCTGGTGGGCCTGGGCGAAATTGGCGGCCGCGTGGCGCGCTACGCGCGGGCCTTTGGCATGGAAGTGCTGGCCTGGAGCCCGCGCATGACGCCCATGCGCGCCGCCGAACATGGCGCCACCTTTGTGGAACTGGACACGCTGCTGGCGCGCTCGCGCATAGTGAGCCTGCACCTGGTGGTGACACCGCAAACACGCGGTCTCATGAACGCCGAGAAGCTCGCACTCATGCGCCCGGACAGTCTGCTGGTGAACACTTCGCGATCCACCCTGATTGACACTACTGCGTTGCTGCAAGCTTTGCCGCAAGGCAGACCTGCGCAGGTCGCGCTCGATGTGTTCGACACCGAGCCGTTGCCCGCCAACGACCCGCTGCGCAGCTTCCCGCAGGTGCTGCTGAGCCCGCACCTGGGCTTTGTGGCGCAACCCGTGTTCGAGACCTTTGTGCGCGATGCGCGCGAGTGCGTACTGGCATGGCTGCATGGGCAGCCACTGCCGCGTGTATTGACAGCCTGACCGCTTGGCTGGGTATCAGCCTACCAGCCGGTCCCCATGCAGTTCCCGGATGCGCGGGTCGATGTAGTAGCCCCCGTACTCGGTGTAGCGCAGAAAGGGCAGCGCGCAATACCGGCAGGCCCACACTTCGCAGCGGTTGTAGGGCCGGTGCGCCAGCGAAATGGGTGCCTCCGGCGACCAGTCGTCCACGCCAGGGGGCAAGGGTGTTTCTTCCAGCGTGGGCTCCTCGTCGCCAGGCAGCCACAGAGCGCCCAACGGTTGCAGCGCATCAAGGCTGGCCGTGGCCGGGAAAGACTCCCAGCCCGGGCTGGCAAAGGGGCGGCAGTGTGGGCAGGTGTGGGCGGGGGCGGCGAGGGCCAGTCGGGTGACATCGGCCGGGCTGATGCGGCGCAGGGTTTCGGTGCTCATGCCCCAATCCTAAGCGCCCTTGCGCTTCTTCACCCCACCGCGTCCCGCTGCACGGTTGTCCTTGCACGCAGGTATGGCCGACAATGCCGCCATGCCGTCCTCACCCGACTCCACACTGCCCACCCCCCACCGCACCGACGCCGCGCGCAGCGACAGTGCGGTGCGCGCACAGGCCGCGCAACTCCTCATTGCGCCCACCGCGCTGGAGGCCCTGACTCTGGAAGAAGCGCTGACCGTGGTGGACTACATGGCGCCGCTGGCCATCGATGCCGGCGTCACCATCGTGTACGAAGGCGAAACCGACGACGGTGGTTTCATGCTGCTGGTGCTGGCTGGCGAAGTGACTGTGGAGAGCGAACCCGTGCAGTTCGACGAAGACAACCTGCTGGTGCGTGTGCTGGGGCCGGGCAGCCTCATGGGCGAACTCAGCCTGCTCGATGGCGCACTCAGCCTGCTCGATGGCGCACCGCGCTCGGCCACCTGCGTGGCCAGCACCGACATTTTTGCGGCGGTGCTGACCCGCGAGCGCTTCCTGGAATTGTTGCGTCAGGACCCCCGGGTGGGCGCCAAACTGCTGCTGGCGGTGTCGCAGCGCCTGGCCGACCATTTGCGCGCCACCACCCACAAGCTCAAGCTGTTTGCCCAGATGAACAAGGTACTGAGCGCCGAACTGGCCCGCAACAGCGCGCGACGCTGAGCGTTTCAGGGCTGTTTCGGCGTGGCGCCAATCCCGTTTCAATCTGGGGCGTTGCCTGCCCCGGGCATAGGCCAGCCCAGCAGGCCGCTGGCCATGGCCAGCCGCCGGTGCAGGTCTGCAGTGTCGCTTCCGCCCAGGTGCACGATGCCGTAGCGGTGGCTCCCCATCCACTTGAAATCCCGCGCCCGGTCGTCGCGCGACATGGGGAACTCCAGCCACAGCCCATCGGGGAAAGCCTCGCGGAACGCACGCTGCTGCCGCCCGGTGGGCCGATGCGGGGGCGGCGGTGGCTGACCAGCCTGCTCGAACTGCCGGTACACCAGACTCGACGTCACCGCAGCGGTCGGGGTGCGCCGGGGCAAGGTGGCCGGATCCATGTCCTGCGCCAGGGCCAGCACCACCTCGTGCAGATTCAACCCATCGACCCGCTGGTACAGGTCTGAAAACTGCGACGCAATGCGTGGGTTGAACTCGATCACCTGCACCTGCCCGGTGTGGGGGTGCAGGAAGAATTCCATGTTGAAGCCGCCATGGGTGAAGCCCACAGCCTGCAGGAATCGGCGCGCCACGTCAGTAGCGCGGGCGCGCACGCTTTCAGGCAGCCGGCTCGGGTAGTCGAAGCTCAGGAAAGCCTGGGTGCCCGGGTACATGCGGGCGTCCACCAGGCCCAGGTCCACCAGCTTGCCGCGGTAGACGTACCCGTCCAGGCAAAACTGTGGCGCATGAACGGGCGCCTCGGCCATGAGGCTGTGCGCGGTCCCAGCCTCTGGCAGGCGCTGGCGCAACACGCGGTCAAAGGGTTCCACAAGGTGGCGCAGCACCCAGCGTTCCCAGATATTGAAGCGCACATGCGCGGCCAGTTCTTCGCGGCTGTGCACGGTGCGTGCCAACACCGAAAATGCGGCCTTCACGGGCTTCACGAACAGGGGAAATTGCAAGCCTTCCGGAATGGGTCCGCCGTAGCGCACATCCAGGCGCGAAAACGGGATGTGCGCTTCCGGACAGACCTGTTTCAAAATCCGCCGGGCGTGGAGTTTGTGCTGGCAGGCCAGTACCGCCTCCACCGGCGTACCGGGCCAGTCCATGCGCTCGGCCAGCAGCGCAGCAGCCAGCGCACCGAACTGTTCGTGGTTAGACACCACCGCGCCCAGCCCCTGCCAGCGGGCGCGCTGGGCCTCCAGGGCCACGAAGCGGTCCAGGTCGAACCACGCCAGCCGGATGTTGCTGGGAAAAGAAAACAGGTCGAAGCCGCCGCTGGTTTGCGGCCACGCGGACGCCAGACCGGCAAAAGCCTGGCGGTCCCAGTCGTGGTTGAACAGGATGAGGGTGCGTTTCAACAAGGAGGCCGCACCCCGGAGCTGCCTGGGCGGGCGGGTCCGATTCTGGCATGCCGCACCTCCCCATTGCCGCTGGGGTGTAATCGCGGGATGGAAACTTTCCCGCCCACAGACCACGCTCGCGCTGGTGCACTGCCGGAGCGGGATGTGCGTGCCCGATCGATAGCCAAGTACGCGCGCCGCGCCGCCGGCTACGACGCCACCTGTGGCCCCACTTGGCCCATCCGGGAACGGGCGGTGGCGTCGCTGCGGCTGCAGCCCGGGCAGGTGGTGCTGGATGTGGGTTGTGGCACCGGACTGAGCCTGCCGCTGCTGCGCCAGGGCGTGGGCGCCCAGGGCCGGGTGTACGGCTGCGACCAGAGCCCCGACATGCTGCGCCAGACCGAGAAGCGCTTGGCAGATGCCGGCTGGAATAACGTGACGGTGCTGGAAGCCGCCGCGCAAGACCTGGTGCTGCCCGAGCCCGTGG
>JALOSG010000131.1 GCA_025458665.1 Serpentinimonas sp.
CTCGCGCACGCAGGCCTCCACCAGGCCCTCGCCGGCGTCCAGGTGGCCCGCCGGGTTGTTCAGCCGCAGGCCCTCCGGGGTGTGCTCCTCCACCAGCAGGTAGCGCCCGCCCTGTGCCACCACAGCGGCCACGGTCACGCTGGGCTTCCATCTTTCGTTGCTCATGGCGGGATTATCGGCCTTGGGCAAAGGTGCAAGGGCTGGTGTAATCTAGAAGGTTATCCGCGAAAAACCACGCTGCTGCATGACGCCAGGCCGCCCCGGCCAGGGCTTCGCTGGCCCGGAACGCTTCCCGGACCTCGCTGCGTGTGGTCCAATTCGCGACTTCAGCCGCGCCCATGGGGCGTTAAGCTGGTGACCCCTACCCCGACCAACCAAGTCTGGCAACCGAGTGAGGAGACCAATATGCTCATAGGCGTACCCGCCGAAACCACCGTGGGTGAAACCCGGGTGGCCGTGACGCCCGAAACGGCCAAGAAGCTCAAAGCCCAAGGCCACACCATCCGGGTGCAATCGGGTGCCGGGCTCAACGCCAGCGCCACCGATGCCGCCTATGAAACAGCCGGGGCCGAGATCACCGATGCGGCAGGGGCGCTGGGCGCCGATCTGGTGCTCAAGGTACGCACGCCCTTCGACAACGAACTGGCGCACATGAAAAAAGGCGCCACGCTGGTGGGCATGCTCAACCCCTTCGACGCCGAGGGCCTGCAGCGCATGGCGCAGGCGGGCCTGACCAGCTTTGCGCTGGAAGCCGCGCCCCGCACCACCCGCGCGCAGAGCATGGACGTGCTGTCTTCGCAGGCCAACATCGCCGGCTACAAGGCCGTGATGATGGCGGCCAACCAGTACCAGCGCCTGTTCCCCATGCTCATGACGGCGGCCGGCACCATCAAGGCGGCCCGCGTGGTGATCCTGGGTGTGGGCGTGGCAGGCCTGCAGGCCATCGCCACCGCCAAGCGCCTGGGTGCCGTGATCGAGGCCTCCGACGTGCGCCCCAGCGTGAAGGAACAGGTGGAGTCCCTGGGCGGCAAGTTCATCGATGTGCCCTACGAGACCCAGGAAGAGCGCGAAGCCGCCGAAGGCGTGGGTGGCTATGCCCGCCCCATGCCGCCGAGCTGGCTGGAGCGCCAGAAAGCCGAAGTGGCCAAGCGCGTGGCCCAGGCCGATGTGGTCATTTCCACCGCCCTGATTCCCGGCCGCCCGGCCCCGGTGCTGATCACCGAGGACATGGTCAAGAGCATGAAGCCGGGCTCGGTGATTGTGGACATAGCGGCCGGTAAAGGCCCGGTGGGCCCGCACGGCGCACCCGGCGGTAACTGCCCGCTCACCGAAGCCGACCGCACCGTGCAGAAGCACGGCGTGTTCATCATTGGCGAGACCAACCTGCCGGCGCTGGTGGCGGCCGACAGCTCCAGCCTTTACGCGCGCAACGTGCTCGACTTCCTCAAGCTCGTGCTGCCCAAGGACGCCACCGAGGTGCAAGTCCCCATGGACGATGACATCGTGGCGGCCTGCCTCATGACGCAGGCCGGCGAAGTCAAGCGCAAGTCCTGACCCGAACAGAACAACAAGGAGCCTCCCATGGACATTTCCCCGGTTGTTTTCAACCTCATCATTTTTGTACTGGCCATCTACGTGGGCTACCACGTGGTGTGGAACGTGACGCCTGCGCTGCACACGCCGCTCATGGCCGTGACCAACGCCATTTCCGCCATCGTGATTGTGGGCGCCATGCTGGCCGCCGCACTGACCGAAACCCCGCTGGCCAAGACCATGGGCGTGCTGGCCGTAGCGCTGGCGGCGGTGAACGTGTTCGGTGGCTTCCTGGTCACGCGGCGCATGCTGGAGATGTTCAAGAAGAAGGAACGCAAGGCGCCTGCCGCTGCCGAAGGAGCCGGCAAATGAGCATGAACCTGGTTGTACTGTTGTACCTGGTGGCCTCGGTGTGCTTCATCCAGGCCCTGAAGGGCCTGAGCCACCCCACCACCTCCATCCGCGGCAACCTGTTCGGCATGACCGGCATGGGCATTGCCATCTTCACCACGGTGGGGCTTATCGTCACGCTGGCCGAGCAGATGTCGGTGAACGCGGTGAGTGGCCTCACCTGGGTCATTGTGGGCTTGCTGGTGGGTGGCACTGTGGGCGCCATCATGGCCAAGCGCGTGGAGATGACCAAGATGCCCGAGCTGGTGGCCTTCATGCACAGCATGATCGGTCTGGCCGCTGTGTGCATTGCCATTGCCGTGGTGGCCGAACCCTGGGCCTTCAACCTGGCTGAAAAAGGCGGACCCATTCCGTTTGGCAACAAGATCGAGCTGTTCCTGGGCTCGGCCATTGGTGCCATCACCTTCAGTGGCTCGGTCATTGCGTTCGGTAAGCTCAGCGGCAAGTACAAGTTCCGCCTGTTCCAGGGCGCACCGGTCACGTTTGCGGGCCAACACATGCTCAACCTTGTGCTGGGTGTGGCGGTGCTGGGCCTGGGTCTGTACTTTGCCTTCACCGGCAACTGGACGGCCTTCCTGGTGCTGACCGCACTGAGCTTTGTGCTGGGTGTGCTGATCATCATTCCCATTGGCGGTGCCGACATGCCGGTGGTGGTCTCCATGCTCAACAGCTACTCGGGCTGGGCGGCGGCGGGCATTGGTTTCAGCCTGAACAACAGCATGCTGATCATTGCCGGCTCGCTGGTGGGCAGTTCGGGCGCCATCCTGAGCTACATCATGTGCAAGGCCATGAACCGCTCTTTCTTCAACGTGATTCTGGGCGGCTTCGGTGGCGATGCCGGCTCGGGTGCAGCCGCTGGAGATGGCGTGCAACGCACCGCCAAGAGCGGCAGCGCCGATGACGCGGCCTTCATTCTGGGCAACGCCGAGACCGTGGTGATCGTTCCCGGTTACGGCCTGGCCGTGGCGCGCGCGCAGCACGCGGTGAAGGAACTGGCCCACAAGCTCACCGAAAAGGGCATCACCGTGAAGTACGCCATCCACCCGGTGGCGGGCCGCATGCCCGGCCACATGAACGTGCTGCTGGCCGAGGCCGAAGTGCCCTACGACCAGGTGTTCGAGATGGAAGACATCAACGGCGAATTCGGCCAGGTGGATGTGGCCATCATCCTGGGTGCCAACGACGTGGTGAACCCCGCCGCGCTGCAGAAGGGCTCGCCCATTTACGGCATGCCCATTCTGGAAGCCTACAAGGCCAAGACCGTGATCGTGAACAAGCGCTCCATGGCCGCAGGCTATGCGGGCCTGGACAACGAGCTGTTCTACATGGACAAAACCATGATGGTCTTTGGCGACGCCAAGAAGGTGGTGGAAGACATGACCAAGGCGGTGGAGTAAGCCACCGCCTGTCTGGATTGCGGCCGGGTACCGGGTTTTCAGGGGGCAACCCGGTGAGAACCTAGTGAAAACCCCAATCCGAAATGACCACTCAAAGCCGGGCCCGTCCCGGCTTTTTGCTGCCCCTGCCGGATAATGCCCGTTGTCAGTTTTGTGTCAGTTTTGGCGCACCCCACCGCCCTGCACAACGCCAAGCGCAAGACCTGCCGATAACGATAACGGAGCTTCCCATGACCGAAACCACCCTGGCCCACGCCTCCCTGGCGGGCACCACCGCGGCCGACCGCCCCTGGCTGAAGTCCTACCCGCCCGGCGTACCGGCCACCATCGACCCCGGCGCCTACCGCTCGCTGGTGGAGCTTATGGAGCAGAGCTTCCAGCGCTACGCCGATCGGGCTGCCTACAGTTTCCTGGGCAAGGACTTCAGCTACGCCTACACCGAGCGCCAGTCCACCGCCCTGGCCGCCTACCTGCAAGGCCTGGGTCTGGCGCGTGGGGACCGCGTGGCCGTGATGATGCCCAATGTGCCGCAGTACCCGATTGCGGTGGCGGCCATTTTGCGCGCCGGCTTCGTGGTGGTGAACGTGAACCCGCTCTATACCCCGCGCGAGCTGGAACACCAGCTGAAAGACTCGGGTGCCAAAGCCATCGTCATCATCGAGAACTTTGCCGCCACGCTGGCTGCGTGCATCCACAACACACCCGTGAAGCACGTGGTGTTGGCCGCCATGGGCGATTTGCTCGGCTTGAAAGGCGCCGTGGTGAACCTGGTGGTGCGCCGGGTGAAGAAGCTGGTGCCCGCCTTCCATTTGCCTGGCGCCGTGCGTTTCAACGAAGCTCTGGCGCGTGGCGCGCGGGGCAGCTTCAAGCGCGCCGAACTGGGCCCGGACGATGTGGCCCTGCTGCAGTACACCGGTGGCACCACCGGTGTGAGCAAAGGCGCTGTGCTGCTGCACCGCAACGTGATGGCCAACATGCTGCAGTCCGAAGCCTGGAACGATCCCGCCATGCAGCGCATTCCGGCCCATGAGCAGCCCACCAGCGTGTGCGCGCTGCCGCTGTACCACATCTTCGCCTTCACGGTGAACATGATGCTGGGCATGCGCACCGGCGGCAAGACCATCCTCATTCCCAACCCGCGCGACTTGCCTGCCGTGCTCAAGGAGTTGAGCCAGCACACCTTCCACAGCTTTCCGGCGGTGAACACGCTGTTCAACGCGCTGCTCAACCACCCCGATTTCGATACCGTGAACTGGAAGAACCTGAAGGTGTCGGTGGGCGGTGGCATGGCGGTGCAGGGCGCCGTGGCCAAACGCTGGCTGGAGCGCACGGGTTGTCCCATCTGCGAGGGCTATGGCCTGTCGGAAACCAGCCCGTCGGCCAGCTGCAACCCGGTCACGGCGCAGGAGTACAGCGGCAACATCGGGCTGCCGTTGCCCAGCACCGACATGAAATGCATCGACGACGATGGCCGTGAGGTGCCCCTGGGCCAGCCCGGGGAGATTGCCATCAAGGGCCCGCAGGTCATGGCCGGCTACTGGCAGCGCCCGGACGAGACCGCCAAGGTCATGACCGAAGACGGCTGGTTCAAGAGCGGCGACGTGGGGGTGATGGACGAGCGCGGCTACTTCCGCATCGTGGACCGGAAGAAGGACATGATCCTCATCAGCGGCTTCAACGTGTACCCCAACGAGGTGGAGGACGTGGTGGCCCAGCTGGAAGGCGTGATGGAGTGCGCCGTGGTGGGCGTGCCCGATGCGCATTCGGGCGAGGCAGTGAAGCTGGTGATCGTGAAGAAAGACCCTGCACTCAGCGAAGCCCAGGTGCGTGAATTCTGCAAGTCGCGCCTGACCGGCTACAAGCAGCCCAAGGTGATCGAGTTCCGCGAGGAGCTGCCCAAGACGCCGGTGGGCAAGATCCTCCGCCGGGAGCTGCGCGACAAGGCCTGACCCTGGAAACCGCCGGCTATCGGCTTACACTGCAGGCAAACACAGCCCCTACGGAGACCGCCCATGAGCCGCATTGCCGTCATCAGCGCCCTGCACGAAGAGCTGGCCGAGGTGCTGGCGCTCATGGACAACGGCACCCAGCACCGCTGGGGTGGCCGCGACTACTGGCAAGGGCCCTTGCACGGCCATGAGGTGGTGGCGGTGCAGACCGGCATCGGCAAGGTGGCGGCTGCCGCCACGGCCGCCGTGCTGCTGCAGCGTTTCCCTGCCGATTACGTGATATTCACCGGGGTGGCCGGCGGGCTGTCCCCCAGCGTGCAGGTGGGCGACATGGTGGTGGGGCAGCGTTACCTGCAGCACGACCTTGACGTGTCCCCGCTGTTCCCGCCCCACGTGGTGCCGGGGTATGGCCGTGCCGAATTCGAGGCCGACCGCGTGCTGGCGCAGGTACTCATGGAAGCCGCCCGAGACACCGTGACCTGGCTCCCCAAGCTGTTCGACACCGTGACGATTCCCGCTCTGGGTCTGCACCGGCCTACCGCCCACGAAGGCTTGCTGATCTGCGGCGACCGCTTCGTCTCCACCCAGGCGGAAAGCGATGCCCTGCGTGCCGCCCACCCGCAAGCGCTGGCGGTGGACATGGAAAGCGCCGCCGTGGCGCAGGTCTGTCTGGACCACGGCGTGCCGTTTGCGGCGGTGCGCACCATTTCCGACCGCGCCGACGACGAAGCCCACGTGGACTTCCAGCACTTCCTGCAACAGGTGGCGCGCCACTGCAGCGCACGCGTGGTGCGCAAGGCGCTCAACCTGCTCTGACGCTGGCCGAACTCAGCGCAGCCAGCCACGCTTCCTGAAGTAGACCATCGGCACCACGGCCGACAGAATCATCAGAGCAATGGCGAACGGGTAGCCGTACTGCCACTGCAGTTCCGGCATGAAGGCGAAGTTCATGCCGTAGCTGCTGGCCACCAGCGTTGGCGGCAGCAAGGACACGCTGGCCACCGAGAAGATCTTGATGATCTTGTTCTGGTTGATGTTGATGAAACCGATGGTGGCGTCCATCAGGAAGTTGATCTTCTCGAACATGAAGGCCGTGTGGCTGTCCAGCGAATCCAGGTCGCGCAGAATCTGGCGCGCGTCCTCGAACTGCTCCGCGCTCAGCAGGCGGGTGCGCATCATGAAACTCAGGGCGCGCCGGGTGTCCATCATGTTGCGCCGTATGCGCCCGGACATGTCCTCGTGGCGCGCAATGCCGGCCAGCACTTCCGAGGCGATCGCATCGGTCACTTCGCCCGACAGCACCTTGGCGCTGATTTGCTCCAGGTCGTCGTAGATTTCCTCCACGGTATCGGCGCAGTACTCGGCATCGGTGTCGTACAGGCTGAGCAGCACATCCTTGGCGTCTTTGATGAGGCCAGGCATGCGGCGCGCGCGCAGGCGCAGCAGCCGGAACACGGGCACGTCCTCGTCGTGGATGGAGAACAGCACGCCACGGCTTTTCAGGGCGTCGTTCTGCTCATTCAGGATGAAGGCCACCCGCACCACGCGCGGGTTTTCCTCGTCGTCAATCAAGAAGTCGCTTCGGACGTGGAGCTCGCCGTTGTCTTCCTCGAAGAAACGCGCGGACTCCTCGATGTCCTCGTCCATGGCGTCTTCGGGGATGCTCAGTCCGAAGTGCTGACGCACCCAGCGCCGCTCCTCCACCGTGGGCGATTCCAGGTCCACCCAGATGGGGTGGAACTGCGCCAGGGCCTCCAGCGATTCGATCTCTTCCTGGAACAGACGGCCGTTGGCTAGGGTGAAGACGTTGAGCATGCGGGCTCCCTGGGCAGACGGGCGGTGAGGCGGAAGGGCGGAAGGCGAACCGCCATCAACCCGAAATTATGGCACCCCTTTGTGGCAGCAATTTGTTGCAGTGCAAGCTTGCCACCCGGTGCGCTTGCGGGCATAGTGAAGGCGAAAAACGACGGGTTCCGCCACGGATTTCACGCCTGTTTTCCGCAGCCGTGCCAGGCTACTGCCACGGCTATTTTCAACCGTCATACAAGGAGCGCCCTTATGAACTTGACGATCAGCGGCCATCACCTCGAAGTCACACCTGCCCTGCGCAGCTATGTGGCCACCAAGCTAGACCGGATCTCCCGGCACTTCGATCAGGTGGTGGACATGAAGGTCTTGCTGACTGTGGACAAGCTCAAGGAGAAGGATCTGAGGCAGAAAGCGGAGTGCAATATCCACGTCAAAGGTAAGGATATATTTGCTGAATCG
>JALOSG010000132.1 GCA_025458665.1 Serpentinimonas sp.
CCGCGCCCTGCATGGGGCAGCAGCCAGTTGGGCGATGCCGTGGTGCAGGCCCCCCCGGTAGCCAGCACGCCCGCCTCCCGCGCCAGCCATGGCATACGCGCCGGCATGCAGGTGTTCCACAACAAGTTTGGCGAAGGCAAGGTGCTTACCGTCGATGGACTGGGGGACGATGCCCGAGCCCAGGTGAGCTTCCCCCGGCACGGGGTGAAGTGGCTGGCCCTGAGCGTGGCCAAGCTCACGGTGGTGTGAGCCCGGGCGCCCGCGTGCGGGCTCGTTGGCCTCTCAGTACCCGGACGGTGGTGCTGGTGGCGGCGCCGAGGGGCTGCGGTCCAGATGGCTTCCGTCGTCGAGCAGGAAGCTGTCCCGGAAGGTGAAGTACAGCGAACTGAAGAACATGGCACTGAGCAGCATGGCCAGCGGGAAAATCACGATGCCTATGGCCTGAGGGCCACCGAGCAGGGTGCCCAGCAGTACCATGCCCAGGGCAGCCAGAAAGAACACACCGGTCCAGCCCAGGAAGTAGTAAAGCAAAGCTCCTTTGTTGTTCCAGCAGGCTACGAGACTGAAGAACAGGCTCTTGGCAGGCGAAACGCCGTGCCAGTGCACCAGGGCCGGTGCGTGCCAGAACAGCAAGCCCAGCGGGAAGTACAACAGCATATTGATGACGAGGCCGCGAACCACCGCAGGGTCCCGCATCATGGCTTCCGCGGGCAGTTCACCGCCCTCAGCGCCCGGCGCCATGAGTTCGGCACTGGGTTGCCCGGAGAGCAGCGCAGACAGGCCCATGACCACCAGCGAGCCCACGGCGTACATGAGCCCCAGGGTCAGCATGGCACGGGCCCGTTCCCGGCCGGCGCGGAAGGCGCTGGCCAGCACCGCTGGCATGGGGAATTGGCCGTTCTCGGCTTCGCGGGTAGCTGCCATGAGGCCCAGCGTGGCAGCCGGCAGCAGTGCCAGCGCCAGCGCAGCACCCAGAATCGGCACCAGCGAAAGGACCGATACCGCCATCATGAACAGGAAGAACAGGCCAGCCATGGCCAGGGGCTGCCGGAAGAAAGTCCTGAGCCCCTGCCGGACCCACAGCAGGCCGGTGCTGGGTGGCACGTGGTTGAGTTTCATAGCTTTTGGAGCCGTGCGCGGAGCACGCGTTCAAAGTGGGTGGGGTCGTGGGGCTTGAGCATGCTGGCCTCCCTGGGCAAATGCCAGTCCCACAGCCTCGAAATCCAGAACCGCAACGCGCCCGCTCGCAGCATGGCAGGCAGCAGGGTGTGTTCGGCAGCCTGCAGGGGGCGTGTACGCTGGTAGGCGTGCAGCAGGGCTTGCGTGCGCTCACTGTCGGGCTCTCCGGTGGGCAGATCGATACACCAGTCGTTGAGGCAGACGGCAATGTCGAACAGCCACGCATCGCAGCCAGCAAAGTAAAAGTCGAAAACCCCGGTCAGCTTGCCGTCCTCGAACATCACGTTGTCGCGGAACAGGTCGGCGTGGACCGGGCCGCGCGGAAGAGCGGCGTACGCGTCAGAGGCAGCCACGTGGTTCTGGTAGGCCAGTTCGCTGCGCAGCAAGGCCGCCTGCTCGGGAGTCAGGTGGGGCAATACCACTGGAACCGTATCGTTCCACCAGGCCAGCCCGCGCAGGTTGGGCTGTTGCATGGGAAAGTCCTGGCCGGCGAGGTGCATGCGTGCCAATACCTCGCCCAACTGGGCACAGTGGCTGGGTTGTGGTGCCAGTTCGCTGGCGCCACGCAGTCGGTTGACCACCGCCGCAGGCTTGCCGCACAAGGTGTGCAGGATCGCGCCACTGGCATCTGCCTGTGGGTCGGGGACCGGAATCCCTTTTCCCGCCAGATGCTTCATGAGTTGCAGGTAAAAGGGCAACTGGGCGTGGCTGAGCCGCTCAAACAGCGTCAGCACCCACTGCTGGGCACCAGCCGCAGGATGGTCTGGTACCGCTCCGCTGGTGTTGACGAAATAGTTGGTGTTTTCAATTCCGCCGGCGCAACCCCGCAGATCGGTGAGCACGCCCAGCCCAAGCCGCTGCATCAGGGCCGCGGCCTCTTGCGGGGCAACTTCGGTGAATACGGCCATGGGGCCACCGTCCAGGGATCTTGGGTTTGCGGTTAGGGGCGGGCGCCTTGACAGCAAGGCGTACCGCCGCGCGGAATGTCAGAAGTTGAACAGACGCCAAGTGCTGCGCCCGGCATTGCCAGGGCGCTGGCCGAGGCCACCGTCAGTGCGGCCGGTGTCCAGCGGCTGCACCTGGTAGCCCGGGATATCGGTGTTGGTCTGGACACTGATCGTCCGGGTCTGGCCCCCGACGCGCAACTCCTCTATGCGGCTGCCTGCATCTTCGTGGACGATGCGTTCGGTCCGCTGCTCCAGCGTGCGGACAGGTTCGGCCGTGCTGGGGGTGACGGCCGCGCCCGCTGGGCTGGCGGCACCCGTTGCGCCGCTTTGCGCCAGGGCAGTAGAGGCGGCCAGTACACCGGCCACCAGCAGGGCAGCCGCGGTGGCGCTTGCCAGACGGCCAGAGCCGGAAACCGGGGGAGTGGGGAGTGTTGCGCGCATGACCCCATTGTAGGCAATGTGCAGGCGATGTGGCTCCGGGCCGAAGCCCGCACAATGTAGGGATGAATGCCAACGCACCCGCTCACCCGTCCGATCCTGCGCGCGACCCTCCGCTTCCGGTTGAAAGACCCGACACTCCGCCGGCTGTCCATCCTGCGGCCGACCCCGCCTCGGCCACCGAGGGAGGGCGCACGCTGGTGCTGGTGGACGGCTCCAGCTACCTCTACCGTGCTTTCCATGCCATGCCCGACCTGCGTGCAGTGCCCGGCGACCCGACCAGCCCGGCCACGGGCGCCATACGCGGCATGATCAACATGATGCAGTCGCTGGAGCGGGAGCACCCCGCGCACTACGTGGCCTGTGTGTTCGACGCTTCCGGCCCCACCTTCCGCGACGAACTGTACCCCGAGTACAAGGCCCACCGAAGCCCCATGCCCGACGACTTGCGGGCGCAGATTGCGCCCATCCACGAGCTGGTGAAGCTGCTGGGCTGGACCGTACTCAACGTGCCCGGCGTGGAGGCCGACGACGTGATTGGCACGCTGGCCCGCACCGCCGCAGCCCAGGGCGTGCAGGTGGTTGTGTCCAGCGGCGACAAGGACCTGAGCCAGCTGGTGGATGCGCACATCACCATCATCGACACCATGAACGGCAAGCGCCGCGACGTGGCTGGCGTGCAGGCCGAGTTCGGCGTACCGCCGCACCTCATGGTGGACTACCAGACCCTGGTGGGTGACTCCATAGACAACGTGCCCGGCGTGGAGAAGGTAGGGCCCAAGACGGCCGCCAAGTGGTTGCAGGAATACGGCTCTCTGGAGGGTGTGGTGGCCAACGCCGCCCACATCAAGGGCGTGGCGGGCGAGAACCTGCGCAAGGCCCTGGACTGGCTGCCCATGGGCCGGCAGCTGCTCACCATCAAGACCGACTGCGATCTGGCCCAGGAACTGCCCGGGCTGCCCGCGCTGGACGATCTCGTGCTGCGCCAGCGCGATACGCCCGCCTTGCTGGCGTTCTATGAACAGTACGGGTTCAAGGGCCTGGCGCGCTCGCTGGGTGGGGGCGGCCAAGCGGCGGGTTCGGCGGCACCTGCACCCGGCAAGGCAGCTGCGCGCGGGGCCAGTGGCGACCTGTTCGCCGCCGAGGAGCCCGCCGTCCCGCCGACCTCTGCCGCCCAGACCAAGCACTACGAAACCCTGCTCACCTGGCCCGACCTGGAGCGCTGGCTGGCGCGGCTGGAAGCGGCCGATCTGGTGGCGCTGGACACCGAGACCACCTCGCTCGATGAAATGCGTGCCGAGATCGTGGGCATTTCCTTCAGCGTGCGGCCCGGGGAGGCGGCCTATGTGCCGCTGGCCCACAACTTCCCGGACGCGCCCCAGCAACTGCCCCTGGCCGAGGTGCTGCAGCGCTTGAAGCCCTGGCTGGAAAACCCGGCACGCCACAAGCTGGGCCAGCACGTGAAGTACGACCGGCACGTGTTCGCCAACCACGGCATCGAGGTGCAAGGCTATGTGCACGACACCATGCTGCAAAGCTACGTGCTGGAAGTGCACAAGCCACACGGGCTGGCCAGCCTGGCCGAACGCCACACAGGGCGCAGCGGCATTGCCTACGAAGATTTGTGCGGCAAAGGCGCCAGCCAGATTCCGTTTTCGCAGGTGGACGTTGCCCGGGCGGCCGAGTATTCCTGCGAAGACAGCGACCAGACGCTGGACGTGCACGGCGTGCTCTGGCCGCGCCTGCAGGCCGAGCCGCGCCTGCTGGCGGTGTACCAGCTGGAAATGGCCAGCAGCGAAGCCCTCTACCGCATAGAGCGCAACGGCGTGTTGATTGATGCGCCCACGCTGGAGCGCCAGAGCCACGAACTGGGCCAGCGCATTCTGCAACTGGAGCAGGAGGCGCACGAGCTGGCTGGCCAGCCCTTCAACCTGGGCAGCCCCAAGCAGATCGGTGACATCTTCTTTGGCAAGCTGGGCCTGCCCGTGGTGAAGAAAACCGCCACCGGCGCTCCCAGCACCGACGAAGAGGTGCTGGAAAAACTCGCCGAGGACTACCCCCTGCCGGCGCGCATTCTGGAGCACCGCAGCCTGTCCAAGCTCAAGGGCACCTACACCGACAAGCTGGCCCAGATGGCGCATCCTCGTACCGGTCGCGTGCACACCCACTACGCGCAGGCGGTGGCCGTGACGGGGCGCCTGTCCAGCAACGACCCCAACCTGCAGAACATTCCCATACGCACCGCGGAGGGTCGCAGGGTGCGCGAGGCCTTTGTGGCCCCGCCGGGCTGCCTGATTGCCAGCGCCGACTACTCGCAGATTGAGCTGCGCATCATGGCCCATCTGAGCGAGGACGAGGCCTTGCTGCGCGCCTTTGCCGAGGGCATGGACGTGCACCGTGCCACGGCCGCCGAGGTGTTTGGCGTGGCCCCCGAAGCCGTGAGCAGCGAGCAGCGCCGCTACGCCAAGGTCATCAACTTCGGGCTGATTTACGGCATGAGCAGCTATGGCCTGGCCAAGGCATTGGCCATAGACAACACGGCGGCCAAGAACTACATCGAGCGCTACTTCGCCCGCTTTGCCGGCGTGCGCCACTACATGGACAGCACCCGCGCGCAGGCCAAGGCGCAGGGTTATGTGGAAACCGTCATGGGGCGCAGGCTGTACCTGCCCGAAATCAATTCACCCAATGGCCCGCGCCGCGCCGGGGCGGAGCGCGCTGCCATCAACGCGCCCATGCAGGGCACGGCGGCCGATCTCATCAAGCTCAGCATGGTGGCCGTGCAGCGCGCGCTCGACGAACAGCAACGCGGCACGCGCATGATCATGCAGGTGCACGACGAACTGGTGTTCGAAGTGCCCGAGGCCGAGGTGGACTGGCTGAAAACCGAGGTGCCGCGCCTGATGGCCGGGGTGGCGCAGTTGCGCGTGCCCCTGCTGGCCGAGGTGGGGGTGGGTGCCAACTGGGAGCAGGCGCACTGAGCCTGGGGCCTGGCCCGGCTCGGGGTTGATGGCTGGTTAACGCAAGGCGTTGGCCAAGCCTGTGGCCAGCGCCTGCGGGCCGCTCAGGTACACCGTGCTGCGGCAGTCGGCGGTTTCCAGCCGGCGCAGCACGTCCAGCGCGGTATCGGGCGGCAGCATGGCGCGCAGGTAGCGTGTTAGCGTCAGTTGCTGTGCGCGGCTCAGTTCGGTGGCGCAGACGTTGCGGCCAAAGTCGTGGTCAGGCGTGATTTGCGAGAACCCCAGTTGCGTAGACGGCGTGGCGGCGGCGGGCATGGTGCGTACTTCGCCGGCGGCAAACACCAGCAGGCAGGGCGTGTGGCAGCGGGTGCCGGGCTGTACTTCGGTCTGGAAACCGCGGTTGCGCAGCATGGCGCCCAGGGTCACGGCATCGCCCAGAATGCCGTGGTCGGCGCGGGTCTCGGCGGGGCGGGAGCCGCTGTCCAGGACGGCCACGCGCACGTCGCAGCGCGCCTGTTCCAGGGCGGCCAAGGCGGGCCGCATCTGCTGGGTGGCGCCGGGCGATGGGACACCACGCAGCACCACGCGGCAAATGCCAGAGCGACTGCTGGCTTCGATCTGGCCACCGTCGAAGGAGAAGGTTCGGCTGAAATCGGCACCGCGTGCGACCGATGCTGGCGTTTCCGGCGGCACCGCTGCGCAGCCCGCAAGAGCCAATGCGCCAGCAGCAAGTCCCAGGCGCCGCAGCCATGCCGGGGCACCGGCTTGTGCAAAATGGAGGATGGTCGTGGGTAGATCAGGCATGCTGTGTTGTACCACCGTACCGATGGCTCCCGTTCCACCCGGGAACCTCTGGATACACAGGGGTCTCAACGGGTGATGCATGCCCGCGCCGTGCGGCCCTGATCTGCCCGTGCTTTTTTCCATAAACAGAAGGAGATGTGCCCCATGACCCACGCCAACCACGAACAAGACCTCAAAGCCCTGCTGCCTGGCCAGTCCACCGAGGCGGGCGCCACCCGCCGTACGGCACTCAAGGCCGCGCTGGGCGTGGGTTACGCCGCAGCCGCCGCCCCCATCATGGCGCAGACGGCCATTGCCACGCCCACCGATGGCCTGGTGGCCGGAGAAGTCATGGTCACCGTGGATGGGCACCCGGTACCGGTGTACCGCGCTGCGCCGGCGGGCAAGACGGGCCTGCCGGTGGTGCTGGTGCTGTCCGAGATTTTTGGCGTGCACGACTACATCGCCGATACCGCCCGCCGCTTCGCCCGTGCGGGCTACATGGCGCTGGCGCCCGAGCTGTTCGACCGCCAGGGCGATGCCCAGAGCTACGGCGAAATGGCCCGCCTGATTGCCGAAGTGATTTCCAAGACGCCGGACGCGCAGGTGGCCAAGGACCTGGACGCCTGCATAGACTGGGCTGGCGCCCATGGCGGTGACACGCGCAAAGTGGCGGTAACGGGCTTCTGCTGGGGCGGCCGCCAAACCTGGCTGTACGCCGCCCACCAGCCGCGCGTGAAGGCCGGCGTGGCCTGGTATGGCCGGCTGGTGGGTGAGACCAACGAATTCACGCCGCGCCACCCGGTGGATGTGGCGGGCGAACTGAAAGCACCTGTGCTGGGCCTGTACGGTGCCGCCGACACCGGCATTCCACTCGATACGGTGGAGCGCATGAAAGCGGCGCTGGCGCAGGGCAGCCTGGCTGCGCGCCAGTCGGAATTCGTGGTGTACCCCGATGCGCCCCATGCCTTCCACGCCGATTACCGCCCCAGCTTCCGCCAGGGCCCCGCCGAAGACGGCTGGAAGCGCTGCCTGGCGTGGTTCGCCAAGCACGGCGTGGCCTGACGCTATTCCCGAGTGGCTTCTCCCGAGCGGCTTCAACCCCTGGCGCAGGGCACACCGGGCAGACGGCTCCATTCGCTCCAGCTGCCCGGGAACAGCGCAGTTCGGCCTAGCCCGGCCAGTTCCATGGCCAGCACATTGGGAACGGCCGTCACGCCGCTGCCGCAGTGGTGCACCACCGTGGGCCGGGTCGCGGCCATTGAGCAACTGCAGGAAATCGGCGCGCAGGACCTCGGCGGGCTTGAAGCGACCGTCGGGGCCGAAGTTGTCGGTGAAGGGGCGGTTCAGTGCGCCCGGCATGTGGCCGGCTACCGCGTCCAGTGGTTCGGTCTCGCCGCGGTAGCGGGCACCCGCGCGCGCATCCACCACAGTGAGCGCGGGCTTGCCCAGTGCCTGCAGGATATCGCTGGCACCCAGGGTGGGAGCCAGGCTTTGCGCCAACGCAAAGTTTCCGGGTTGGACCGCGGCGGGCATCGGGCCGCTTTCCACCTCGCCACCTGCCGCCTCCCAGGCCTTCTGCCCACCATCGAGCAGGGCCACGGCGCTGTGCCCACACCAGTTCAGCATCCACCACAGCCGGCCGCTGGAGAACACACCCTGCCGGTCGTAGGCCACCACCTGTGTGCCAGCGTTCAGCCCGTGCGTGCGCAGCGTGGCAGCGAAAGCTTCCCGTGCGGGCAAGGGGTGGCGTCCGCCCGATGCCGTATCGGCTCCGGGCGCCGCACTCAGGTCGCGGTCCAGGTGCAGGTAGCGCGCACCGGCAATGTGGCTTTGCGCGAACTGTGCTTCGCCGGCACCGGTGTCCATCAGGTCGAAGGTGCAATCGAACACCGCGACCGGCTGACCGCTGGCACGCAGTGCCAGCAACTGTTCGGCGGTAATGAGGTGGGTGTAGCGGGGGAGGGCTGGTGCAGAGCTCATGTGTGTTCCTCAGGCGGGAGTTTGGGCAAGGCGCGTTCGCGCAGGAAAGTGGCGGCAATGCCGCTGGCCACGATCAGTGCCATGCCGGCCCAGCCTATGGGAGGCAGCACATCGCTGAACACCACAATGCTGTAGAAGCCGGCAAACGCAATGCCAAAGTATTGCAAATTGGCCACCACCAGCGTGGCGCCGCTGGCGTAGGCACGCGTCATGCACAACTGCCCCAGCACGGCCAGCAGCCCGATGGGCAGCAGCCACAGGGC
>JALOSG010000133.1 GCA_025458665.1 Serpentinimonas sp.
GCATGGCCCGTGTTGCCGCTGCAGACCTGCTCGTAAGTAGGCTGCAGCACGTGCCCGTTGCAGTAGCCCGACTCCACATCGAGGATGCCGCGCACCCGCACGAACACGGCCTCGGTGCACCAGAAGCAGCCGCCGCCCAGCACGATGGTCTCGGTGGGCGCGCCGGCGTTGGGGTTGGAGGGGTGGGCGGTCATGGGGGGGCTCCTGCAAGTCGGGGGGTTGGCGGGTCAGTGCCCGGGCACAGCCAAAGTATCGGCCGGCTGCGCCACACGGCGCACAGCGTTCAGGAAAGCCCCCAGCGCACCCTGGTCTCTGTCGGTTTTCCAGAGGCAGTAGGTCTCGTACAGCGGGGCTTCTTCGGCCAGCGGCTTGAACACCACCCCCGCCATGCCCGAGAGTGCCAGCGCTTCAGGCACCAGCGCCACGCCCAACCCTTGCGACACCACCGACACCACACTGAGCCAGTGGCGCAGCTCGTAGCGCACTTCGGGCGCGTACCCCCCCCGGAGACCCCATTGTTCGATGCGGTCGCGGTAATCGGGCGACACCTCGCGTTCGATGGTGGCCCACGGGTGCCCCTGCAGGTCGGCAGCACTCACCTGCTTCTGGCGTGCCAAGGGGTGGGCGCGGTGCAGGCAGGCCACGAAGCGCTGGCTCGATACGCGGATTTGCGAGAAAACGGCTGGCACGCGTGTGGTGTGCACAAAGCCGGCATCCAGCCGGTCGTGCAGCAAATCCACCAGCTGTTCGCTGGAACTGAGTTCGCGCAAGCCCATGCGCAAACGCGGGTGCTCCGCCTGGAATGCGGCCAGCACCTGCGGCAGCCCGCGGTAGAGCACGGTGCCGGCAAAGCCTATCTGCAGCCGCCCCACCAGGCCCGATGCCGCATCGCGCGCCTCCTGCGCAGCCTGCCCGGCCTGCTGCAAGAGGGCACGGGCCGCCGGCAGGAAAGCCTCCCCAGCGGGTGTGAGGCGCACGCCGCGGCTGTTGCGCAGAAAGAGCACCGCGCCCACCGAGGCTTCGAGCTGCTGGATGTTCAGGCTCAGCGGGGGCTGTGACATGGAGAGCCGCTGTGCGGCCCGGCCAAAGTGCAGTTCTTCGGCCAGGGCCACGAAATAGCGCAGGTGACGGAACTCCATGGATTAAATTTTTGTATGGGAAAATACCTAATCGATATTAGACAAGTATATATGTGGGGCGGCACAATGACGCCATAGGCAGATCGGCTACCCGAGCACCGCATCGCCTCAGTACACACAGATTCCCGGAGACCCCATGAAGCCCACTTTCAACTGGCAAGACCCCTTCCTGCTGAACGAACAACTGTCCGACGAAGAACGTGCGATTTCAGAAGCCGCGCACGCCTTCTGCCAGGAAAAGCTGCAGACCCGCGTGCTGCAGGCCGCCCGGCACGAGAAGTTCGACCGCGAAATCATGAACGAATTCGGCGAGATGGGCTTTCTGGGCTGCACCATCGAAGGCTACGGCTGCGCCGGCCTGAACTACGTGTCCTACGGCCTGGTGGCCCGCGAGGTGGAACGTGTGGACAGCGGCTACCGCAGCGCCATGAGCGTGCAGAGCAGCCTGGTGATGCACCCCATACACGCCTATGGCAGCGAGGCACAGCGCCAGAAGTACCTGCCCAAACTGGCCACCGGCGAATGGGTGGGCTGCTTTGGCCTGACCGAACCCAACCACGGCTCCGACCCGGCCAGCATGGTGACGCGCGCCCAGCCGGTGGACGGCGGTTACCTCCTGAAGGGCGCCAAGATGTGGATCACCAACAGCCCCATTGCCGATGTGTTCGTGGTGTGGGCCAAGCTGGTGGGCGCCGGCGACGGCCAGTCGGCCATACGCGGCTTTGTCCTCGAAAAGGGCATGAAAGGCCTGAGCGCGCCCAAGATCGAGGGCAAGATGAGCCTGCGCGCCTCCATCACGGGCGAGATCGTGATGGACGATGTGTTCGTGCCCGAAGAGAACCTGCTGCCCAACGTGGAAGGCCTGAAAGGCCCGTTTGGCTGCCTGAACAAGGCCCGCTACGGCATTGCCTGGGGCGCGCTGGGCGCCGCTGAGGATTGCTGGCACCGCGCCCGCCAGTACACCCTGGACCGCGTGCAGTTTGGCCGCCCGCTGGCACAGAACCAGCTGATCCAGAAGAAGCTGGCCGACATGCAGACCGAGATCGCGCTGGGCCTACAGGGCTGCCTGCGCGTGGGCCGCCTGATGGACGACGGCAAATCGGTGCCCGAGATGATCAGCCTCATCAAGCGCAACAGCTGCGGCAAGGCGCTGGATGTAGCACGCATGAGCCGCGACATGCACGGCGGCAACGGCATCCACGACGAGTACCACGTGATCCGCCACATGATCAACCTGGAGACGGTGAACACCTACGAAGGCACGCACGATGTGCACGCCCTCATTCTGGGCCGCGCCCAGACCGGTCTGCAGGCGTTCTACTGAAGCCCAGCGGCTTCACCGAACAGGGCCACCCCACCCGGGTGGCCTTTTTTATTCCGGCGCATAAAGGCACTGCCACAGAAAACGGCCTGTTTTCTGCTAGCTTCAGTGGGTGATGACACTCTCGCTCGATTTTCTGGCCATCCCCCTGCTGACCGCAGCCGGGCTGGTGTTCCTGAGCCTGCTGGCCGCGCTGTTTTCGGCCCGCCTGGGCTTTTCTTTCCTGCTGGTGTTTCTGGTCGCGGGCATGTTGCTGGGCGAAGACGGGCCGGGTGGCGTGAACTTCGACGACTTCCGGCTCAGCTTCTGGGTGGGTAACGTGGCCCTTGCGGTGATTCTGCTCGATGGCGGGCTGCGTACCCACAAGACCACTTTCCGCACGGGACTGCGGCCGGCCAGCCTGCTCGCCACGCTGGGCGTGGTCATCACCGCAGGCATCACCGCAGTGGCGGCGCACTGGCTGCTCGACCTCAGCTGGCCGCTGGCACTGCTGCTGGGCGCCATTGTGGGCTCTACCGATGCAGCCGCCGTGTTTGGCTTGCTCAAGTCTTCGGGCGTGCGGCTCAATGAGCGCGTGGCCGCCACACTCGAAATCGAGTCGGGCCTGAACGACCCGATGGCGGTGTACCTGACGCTGGCCCTCATTGGCTGGGCCTTGTGGGTGGTTTCGGGCGAAGGCGGCTGGAACGGCTGGGACTCGCTGTACACGCTGCTGCTTCAGTTCGGCTGGGGTGGCTTCATCGGTATTGGGCTGGGCTGGTTGTTCTCCTTGCTGTTGCGCCGCGTCACACCCCTGCTGGAACCCGGCGGTGGAGCGCAGGCGCTGTTGCTGGGATCGGCCGGCCTCAGCGTCTTTGCGCTGGCCACATTTCTAGGCGGATCGGGCTTTCTGGCGGTATATGTGTTTGGCGTCTGGGTGGGCAACCGGGCAGCCAAAACTGTGCAGCCTGCCATGGCCGCCATGGACGGTTTTGCCTGGCTGTCCCAGGCCGGCATGTTCCTGATGCTGGGCTTGCTGGTGTCTCCTGTGGATGCGCTGCGCACGCTGTGGCCCGCGCTGGGCGTGGCTTTTGCGCTCATGTTCGTGGCACGGCCTATTGCCGTGTGGCTGTGCCTGTGGCCCATGCGCTTCACCCGCCAGGAAATGATGTTCGTGTCCTGGGTGGGGCTGCGCGGCGCAGTGCCCATCGTGCTGGCCGTGTTTCCGGTGATGGCCGGCGTGCCGGGCGCCCAGACCTTCTTCAACGTGGCATTTGTGGTGGTGCTGGCCTCCTTGCTGCTGCAGGGCTCCACCATTCCCTGGGCGGCGCGGCGCACGGGCATGGCCTTGCCCGACATCGACGATGTGGCACAGGCGCGCGAGGTGTTTGGTGACTTCGAGGTGCCAGGCCACTTGCTCATGACCGATCTGTGCGCCTTCTACGGCCTGCCCGCCGAAGGGCTGCTGGAAGAAACTGTGGCCGAGTGGGTACAGCGGCAGTTGCAGCGCCCTGCGGTGGAGGGCGACCGCGTGGAATGCGGCCACGCCGAATTCTTTGTCCGTGGGGTGACTGCGGGCCGGATATCGCGGGTGGGCATCCGGCTGGCCAGCGAAGGCTAAAATAATCAAACTGGTGGAAATATACCCTGCGGAGTATTTAGATGAGCACAGAACACGCCCCGTTCGATGTGGAGCGCGCCCGGTTCAACATGATCGAGCAACAGATCCGCCCCTGGGAGGTGCTGGATTCGCGCGTTCTGGCGTTGCTGGGTGAACTCAAGCGCGAGGACTTCGTCCCCGAGGCCTACCGCTCCATGGCGTTTGCCGATATGGAGATTCCTTTGTCCACCCAGCACCCTGCGGTGGAGGGCCAGTGCATGCTGGCGCCCAAAGTGGAAGCCCGGGCATTGCAGGACCTGGCGCTGCAGCCGGGTGAGCACGTGCTGGAAGTGGGCGCAGGTTCGGGCTACATGGCGGCACTCATGGGCCGGTTGTGCGCCCGGGTGACCACGGTCGAGATTGACGGGACGCTGGTTGCGCAGGCCCGCAAGAACCTGCAGGCCGCCGGTGTGGGCAACGTGACCGTGGTGCATGCCGACGCCTGCGCACAGGACTTTGCAGCTTGCAAGGACCTGGCCCCTTTCGACGCCATCGTACTGAGCGGCTCCGTGGCCGAGGTGCCTGCAGCGCTGCTCAACCTGCTCAAGACCGGCGGACGCCTGTTCGCCATCACCGGGCAGGAACCTGTCATGCGTGCCTCGCTCATTGAACGCGCGGGCCCTGCCTCTTTCGTGACCCACCAGCCCTGGGACACTGTGGCGCCCCGCCTGCTGAATTTTCCCGAAGCGCCCCGCTTCCAGTTCTGAAAGCCGCCGAGTGATTGCCCGCATACAGCCCGCCCAGGTCAAGTCCTGGCTGCAAAGTTCTGCCACCGAAGCCGGCACCGGGGAGCCTTCCCAGCCCGCTGCCCTGCCCTTGCTGCTCGATGTGCGAGAACCCTGGGAATTCCAGACCGCCAGCGTGACCCCGGACGGTTACACCATGGCCCAGATGCCCATGCGCTCCATTCCAGCACGCCTGCAGGAACTCGACCCCGAGCAGCCGATTGCCTGCCTGTGTCATCATGGCGCACGCAGCGCGCAGGTGGCCCACTATCTGGCACAGCAGGGCTTCAGCCGCGTGGCCAACGTTGAGGGTGGCATAGAGGCATGGTCCCTGCAGGTGGACCCCTCGGTGCCGCGCTACTGAATTCCCCGGAAGGCTCCCATGATCCGTGCTCACCGCGTTCCCGATTTCGCCCCCACCCGCATGGCCCATGCCGATGCCGGGGCAGCCCCCGCCGCAGTAGGTGGCGCGCTGGCACCGCGCGGGATTTCGCGTTTGCGCATGCTGACACTGGCAACACTGCTGGCCGGTACCTCCGGCTGGACGCAGGCCCAGAGCCTGGTGGACCTGTTCGAAGCGGCACGACAGTTCGATGCGGCCTATCTGGCCGCGCAAGCGCAGTTCGAGGCCGATCAGGCCCGTGCCGAGCAAGCCAAGGCCGGGTTGCGTGCCAGCGTGGGCCTCAATGGCGGCGCCAACTGGACCAACACCAACAGCAGCTTCAATCCGCTGGACCGCACCAGCAACGGCCAGAACGTGGCGTTGGCGGGCAGCTACCCGCTGTATCGCCCGGCCAACCAGATTGCTGCCGAGCAGGCCGAGAAAAGCCTGGTGGCCGCGCAGGCCAGCCTGACATCGGCCGAGCAGGACCTGATCGTGCGCACGGCACAGGCCTATTTCGATGTGCTGGCCGCGGAGGACAACCTGACCTTCGTGCAGGCGCAGAAAGCCGCGGTGGCCGAACAACTGGCTGCTGCCAAGCGTAACTTTGAAGTCGGCGCTTCGACCATCACCGACACGCGCGAGGCGGAAGCCCGCTTCGACCTGGTGGTGGCTCAAGAAATTGCTGCACAGAACAATGTGCGGGTAGCCCGGCTGGCGCTGGACCAGCTGGTGGGGCGCACCGGCACACAGCCCTGGCGGCTGACCGCCCCGGTGGCACTGCCCGCCGTAGAGCCCGCCGAAGTGAACGACTGGGTGAACCGGTCCCAGAGCGAGCACCCGCAGATACGGGCCGCCTCGGCGGGGCTGGAGATTGCGCAGCTGGAAACCCGCCGTGCCGACGCAGGGCGCAAGCCCACCGTGGATGCGGTGGCCCAGTACCAGGTGAACCGGGGGCTGGGCAACAGCCTGCCGGCCAACTACGTGCGCAACCAGAACGCCTCCGTGGGCGTGCAGTTCAACCTGCCGCTCTACACGGGCAACGCCGTGCAGAACCGTGTCAAGGAAGCCATGGCTCTGGAAGAGCGCGCTGCCGCCGACCTGGAAGCCGCGCGCCGCAACATTGCGCAAGCCACACGGGCAGCGTACTTTGGTGTGGTCTCGGGGCAGGGACAGGTGAAAGCACTGGAAGCGGCCGAGGTGTCGAGCCAGAGCGCGCTGGATGCCAACCGGCTGGGCTACCAGGTGGGCGTGCGCATCAATATCGATGTGCTGAATGCCCAGAGCCAGCTGTTCCAGACCAAGGCCAACCTGGCCAGCGCACGCTACAACGTGCTGGTGGGCGGCCTGCGCCTGCGCCAGGCCAGCGGCGTGCTGCAGGCCACCGACCTGCAGCCCATCAACGCGCTCCTGGCGCGCTGATACCCGCCGATACCCGCTGGTTCGCCGCTCCCCGGCATCACCCGCCAGCGCGGGCCTCCTGATACGCCCGCCACAGCACGTCCCAACCCGCATCGGTGCCGTGCCATTGCGGGGCGTGCAACCGGGCTTCCTTGTCGAACGACCGCTTCAGCCGGGCCATATTGGCACTTTGCCAGTCTCGCTTCCCCGGTGCATCAGGCTGAGCGCGCAGGCCGCATTTGTCGAAATCGATGATCCAGACGCGGTCGTCGTCATCGACCAACAGGTTGTGGCAATTCAGATCCGAGTGATGGACCCCGCAGGCGTGCATGCGCGCAATCGCCTGACCGGTTCGCTGCCATACCTCTTCGGGCAGGGGGCGCTGGCGCAAGGCATCGAATACGGAAGTGGTGCCGGGCAGGCGCTCCACCAGTATGTCCGCGCGGTACCACAGGCCGCTGCGCCGCTGCCGTGCAGCACAAGGCACCGGCACGGGCAGGCCCCAGGAGCGCATGCGCTGCAATAACCGGAATTCGGCCAGCGCACGGCTTTGCAACGCAGGCTCCCAAAGGAAACGGTCGCCCAGCAGGCGGCCCATGGCGCCACCGCGCTGGTAATGGCGCAGCACCATGCGTTGCGGCCCGGCGGGTGTGTCCTGCTTGACCATCCACACCGTGGCGCGGCCGCTGGCCTGGCCTTCCACGGCCTGCTGCTCCTGCCAGTGGCGGGCGTTGAACCATGGGCCGGGG
>JALOSG010000134.1 GCA_025458665.1 Serpentinimonas sp.
CAGCTACACCCGCCACCACGTCAACATCACCATGACGCAGGCCAAGGCGGTGAGCAACTACACCAACAGCATCCTGGCCAACATGGAAGCCACCGACGAGGGCTACGACGAAGCCCTGCTGCTCGACGCCTCCGGCTTCGTGAGCGAAGGCGCTGGCGAGAACCTCTTTGTGGTGAAAGACGGCGTCATCTACACCCCCGACCTGTCGGCCGGTGCCCTGAACGGCATCACCCGCAACACGGTATTCCACATTGCCAAGGACCTGGGCCTGGAGGTGGTGCAAAAGCGCATCACCCGCGATGAGGTCTACATCTGCGACGAAGCTTTCTTCACCGGCACCGCCGCCGAAGTCACGCCCATCCGCGAACTCGACCGCATCCAAATTGGCGCTGGCAGCCGCGGCCCCATCACGGAGAAGGTGCAGACCGCGTTCTTCGATATCGTCAACGGCCGTAACCCCAAGTACGCCCACTGGCTGACTGCTGTCTGAGTGCCCCATGAGCCCCACCCCTGCTGCCCCCATTGAGCTGGCCGCTGCGCAACTGAACGCCCACGGCGGCGTGTTCTGCCCCAGTCCGCTGGCCGACATGAAGGTCTGGAACAGCCACCCCAAGGTCTACCTCGATGTGGCCAAGACCGGCGAGGCACGCTGCCCGTACTGCGGTACGGTGTACCGCCTGAAAGCCGGTGAAACCGTGGGACATGGCCACTGAACAGGCCGCGCTCGACGGCGTCACCGTCGTCGTTGTCACCTACAACAGCGCCCACTGTCTGCCCGCCCTGGGGCAGGCGCTGAAAGACTGCCCGCACGTGGTGGTGGCCGACAACGGCAGCCACGACGGCACCCCGGACCGGGTTGCGCAGCACCTGCCACAAGCCCGCGTGCTGGCCTTGCCCACCAACCTGGGCTTTGGTGCGGCCAACAACCGGGCACTGGCGGTGACCCAGACCCCTTTCGCGCTCCTGCTGAACCCCGACTGCGAAATCGGGCCTGCCGGCATAGCCGCCCTGGTGGACGTGGCGCAGCAAGTACCCGAAGCCGCCATCGTGGCGCCCCAGCTCACCAACGAGGCGGGCCGCCCGGAACTGAACTACCGCTGGCCCAGCCTGTACTGGAAGCCCCAGGGCCCCGTGGCCGAAGGGCTGGCCTGCGTGGGTTTTGTGTGTGGCGCCTGCATGCTGTTCCGCCGCAGCGCCTTCGATGGCGTGGGCTACTTCGACGAAGATTTCTTCCTCTATTACGAGGACGACGACCTCTGCCTGCGCCTGTTCCAGGCCCGCCGCCCGCTGGTGCTGGCACCCGGTGTACAGGCGGTGCACCGCTCGCGCGGCTCGGTACGGGGCAAAAGCCCCTGGCGCAGCGAATACCTGCGCGGCTACCACCACGCGCAGTCAAAACTGATTTTTTCGGCCAAGCACCACAGCCGGCAACGTGCCGTGGGCCAGCGCGCCAAGCTGCTTTTCACCACCACGCTGGCACTGCCGCTGCGCGCCCTGTTTTTCTCGCCCCGGCTGCTGGCCCGCATGGCCGGGCGCTGGCGCGGGCTGCTGGACTGGAGACCCCGTGCAAGCTGAGTCTGGGCGCCACACCTTGTGCATCGCGGTGCTCACCCTGAACGAGGAACGCCGCATACGCCAGTGCCTGGAGAGCGCCCGCTTTGCCGACCGGGTCATAGTGATTGACAGCGGCAGCACCGACCAGACCGTAGCCATAGCCCAGGAGCTGGGCGCAGAAGTGCACGTCTACCCCGACTGGCAGGGCTTTGCCGTACAGCGCAACCGCCAGCTGGCCCATTGCCACTGCGACACCATCTTCTTCCTCGACGCCGACGAAGTGATTCCCCCCGAACTGCAAGCCGAGATGCGGGCCGCCCTGAGCGACCCGGCGCACAGCACCACACTGCGCGCCATCACTTGGCGCGAGTTTGCCTACGGCCGCTTCCTGGACGCGATGAAAAGCACACGCGGCATCGTGCGCTGGTTTCCCACCGCCCTGCTGCAGGGCTTTGAAGGCGCGGTCCACGAACAGTATGTGCTGAAGGACGCGGGGCCAGCTCGCTCCACCATCCACACCTTCCGCACCCGGGTGACGCACTACTCCCGCGAGAGCATCCACGGCAGCCTGAAGAAGCTGGCGCAGTACGCGCAGCTGGGCGCCAACAAGCGTGCAGCAGCAGGCAAGACCGGCGGGGTGATGCGGGGCTTCGGGTCGGCGCTGGCCAACTTCATCCGCCTCTATGTCTTCCAGCGCGGCTTTCTGTGCGGGCCACAGGGTTTCCTGTTCTGCTTCTTCATCGCACTGGAGTGCTTCTTCCGCTACGTGGCCCTGCGTTACGACACGCCCGAAGTCCTGGGCCAGCACGCCAAGCGCTGAATCTGCCGCCAAGCCACCCCAAGCCCACCCCGCATGCCCCTGCGCCTCCTGCTCCATTCCAACCAGTTGTCCTTGCGGGGCACGGAAATAGCGCTGTACGACTACGCACTGCACAACGAAACACTGCTGGGCAACGAGTCCCTGGTGGTGCACCAGCGCCAGAACCCGGGCAACGACCCCGCGGCCCTGGCCAAGTTCGCGGGCCGCTTCGAGGTGTTGCACTACGACACGCCGCAGGAGCTCAACCAGCTCATTGCCAGCCACCGCATCGATCTGCTCTACACACTCAAGGCGGGCCGGCCCGACGGTGTGGTGGCCCAAAGCGTCCCCACCCTCGTGCACGCCGTGTTTCCTACCGCGCCGTGGCAGGTACATGGCAGCGCCTTCGCCTTCATTTCCGAGTGGCTCAGCGCGCAATGCAGTGGTGGCAAGGTGCCCTGCGTACCGCACATGATCTACCTGCCCGAGGTCCCCGGCGACCTGGCACCGACCCTGCGCGAAGAGTTGCGCATTCCCGCCGAGGCCCGCGTGTTCGGCTGCTACGGCGGGCGGCACAGTTTCGATGTTCCCTGCGCACGCGCCGCTGTGAAGCAGGCGCTGGACACCCTGCCCGATGCGCACTTCCTGTTCATGAACATGGAAGCCTTTGTGGACCATCCGCGTGCCCGCTTCCTGCCCGGCACGGCCGACATGGCCACCAAAGTGCGCTTCATTGACACCTGCGACGCCATGCTCCACGCCCGCCTGCAGGGCGAATCGTTCGGCCTGTCCTGCGGCGAGTTCTCCATCCGCAACAAACCCGTCATCACCTACGCGCTGGGCAAGCACCAGCACCACATCGAAGTGCTGGGAAGCCGTGCTTTGCTCTACCGCAACGAGGCCGAGCTGCTGGACCTGCTGACCCGCTTCGACCCCATACAGACGCGCCAGCAGAACTGGGATTGCTACACGGAGCGCTACAGCGCCGCGCCGGTGATGCGGGCGTTCAATGAGCACCTCATTCAGGCGGGCCTCATGCCTGGAAATGCCGCGCAGCGCATAGGCATGGGCATGACCGACGGGCTGCGCTACGTCTGGCGCAAACTTCGGGGATGAATGTGAACGCTGCCGCCCACCCAACGCTTCCTCCCTCCCAGGGCCGCCTGCCCTGGAAGGACCGACTGACCGACCAATGGCTACCCGGCTTGCTGGTGGCCGTGTACTTCTTTTTCCCCATTTCCAACGCAGCGGCCAACCTGCTCATGCTGGCCTGCTGCCTGCTCTGGCTGGTACCTGGCAGGCACTCGGCCCGCTGGAAGATCCTCAGAGCCAACCCAGGTGCCTGGATGGCGCTGGGACTGTACGCGCTCATGCTGGTGGGTATGGCCTACACCACAGGCAACGGGGACGAGATCCGCCAGCACCTGGTGAAGTACTTCAAGCTGGTGTTCATGGCCATCGTCATCGGGGTCTTCATGGCCGAGGTGTGGCAACGCCGGGCCTGGTGGGCATTCACCGCCGCTTTGCTGTTCATACTCGCATCCACCTGGGCCAACATCTGGGTGGATACGCCGTGGTCCAGCACGCAGAACCAGGGCTGGGGCCAGAACCACACGGTCTTCAAGGACTACATTGCGCAGGGGCTGATGATGTCGCTGCTGGTGGTGGTGGCGCTGTCGCGCGCCATCGAGCCCACCGCCTCAAAGGCGCAGCGCGGGCTGTGGGGGCTGGTGGCCTTGCTGGGTGCGCTCAGCATTACGCACCTCTCGGAAGGGCGCACGGGCTACGTCGCGCTGGCGGCGGCCTTGTTCATGTTCATCCTCTTCGCACTGCGCGGCTGGTACCGGGTGCTGTTTCTGGTGGCGCTGCTGGCGGCAGGCGGTGGCGTCTACCAGACCTCGGCCCCCATGCAGGAGCGCGTGCAAACCGCCATTGCGGAAGTGCGCAACCACAACCTGGAGAGCTTCACCTCCATGGGCCAGCGCCTGTACTTTGCCAGCAAGTCCCTGGAGCTGATTGCCGAGAAGCCGCTCACAGGCTGGGGCACCGGCGCCTACCACGGCCAATTCTGCCGGGTGGCCGACAACGATACCTGGTGCCACTTTGGCAAAGTCCACCCGCACAACCAGTTCCTTTTCATCTGGGTGGAGCACGGTGTGCTGGGCCTGGCGCTCATGCTGGGTCTGGTGCTTCTACCCGTCGCGGTGGTGTTCCCGCGCACGCCCGCGAGGCTGGGGCTGGCAGCGGGTTTTTCCGGCATTTTCATCGTGGGAAGTCTTACCCACGGCTCCTTGTGGCTGTCTACGGAAAGCCACTTCTTCACCCTCATGGGTGCGCTGATTTTTGCCAGCCATGCGCAGCGGGTGGCCGGCAACCCGTCCCCGCCGCCCGCCTGAAACTCAGGAAACGATGTAAGCCGCCGCGCCGGTAGAGACCAGCTTGCCATCGGCGCTGTGGAACTCCATGCGCGTGGAGGCCACGCGCGAGCCCAGGCGCATGACTTCGGCCGACATGGTGAAGTGGTCGCTGATGCCGGGGCGCAGATAGTCCACCCGCAGGTCGATGGTGCCCAGCTTGGCGAAGCGATGCAGGCGCTGCTCGGGCGCTTCGTCCATGTGGCGCGCGCCAATGGCGGCCATCACGGCCAGGCCGCCGAGTGCATCCAGGCTGGCACTGATCACGCCGCCATGCACCCGGTTGTGCGAGTAGTGACCCACCAATTCGGGGCGCATTTGAACGCGGGCCGTCACGCGGTGGGGTGCCAGGCTGGTGATCTTCAGGCCCAGCACCGAGTTGAATACGATCTTCTGCTCGAACAGCTCGCGCAGCCCGGCCTGGAACTCGGGCTCGAACTCGATGGCGGCGGGGTCGATGGGGGTGTCTGCAACAGCGGCTGGCTTCTTCGTCATGGGGCTCAAACTTTGGAAAAGTCCGGCGCACGCTTTTCCATGAACGCAGAGAACGCTTCACGCGCGGCCGGCTCCCTGAGCATACGGCCAAACACCGCGCCTTCCTGCTGCATCGCCTGCACCACCTGCGCTTGCTGGCCCTGCTTCATGAGGCGCTTGGTTTCCACCAGCGAACTCAGCGGCTTGGCCGCCAGCTTGCGCGCCACGGTCTGTGCGTAGCCATTGGCTTCCGACGGCGGCAGCACCTTGTTCACCAGCCCCACCTCCAGCGCCGCTTCGGCGTAGAAGGGCTCGCCCAGCAGCAGCGCTTCGGCGGCGCGGTGGTAGCCAAACATCTGGGGGGCCAGCAGGCTGGACGCACCTTCCGCACACAGGCCCAGGTTCACGAAGGGCATGGAGAACGCGGCGTTGTCACCGGCGTACACCAGGTCACAATGGAACAGCAGGGTGGTGCCTATGCCCACCGCCGGGCCGCACACCGCCGCCACCAGGGGCTTGGGGAAGGTGGCAATGCCGCGCAGGAAGCGGAACACAGGCGCGTCTTCGCCTGCGGGCGGCTGGTTCAGGAAGTCGGCAATGTCGTTGCCGGCGCTGAAGATGCTTTCGTCGCCCTGGATCACCACCACCCGCGTCTCGTCGCTGGCCTTGGCAGCTTCCAGCGCATCGGCCAATGCTGCGTACATGGCCGAGGTGAGCGAGTTCTTGCGCGCCAGCCGGTTGATGGTCAGCGTGGTGACGCCGTGGTCGGTGTGGCTGAGAATGTCGCTCATGAACGGGTCTCCTGAAACTGCTTGGGGGTGTGAAAGCTGAAGGGTAAAGCGGGGGTCAGACGCGCTCGAAAATACCGGCGGCGCCCTGGCCCATGCCCACGCACATGGTCACCATGCCGTAGCGCTTATTGTGGCGGCGCAGCGCGTGCACCACTGTCGCAGAACGGATAGCGCCGGTGGCGCCCAGCGGGTGGCCCAGCGCAATGGCGCCGCCCATGGGATTGACCTTGGCGGGGTCCAGCCCCAGCGTGTCCATGACAGCCAGAGACTGCGCGGCAAATGCCTCGTTCAGCTCTATCCAGTCCAGCTGGTCCTGTGTCAGGCCACCAGCCTTCAGCGCGGCGGGACTGGCCTCGATGGGGCCGATGCCCATGATGTGCGGCGGCACGCCGCGCGAGGCATAGCCCACAAAGCGCGCCAGCGGCGTGAGGCCGAAACGCTTCACCGCGGCCTCGCTGGCCAGAATCAGGGCGCCCGCGCCATCGGAGGTTTGCGAGCTGTTGCCCGCCGTCACGGTACCCAGCCCGGTGGGCAGCAGGTTGGCGCGGCGTGGCACCGCAAAGGCGGGCTTCAGCTTGGCCAGGCCCTCCAGCGAGGTATCGGGCCGGGCGCCTTCGTCCAGGCTCACGGTGCGCTGGCGTTCGCTCACGGTGCCGCTGGCCAGGTCCAGGCTGCGCTCGGTCACTTCCACCGGCGTGATCTCGTCGGTGAATTCGCCGGCGGCTTGCGCCTTCATGGCGCGCTGGTGCGACTGCAGTGCGAACGCATCCTGCGCTTCACGGCTCACCTTCCACTGCTGGGCCACTTTCTCGGCGGTCAGGCCCATGCCGTAGGCAATTCCGTAATCGTCCACGTTCTCGGTGTCGCGGAAAATGGCGGGCGACAGGCTGGGCGTGTTGCCCATCATGGGCACCATGCTCATACTCTCCACGCCGGCGGCAACCATCACTTCCGACTCACCCACGCGGATGCGGTCGGCGGCCATCTGCACCGCGCTCAGGCCCGAGGCGCAGAAGCGGTTCACGGTGATACCACCCACGCTCTTGGGCAGGCCCGCCAACACGGCGCCCACGCGGGCCACGTTCAGGCCCTGGGCACCTTCGGGAATGGCGCAGCCACAAATCACATCTTCAATGCTGGCCGGGTCCAGGCCGGGCACCTGCTGCAGCGCGGCGCGCAGCACGTGGGCCAGCAGATCGTCCGGGCGGGTGTGCTTGAAATAGCCACGGTGCGACTTGCCTATGGGAGTGCGCGTGGCCGCCACGATG
>JALOSG010000135.1 GCA_025458665.1 Serpentinimonas sp.
TGGCCTGGGACGCCACGGCCGGCAAGGTGAACTTCGAGTTCGAGCAGCGCGACAGCAAATTCCCGCCCCGCAAGACGGCGGCACGCGCCGCAGCCAAGCCGGTGGGTAAAACCGCAGCCAAAACGGCAGCCAAGACCGCGGCCAAATCTGCCACTAAAACCGCAGTGAAAACCGTCGCCAAGAAGGCAGCGCCCAAAGCAGCGGTCAAGGCCCCCAAAGCGCCGCGCAAAACCACCCTTGGCAGCGGCCTGCAACCCAGCGCCGCACTGGCTGCCGTCATCGGGGCCGAGCCCGTGGCCCGCACCGAGGTCATCAAGAAGCTGTGGGACTACATCAAGGCGCACAATCTGCAGGACGCCACCAACAAGCGCGCCATCAACGCCGACGCCAAGCTGGAGGCCGTGTTCGGCAAGCCGCAGGTGACCATGTTCGAACTCGCTGGCATTGTGGGCAAGCACCTGCAGTAAGGCCGCACTGCATACCCCGCAGATCCACCCACCAGCCCACCCGTCAGCCTAACCGCAGGAGAACCGCCATGAAGCTGTACTACGCCCCCGGAGCCTGTTCCTTCGTGCCGCATTGCGTGCTGGAGCTGGCCGGCGCCACCTTCGAGCCGGTGCTGGTGAAGCTGCACAAGGGCGAGCAGCAGACACCCGACTACCTCGCGCTCAATCCGCGCGGGCAGGTGCCAGTGCTGGTGGATACCGGCCCGGATGGCAGTGACGTCATCACGCAGATCACCGCCATCGTGCAGCACCTGGACGTGCGCTTCCCCGAGGCCGGCGTGCTGCCCCCGCCCGGCCTGGCCCGCACGCGGTTTCTGGAAACCCTGGCGTGGATGAACAACACCGTGCACCCCACGTTCACCCACATCTTCATGCCGCAAAAGTTCACCGACCACCCCGAGGCGCAGCAAGCCATACGCACGCATGCCGTGGGCCAGTACCGCACGCTGCTGCAGGAGCTGGAGAGCCTGTGCACGCGCGCGGCGGCAGCCCATGCCGCGGGTGCCTTGCCCGGTGCGTTGCCGTGGTTGTCGGGCGCGCACCCGGGCGCGCTGGACGCCTACGCGCTCACGTTCATGCGCTGGGGCAGCATGGTGGGCATAGATCCGGCGCAGTTCCCCGCGTTGTGGGCGCTGGCGCAGCGCCTGGTGCTGGTGCCCGCCGTGGCGCGCGTGGTGGAGCGCGAGCGGCTGCAACTCAATCTGTACAAGCCTGCGGCAGCCTGAACCCGCGGGCCTGTGGGTCAGTGCGGCTCAGTGCGGCTCCACCGGCGGGTGCCCCGGAAAACGCACCACCACCCGCAGCCCCCGCGCCCCGGCGCGGCCACTGTGCGTATCTTCCATTTCCACCACCGCACCATGCTGCTGGGCAATTTCCTGCACGATGGCCAAGCCTAGCCCCGAGCCGTCCACGTTGGTACCCAGCGCGCGGTAGAAAGGCTGCAGCACCATGTGGCGTTCGCCTTCGGGAATGCCGGGGCCGTTGTCTTCCACCTGCAGCACCACCACGCCACTGAAGCGGTCGGTGAGCAGGCGCACCGTCACCATCCCCCCCGACGGCGTGTAGTTGATGGCGTTGTCCACCAGGTTCTGCACCATTTCGCCCAGCAGCGTGCGGTTGCCTTCCAGCATGCAGTCGGCCGGCACACGGCTGGGGCCTTCGTAGCCCAGGTCGATGCGTTTTTCCAGCGCGCGCGGCACCGAGGCCTCCACCACATCGGTGATCACATCGGCCATGTCTACCGGCACCATGGGCAGAGCCCGGCCGGTGGTTTCCACGCGGGCCAGCGCCAGCAACTGGTTCACCGTATGGGTGGCGCGCACGGCGGCCTTGGTGATCTGCTGCAGAGAATTGCGCACATCCTCCGGTTTCTGCGCCTGTAGCGCCATGTCGGCCTGCATGCGCAGGCCCGCCAGCGGCGTCTTGAGCTGGTGGGCGGCATCGGCCAGGAAGCGCTTCTGCGTGGTGAGCGAGCCCGTCAGGCGCGTCAGCAGGTCGTTGATGGACGACACCAGCGGCGCCACTTCCTGTGGAATCACCTTGTCCTCGATGGGACTCAGGTCGTCCGACTTGCGCGCCCGTATGCGCTGCTCCAGCTCGCTCAGGGGGCGTATGCCGTGCACCAGCGCCAGCCACACCAGCAGCACCGCCAGCGGCAGGATCACGAACTGCGGCACCATCACGCCCTTGATGATTTCCGTGGCCAGCTGCGAGCGTTTGCCCCGCGTTTCTGCCACCTGCATGAGCACCAGCTGTGCGCCTTCGGGGTCGAGCCCGCCGCGGCTGATCCAGGTGTAGGCCACGCGCACATCGTCTCCGCGCACCACATCGTCGCGCAGCAACACGGTCCCCGGCGCCGGCAGGGGCAGGCCATCGAGCGGGGGCGCCGGAAACTCCAGCTCCCCGCTGATGAGCGGGCCGCTGCCCAGCTTGACCTGGTAGTACACGGTGTCGGTGTCGTCGGCGCGCAGCAGGTCACGCGCCTGTGCGGTGAGGTCGAACTGGATCACGTCGCCACGCATCACCACGAATTGCGTCAGGGCTTGCAGGTTGAATTCCAGCGCCCGGTCGAAGGGCTTGCTGGCTATGCCTTGCGCCACGAACCAGGTCAGCACCAGCGAGAGCGGCCAGAGCAGCAGCAAGGGTGTGAGCATCCAGTCCAGGATCTCGCCAAACAGGCTGCGCTGCTCCCGCTGGAACAGGCCGAAGGACATGGGGCTGTAGGGGTCGTCTGGTGGCGTCTCGTCTGCGCCAAGCCCGTCGTCTTTGGTTGGGGGTGGGGAGGCGCGCGGTGCGCTGCGGCCAAACACGGTGGGGAGTGCCTCAGCCGGAAATCTTTTCCAGGCAGTAGCCCAGCCCGCGCACCGTGGCAATGCGGATGGGGCCGCGCTCGATCTTCTTGCGCAGGCGGTGGATGTACACCTCGATGGCGTTGTTGCTCACCTCTTCGCCCCACTCGCACAGGCGTTCCACCAGCTGGTCCTTGCTCACCAGGCGCCCGGCGCGCTGCAGCAGCACTTCCAGCAGGCCCAGTTCGCGGGCGGACAGCTCCACCATCTTGCCGTCGATGGTGGCCACGCGGCCGGCCTGGTCGTACACCAGCGGCCCATGTTTGATCTGGCTGCTGCCGCTGCCCATGCCCCGGCGCACCAGTGCGCGCACGCGGGCTTCCAGCTCCTGCAGCGCGAAGGGTTTGGCCATGTAGTCGTCCGCGCCCACATCCAGGCCCTTCACGCGCTCTTCCACGCTGTCGGCGGCGGTGAGTATGAGCACCGGCAGCACCGAGCCCCGGCTGCGCAGCCGCTTGAGCACTTCGAGCCCATGCATGCGCGGCAGCCCCAGGTCGAGGATGAGGAGATCGAACTCGTTGTTGGTCATGAGCGCGGCATCGGCCTCGGTGCCGCTGGCCACATGGTCCACCGCCGCGCCAGCAGCGCGCAGGGTGCGCAGCAGTCCGTCGGCCAGTACCTGGTCGTCTTCGGCAATGAGGATGCGCATGCTTGTCTCCGGGGGGCCTGTTTCAGCGCATTTTAGGGCTCAGGGCTGGGCGGTGGCATCGCCGTTGGCGTACGCCTCCAGCCCCAGCGCCACCACGGTGGCCACGGGTGCGCCCACCCACTCCCGGAATTCCGCCTCCGCTTGCGCCACCGCAGCGCGGAAGGCCTCCAGCCACAGCAGGCCGGTGGGGGTGAACACCACCAGCCGGGCGCGGCCGTCCAGCGGGTCGGGCTGGCGTTCCACCAGCCCCCAGGCCTCGCACTGGTCCACCAGGTCTCCCATGGCCTGCTTGGTCATGCCCGCGCTGTGGGCCAGGTCGGTGAGCCGCGAGCCGCGCAAGGACAAATGCCGGGTGATGTGGATGTGCGCTGCGCCCACCTGCCCGCGCGCCGCCAGGTGCGACAGCGCCAGCGGCACCTCCACCGCGTGGGCCATGAGGTGGAGCACGCGGGCATCGAACCGCCGCAACGCGTGGCCCATGAGGCGGCCCAGGTGGGTGGAGCGCCAGCGGTCGTCGGGGAGGCTGTCGTGGGAGGGGCTGGGTGCGGTGTCGGGTCCGGTGCCGGGTGCGTTTTCGGGAGCGGTCATGGGGTTCTGGACAGGCGGCTTATATAGTAAAGCAAACTGACTAAAAAACAAGAAAAAATGAAGATATATCGATATACACTGCGTTCCATGCACCGGCCAGAAAGCCAGAAGTTCAGGGAGCTAGGTGCTACAACCCATTGTTTATATTGGAGAATTTCATGAGCTCACCGTCCAACTCCAGCACCAAGGCACTCGATGGCGAGAAGGCCAAAGCCCTGGCCGCTGCCCTGGCCCAGATCGAAAAGCAGTTCGGCAAAGGCACCATCATGCGCCTCGGGGAGGGTGAGGCCATCGACGATATCCAGGTGGTTTCCACCGGCTCGCTGGGTCTGGACGTGGCCCTGGGCGTGGGCGGTTTGCCGCGCGGCCGGGTGGTGGAAATCTACGGTCCGGAATCCTCGGGCAAGACCACGCTGACGCTGCAGGTCATTGCCGAGATGCAGAAACTGGCCGGCACCTGCGCGTTCGTGGATGCCGAACACGCCCTCGATGTGCAGTACGCCCAGAAGCTGGGCGTGAACCTGCAGGAGTTGCTGGTCTCCCAGCCCGACACCGGCGAGCAGGCTCTGGAAATTGTGGACAGCCTGGTGCGTTCCGGCGCGGTGGACCTGATCGTCGTGGACTCGGTGGCTGCGCTCACCCCCAAGGCCGAAATCGAAGGCGACATGGGCGACAGCCTGCCCGGCCTGCAGGCCCGCCTCATGAGCCAGGCCCTGCGCAAGCTCACCGCCACCATCAAGAAGACCAACTGCATGGTCATCTTCATCAACCAGATCCGCATGAAGATTGGCGTCATGTTCGGCAGCCCCGAAACCACCACCGGTGGCAACGCGCTGAAGTTCTACGCCTCGGTGCGGCTGGACATTCGCCGTACCGGCAGCATCAAGAAGGGCGAGGAGGTGGTGGGCAGCGAGACCAAGGTGAAGGTGGTGAAGAACAAGGTGGCGCCGCCCTTCAAGACCGCCGAGTTCGACATCCTGTACGGCGAGGGCATCAGCCGCCAGGGCGAGATCATTGACCTGGGGGTGCTGCACAAGATCGTGGAAAAGTCGGGCGCGTGGTATGCCTACCAGGGCGAGAAAATTGGCCAGGGCCGCGAGAACGCGCGCGAGTTCCTGCGCGAGAACCCGGCGCTGGCCTACGAAATCGAGAACAAGGTGCGCGAGGTACTCAACGTGCCTCTGCTGCCCGCCTTCGACCCGAAGAAGGTGGCTGCTGCCCGTACCGAGGCCGAAGCCGAAGAGGCCTGAGCAGCGTGGCGCCCGGTCTTTCCCTGAAGGGCCGCGCGCTGCGCTACCTGGCCGCGCGCGAGCACTCCCGGCTGGAGCTGGAGCGCAAGTTGCGCGAGCACGAGGAAACGCCGGGCCAGCTGGCGCAGGTGCTCGATGCCCTGGAGGCCAAAGGCTTCATCAGCGAAGAGCGCGTGGCCGACAGCGTGGTGCACCGGCGCGCGGGCAAGCTGGGTGCGGCACGGGTTCGGGTGGAGCTGCAGGCCAAGGGCCTGGGGGAAGCCGTCATCCGCGAGGCGGTGGACACCCTGCGCGAGACCGAGCAGGCCCGCGCTTACGCGGTGTGGCTCAAGCGCTTTGGCGAGCCGCCGCAAGATGCCGCAGAGCGCGCCAAGCAGTGGCGCTTCCTGGCATCGCGCGGGTTTGCGCCCGAGGTACTTCGGCGCGTGGTGGGTGGCGAGGGACCCGGCGAACAAGCCGACGACTGAGCCGACGGCGCCTGGGCGTTCAGCCCAGCAGCGCCTTCAAGCGCTGCGCCGCCTCTTGCAGGTCTTCCATGGAACTGGCCGTGGAGAACCGGATGTGTGTGCCCTGGTCCTGCTGGTGGAAGTCGGTGCTGGGCGTCACCACCACGTAGGCTCGGCGCAGGAGCAGTTGCACCAGCTCGGTGCTGTTGCTCACGCCCAGGCGCTCGAACCAGGGGCTGGCATCGGCCCAGGCGTAAAACGCGCCGTCGGGCATGACCGGAATGCCCAGGCCCAGTTCGCGCAGGGCAGGAATGAAGGCGTCGCGGCGCGCTTTGAACGCAGCGCGGCGGCGCTCGTACTCGGCCAGGCTGTCGGGCTCGAAGCAGGCCAGGGCCGCTTGCTGCGCCACCGTGCTGGCGCAAATGAACAGGTTTTGCTGCAGCCGCTCGGCGGCGGGAACCAGCGCGGGCGGCAGCACCAGCCAGCCCAGCCGCCAGCCGGTCATGTTGAAGTACTTGGAAAAGCTGTTGATGCTGATCACGTCCTCGCTGTAGGCCAGCGCGGTCTGGGCGTAGCGCTCGTCGTGGCTCAGCCCCAGGTAGATCTCGTCCATGAGTGCGGCGCCACCGCGCTCGGCCACCAGCGCCAGGATGCGCTGCAGCTCGGCCGGCTCCACCGAAGTGCCCGTGGGGTTGGACGGCGAAGCCAGCAGCACGCCGCGCGTTCGTGGCCCCCAGGTCTTGGCCATTTGTGCCGCGTTCAACTGGTAGCGGCTGGCGGCCGTGGTGGGCAGCAGCACCGCGCGCGCGCCAATGGCGGTGAGGATATGGCGGTTGCACGGGTAGCTGGGGTCGGGCATGAGGATCTCGTCGCCCTCGTCGCAGGTGAGCATGCACGCCAGCTGCAGTCCGGCCGATGCACCCGCCGTGATCATGATGCGCTCGGGCGACACCGCCACACCAAAGCGGCTCTGGTACCAGGCGCTCAGCCGCTCGCGCAACGGCGCAATGCCCATGGCGGCGGTGTACTGCGTTCGGCCATCAGCCACGGCTTGCGCTGCCGCGGCCTGCACCAGCGGCGGCGCGGTGAAATCGGGCTCGCCAATGTTCAGGAAGATCATGCGCGGCTGGCCGGGCCCCAGCGTGGCGGCCAGTGCGTGCGCCTCCTTGGCCACCTGCATCACGTGGAAGGGCTCGATGGATTCGGCGCGGCGGGAAACTCTCATGACCAGATCACTTGCCTATGCAGAAGGAAGAAAAAATCACGCCCAGCAGATCGTCAGAACTGAAAGCGCCGGTGATCTCGCTCAGGGCGTTCTGGGCCAGGCGCAGTTCTTCGGCCAGCACATCCAGCGACTGGGCCTGCGCCGCCAGATGTTCCGCCGCCATGTCCAGGTGGGCTTGCACCGCATGCAGCGCCTGCACATGCCGCTCGCGCGCAATGTAGAGGCCTTCGGGCGCGCTGTGCCAGCCAGCCAGCTGTAACAGGCGCTGGCGCAAGGC
>JALOSG010000136.1 GCA_025458665.1 Serpentinimonas sp.
CACGCTGGATCTGGAACACGGGGTCTTGCTGGTCTGCCATGAAACGCTTTCGGTTGGGGTAGGGATCAGTTCGTTAACAGAGGCGGCGGCACCAGGCCACCCAGGGGTTCAGGATGCCGAAGCCGATGCCAGCAACGGCACCAGGCCGCCTTGGGCGTCGAGGGCGTGCAGGTCGTCGCAGCCGCCCACGTGGCGCTCGCCAATGAAGATTTGCGGCACGCTGGTGCGCCCGGTCAGGGCGGTCATCTGCGCGCGTACGTCGGGCTTGCCGTCCACCACGATTTCTTCGTAGTCGGTCACGCCGCGGGCTTGCAGCAGGGCCTTGGCGCGGCTGCAGTAGGGGCAGAAATCGCTGCTGAATATTCTCACATGGGCCACGGGAAGCTCCGGTTGAAGAAAAAAATGGAGAAAAGAGGTCAGCCCTTTTCGGTGGGCAGGCTCGCGGCGCGCCACGCGGCCAGGCCGCCGGTCAGGGTCAGCACGCGCTCGTAACCCAGCTTCTTGGCCACCGCCACGCCGCGCCTGGAGCGAATGCCCGACGGGCACACCAGAATGAGCGGCAGCGCCTTGTTCTTCACGGTGCGCGGCAACTGGTCTTCCAGTTTGTCCAGCGGCACGTGTTTGGCGCCCAGCACATGACCACTGGCGTACTCCTCGGCCGAGCTCACATCCACCACCACCGCTTTTTCGCGGTTGATGAGCTGCACTGCGTCGGTAGGCTGCACGCCCGCCGCCCCGCCGCCCTGCGTCACCATGGGCCACAGCAGCAGGCCGCCCGAAGTCAGGGCAATCAGTATCAGCACGAAGTTGTCGATCAAAAACTGCACGGTCCACCTCATTGAATAACCCGCTATTCTAGAATCTCAGGCTTTGCCTTTCCCAGAACCCCCTCAGACCACCCTGGCGCGCCCAGTTTTCCGCATGTACAAGCTCGTTCTCATACGCCACGGCGAATCCACCTGGAACCTGGAAAACCGATTCACCGGATGGACCGATGTCGACCTGACCGCTACCGGCATCGCTCAGGCGCGCTCCGCAGGCCAGTTGCTCAAGGCCGAGGGCTACGAGTTCGATCTGGCCTACACCAGCGTGTTGAAGCGCGCCATACACACCCTGTGGTACTGCCTGGACGAGATGGACTGCACCTGGCTGCCGGTGGTGAAGCACTGGCGCCTGAATGAGCGCCACTACGGCGCCCTGCAGGGCCTGAACAAGGCCGACATGGCTGCCCAGTATGGCGATGAGCAGGTGCTCATCTGGCGGCGCAGCTACGACACGCCTCCGCCCAGCCTGGAAGCCTCCGACCCGCGCTCGGAGCGCAGCGATCGGCGCTACCAGGGCCTGGCGCCCGAACAGATCCCGCTGACCGAGTGCCTCAAAGACACCGTGGCCCGCGTCATTCCGTACTGGAACGAGGTCATGGGCCCTGCCATTCTGTCTGGCCAGCGGGTGGTGGTGGCTGCCCACGGCAACTCCATACGCGCGCTCATCAAGTACCTGGACAACGTGTCGGAGTCCGACATCGTGCACCTGAACATTCCCAACGGCATTCCACTGGTGTACGAACTCGATGCCAGCCTGAAGCCGCTGCGCAGCTACTACCTGGGCGACGCCGATGCGGTGGCCAAGGCCGCTGCTGCCGTTGCCAACCAGGGCAAGAAGGCCTGAGCCCGGGCCAAGCCTTTCTGACAGCCTTGGGGCAGCAGCGCCACTTCGCTGGTGCGGCCCCGGTGCGGTATTGGGGAACCTGCGCCCTCGGTAGGCTTCCTAGGTGTATATTGCAGCAACGCTACAGCAGTTAAGGGCGCGGTGCAGCCGCGCGGAAGGTGGGCCATGACGCACAAATTCAAGATCGCAGGGTGGATAGCCATTGGCGCCATTGCCGGGGCCCTGACCACGGTGCAGTTCCAGGCGGTGGCGCGTGGCTCGCTCGCTCCCCTGCCCCTGGCCGAACTGCAGCAATTGGCTGCCGTGTTCGGCATGATCAAGACCGATTATGTGGAACCGGTGGACGAGAAAAAGCTCATCACCGACGCCATTTCGGGCATGGTGGCCAGCCTGGACCCGCATTCCCAGTTCCTGGACGAAAAAACCTGGAAAGAATTCCGCGAAGGCACCAGCGGGCGCTTCGTGGGTGTGGGCATCGAGATCAGCATGGAAGATGGTCTGGTGAAGGTGGTTTCGCCCATCGAAGGATCTCCCGCTTTCCGCGCCGGGCTTAAAGCGAACGATCTGATCACCAAGATCGACGAGACGCCGGTCAAGGGCATGACCATTTCCGACGCAGTCTCGCGCATGCGCGGCGAGCCCAACACCCGCGTCACCCTGACCATATTCCGCCGCGACGAGAGCCGGACTTTCCCGGTGACCATTACCCGCGAGGAAATCCGCACCCAGAGTGTGCGTGGCCGTGTGGTGGAGCCAGGCTACGCGTGGTTGCGCGTGTCCCAGTTCCAGGAACGCACGGTGGCCGACTTTGCCCAGCGGCTGGAGAACATTTACCGCGAAGACCCCAACCTGAAAGGTTTGGTGCTGGACCTGCGCAACGACCCGGGTGGACTGCTGGACGCCGCCGTGGCGCTGTCGGCGGCCTTTCTGCCGGAGAACGTGGTGGTGGTATCCACCAACGGGCAACTGGAAGAGAGCCGCTTCACCTACCGCGCCTCCCCGCAGTTTTATGCGCGCCGGGGTGGCGGTGACCCGATTGGCCGGATGACACAGAACACGCGCGGCATCTTCAAGGAAATTCCGCTGGTGGTGCTGGTGAACGAGGGCTCCGCCTCGGCCAGTGAAATTGTGGCGGGTGCGCTGCAAGACTATGGGCGCGCGACCATCATGGGCAGCCAGACTTTCGGCAAAGGCTCGGTGCAGACCGTGCGTCCCCTGGGGCCCAACACTGGCCTGAAGCTCACCACGGCGCGCTACTACACCCCGAAAGGCCGATCCATCCAGGCCAAAGGCATCGTGCCCGATGTGTGGCTGGACGAGACGGCCGAGGGCAATGTACTGGCTGGTTTGCGCACCCGGGAAGCCGACCTGCAAAAGCACCTGAACAGCGCCAGCGGCCGGCCCACCGAGGCAGAGCGTGCCGCCGAAGCCAGCCGCGAAGCCGAGCGCGAAGCGGCCCGCCAGCGGCTGGAGGAGGAAGCGCGACGCAATCCCGGGCAGCGCATTCTCCCCGAGTTCGGCTCCGAGAACGACTTCCAGCTGCGCCAGGCTTTGAACCAGCTCAAGGGCCAGCCTGTCGTCGCCAGCAAGACCCAGACAGAGCGTACGCCGGGCACGGCCGCCAACTGACCTCGGGCTCTATCCAAACTCTGCGCTCACGCCTGCCGGCTCACCTCCGGCAGGCGAAGTTTTTTCCATGAACGACGACCAACTCCTGCGCTATTCCCGCCACATCCTGCTCAATGAACTGGGCGTGGAGGGGCAGGAGCGGCTGCTGGCTTCGCACGCTCTGGTGATAGGGGCGGGCGGGCTGGGCTCGCCGGTGGCGCTGTACCTGGCCAGCGCCGGGGTAGGCCGCATCACGCTGGTGGACCACGACACGGTGGACGCCACCAACCTGCAGCGCCAGATTGCGCACAACATGGAGCGCGTGGGCCAGCCCAAGGCAGAGTCAGCCCGGGTGGCCATGCACGCCATCAACCCCGAAGTGCAGGTGAACGCGGTGCTGCAGCGCGCCGATGCCGCCCTGCTCGACGCGCTGGTGCCCACCGCCGATGTGGTGCTGGACTGCACCGACAACTTTGCCACCCGCCACGCCATCAACCGCTCCTGCGTGCAGCACCGCGTGCCTCTGGTGTCTGGGGCGGCCATACGGTTCGATGGCCAGCTTTCGGTGTACGACGCGCGGGACGAAAAGTCCCCCTGCTACGCCTGCGTGTTCCCGGACACCGACGGCTTGGAGGAAACCCGCTGCGCCACCATGGGCGTGTTCGCGCCGCTGGTGGGCATAGTGGGCACCATGCAGGCCGCCGAGGCGCTGAAGGTGCTGGCGGGCATGGGTTCGCGGCTGGTGGGGCGCCTGCAAATGCTCGATGGGCGCGGCATGGAGTTCACCGAAGTGAAGCTGGGCCGCAACCCGCAGTGCACGGTGTGTGGCGGGCAGCACGGCTGAACGCCTGAAAGCCTGAAAGCCACAGGCCTGTTCAGGCAGTCACTATCCACCCTTCCAGAGGGTCGAATTCGGGCAGGCCGTAACGCGGCTTGCCCTGCTGGTGCTGTTGCAGCGCCCAGGCAGCCTGCAGCATGCAGAGCACGGCGTCCAGCCGGTCGCCGCTGGCGTCATCTGCCAGCGCATCGCGCTGGGCATGGCTGAGTTTGAGGCGCAGACCCAGCCGGGTCTGGCCGTTTTCCAGCGCGGTGATCAGGTCTTTGCGGGCAATGAGGCGGTCGGGGGTTTGCTTGGCGCGGTCGTCGCTTTTGTAGCTGCGCCGTTGCAGTATTTCGCGCGCCAGCAGGCCGGGGTAGGCTTCCAGCGCCACGCGGGTAGGGTCGGTGCCAGCCTCGTGCAGACCCGGCAATGTGGCACCGGACTGCAGCAGCAAAGGCACTCCTGCGTGGAGCATGTAGGCCACGGGCGGGTTCACCCATTTCATGCTGGGGCTGGAGCCAGCCGGGCCATCGGTGGCCCGGTGGGCAAACTTGCCGCCCACGGGCCGCGCGTTGCAGAACGCGGCAAATTCAGCGCGAATGTGTTCCCGGCTCAGTGCCGCGTAATGCGCCATGCAGGGCACCCAATCGGTGGGCCAGCCCAATGCAGCCACCAATTCGCGCGGCAGGCCAAAAGGCAGATCGAACCCGGCCACCCAAGGCTCAGGGCGTTGCAGCCGTTCCAGGAAGGCAGGCAGCGTGGTGAAAGATTCGATGCCGCGCAACAGCACCCGGCCGCTATGGCATTCGCCTACGGCCAGGGTGATGGGTTTTTTCTTGCTGGGCGCGCTGGTGAAGTCGCAACCCCAGACCTGCGGCAGCACGGTAGGGCCAGGCTGTTCTGTGGGAGCTCAGGCACGCCCGATGATGGACGCCGTGGCCATGAGCTCTTCCAGCAAGGCCAGGGACACGCGACCCGACACCGAGTAGGGGTCGAACTCCGGGCGCTCCGAGTACTTCAGCACGATGGAGGTGTTGAGCTTGCTCAGGTTGACCTGGCCCATGGTCCAGCCGCCAAAGCGGCGCTCGGTGATTTCCTCGTAGTGCAGCAGTTCCACGTCGGTGTGGCGCGGGTCTTTCAGGATGTGGTTGTACAGGTGGTTCACGGCCTTGCGCCCACCCTCAATGGCCTGCACGTAAATACCACCGCCGTAGCAAAGAATGCCGGTGATGCCGTTGTTCAGGTTGTGCTGGCGCGCGGCGGCCAGAATGGACTGGGTGGCCGAGGAGGCGTCGGGGTCTACAGCGCGGCTGACGTAGAGAAGGCGAACCAGCATGTCAGTGGCTCCGGGGAATGAGGGACAGGAATTCGCGGCGCAGGTTGGAGTCTTTCAGGAACACCCCGCGCATGACGGAGTTGATCATCTTGCTGTCCATGTCTTTCACGCCGCGCCAGGCCATGCAGTAGTGGCTGGCCTCCATGACGATGGCCAGGCCATCGGGCTGGGTTTTTTCCTGAATCAGGTCGGCCAGTTGCACCACGGCCTCTTCCTGGATTTGCGGGCGGGCCATGATCCATTCGGCCAAGCGCGCGTACTTGGACAGGCCAATCACGTTGGTGTGCTCGTTGGGCATGACACCAATCCACACCTTGCCGATGACCGGGCAGAAGTGGTGGCTGCAGGCACTGCGCACCGTGATAGGCCCCACGATCATCAGCTCGTTCAGGTGCTCCGCATTGGGGAATTCGGTGATGGTGGGCGCCTTCACGTAGCGCCCGCCAAACACTTCTTTCAGGTACATCTTGGCCACGCGGCGGGCAGTGTCGCCGGTGTTGTGGTCGTTTTCCAGGTCGATGACCATGCTGTCGAGCACACCCTGCATCTTGGCAGTGACTTCGTCGAGAAGCTGGTCCAGCTCGCCGGGCTGCATGAACTCGGCAATGTTGTCGTTGGAGTGGAACCGGTGCTGCGCCGCCTTGATGCGTTCACGGATCTTGACGGACACGGGCACGCCCTCGTCGTGTTCGGCTTCATTCATGGTTTCTTTGGCCTTCATAAGCATGAACGCATGCTAACACCCTCGGATTGCACGCACCAAGTGGGGGCTAATTGAGCCTGGGCGGTGACAGCGCCAGGTTTCAATACCGGTGGCCCAGCACATACAGCACGGTACGCATGATGGCAAAGGCCACGCGGTCGCGCAGACGGGCCATGAGTGGGCGGTTCAGGCTGCCAGCCGGGTCCAGCTGGGTACCCGCGTGCAGCATAAGGTGGTCCAGCTGATCGCGCAGGCTCTGGGCAAAGGCCGCATCGGTGGTGATGATGTTGGCCTCGCGGGCCAGCAGCAGGCTGACGGGATCGAGGTTGGTGGAGCCTACCGTGGCCCAGCGCCCATCGACCACGGCCACTTTGGCGTGCAGGGAACTGGGCTCGTACTCGTGGATTTCCACGCCCGCCTTGAGCAGGCGGTGGGTCATGGGCCGTGCCGCGTGGTACTGCAGGAAGGTTTCGTACTTGCCTTGCAACAGCAGGCGGACACGCACGCCGCGCTGGCAGGCCACCATGAGCGCACGGCGCAGACGGCGGCCCGGAATGAAATAGGCATTGGCAATGACCACTTCGTGCCGCGCCTCACCAATGGCTTTCAGGTAGGCGCGTTCGATGTCGTGCCGGTGGCGCACGTTGTCGCGCAGCAGCAGGGCGGCATGGCTGGTGGATGGCGGCTCGGGCGGGCCGTCCTGCGCCTGCCTGGGTGGGGCGGCCTTTGGCGCGCCCCGGTCCGTAGGGCGCACCTGCCCTGCCCCGAAGGTGAGCGTGGCCAGCGCGCGCAGCGCCTGGAGGGATTGCGATACGGGCAGCTGCGCCTCCACCAGCGCATCGAGCGCGGCACTGAACTGGCGCCGCTGGGCACGGCGCAGCACCTGCAGGCGCCACCAGAGCTGCTCCATGGTGTGCAGCATGTCGGCCACCAGCGGGCCGCGCACCTGGAGTGCGTAATCCAGCCGGGGCAATGCCAGGGCGCCCAGGCGTATGTCCTGCTGGTCGTCAATGAGGTTGACGCCGCCGCAGAAGCCCACCTCCCCGTCGACCACGCACAGCTTTCTGTGCAG
>JALOSG010000137.1 GCA_025458665.1 Serpentinimonas sp.
GGGCGCAACGACCCGTGCTGGTGCGGCAGCGGCAAGAAGTACAAGAAGTGCCACGGGGCGGAGGGCTGAAGCAATCAGAACTCCCCGGGCAGTTCGGCCGCCAGCACATCCATCACCGCGCGGATGCGCTGGCTGGTGCGGATTTCGCGGTGCACGGTGAGCCAGATGGGCAGGCGTGGCAACTTCACCGGCAGCGGCAGCAGTTGCACATCGGGGTCGGTGCGCAGCAGATAGCGGCCCACAAAGCCTATGCCCAGCCCGGCGCGCACCCCCTGCCAGGCGGCCACCAGGTCGTCGGTGCGCAAGGGGAACTGCGCATCGGGCAACACCAGCCCCGCGTTGCGCAGGCCGTCCTGCACCTCCTGCACGCGGTCGCCGCCCACAAAGTCGTGCTGCGCCAGGTCGGCAGGTTGGCGTGGCGTGCCACGGCGGCGCAGGTAGTCGCGGTGGGCGCAGGCCACCACCTGCACCTCGCCAATGCGCCGCGCCACCAGGGTGGACTGGTCGGGGCGCACCATGCGCAGGGCAATGTCGGCCTCGCGGCGCAGCAGGTTGCTCACGGCATTGCTCACCACCAGCTCCACCTGCACGTCGGGCAACTGGTTGCGCAAGCGGGCCAGCACGGGCGGCAGCAGGTAGCAGGCCACCGGCTGGCTGGCCGATAGCCGAACGCTCCCGCTCAGGCTGGTGGCGGCACCCGCCAGCTGGCGCTCCAGCCCCTGCGCGGCACCTTCCATCTGGCGCGCCCACTCGGCCAGGCGCAGCGCCTCGCGGGTGGGCAGCAGGCCACGCCCGGTGCGCTCGAACAGCAGCACGCCCCACTGCGCCTCCAGCTCGGCAATGTGGCGGCCCAGCGTAGGCTGGCTCACGCCGGTGGCGCGCGCGGCGCCCATGAGGCTGCCGTGCTCCAGCGCCGCCAGAAAGGCAGGGAGCAGGCTCCAGTCGAACGGCGGCCTGGAAGAACGAGTTTCATTCATTGTTGAATAGCTCTGTGGCGGATTTATGCAATTGTGCGGTGCCAGACTGCGCCACACAATCCCTTCATCGCAGTCCTTGAAGGAACCACACATGCAACGCAGATCATTTCTCAGGCTCACCACCGGCGGCGTGGTGGTGGCTGCCGTGGCGGGCACAGCGGGGCTCTCGGGCTGCTCCAGTGCACTGCCCGCCGAGGCCCTGGCCGCGTGGCAGCCGCCGCCACGGCCGGCCGGCGGCACAGCCTCCACCGCCGCCACATCCGCCATCAACCCTCTGGACCCCGACACCTCCGTGCGCCGCTGGCTGCTCTCTCACGCCTTGCTGGCCCCGCACTCGCACAACCTGCAGTCGTGGCTGGTCAGCCTGGAGGCGCCGGGGCAGATCCTGCTGCATCTGGACCTGCAGCGCCTGCTGCCCGAGACCGACCCGTTCTCCCGCCAGATGATGATGAGCCAGGGCACGTTCATCGAGCTGCTGGCCATGAGCGCCGCCGAACTGGGCCTGCACGCGCAGGTGCAGCTGTTCCCGCAAGGGGTGTTCGATGCCCAGCGCCCCGACGCCCGGCCCACTGCGCTCATCACGCTCATGCAGGCCGATGGCTCACCCGCGCAGCAGCCCGACCCGCTCTTCGCCCAGATCGTGCGGCGCCACACGCACCGTGCGCCCTACGAGATGCGGACCCCCGAGGCGGCGGCGTTGGCCTCCATCACGCAGGCGGCGCAGCGGGCGCAGCCCGGTCTGCGTTCCGGCTTTGCCGTGGCGGGCTCCGGGCCGGCGGCCGAGTCTGCGCTGGCCCAGCACCGGCAGATTGCCATGGACGCCTGGAAGGTGGAGCTGGAAACCCCGCGCACCTTGCTGGAGTCCTACCGCTGGATCCGCCTGGGGCCCAAAGAAATTGCCACCCACCGCGACGGCATCTCCATCAACGACCCCATGGTGCGGGCGCTGGCGGCCGTGGGCCTGTTCGACCGCAGCAAGGCCTCCGCCCCCGACGATCCCGGCATCGGCGCACAGATCACCGGCTTCAACGAGGCCATTGCGGCCACGCCCGCCTTCTTCTGGATGGTGACCCAGGACAACCAGCGCACCACCCAGGTAGAGGCCGGGCGCGCCTACGTGCGCGCGCAGCTGGCGGCCACCGCGGCCGGCCTGTCCATGCACCCACTGCAGCAAGCACTGCAGGAATACCCGGAGCAACAGGCCCACTACCAGCGCATCCACCAGCTGCTGGGCGCCACGGCGCCAGGAAACACGGTGCAGATGTGGGCCCGGCTGGGCTATGCGCCGCCCACCACGCCCTCGCCCCGGCGGGGGCTGGAAGCCCACCTCATGAAGCCGCGCACCTGACGGGCAGCGTCAAGGGGCACCGGAAAGCCACCGCGCCTCCAATGCCTCCAGGGGCATGGGGCGGCTGAACAGGTAGCCCTGGTACTCGTTGCAGCCCAGTTGCTGCAGCACCGCGCGCTGTTCTTCGGTTTCCACACCCTCGGCAATGACACGCAAGTCCAGGCTCTGTCCCAGCGCGACGATGGTGCGCACAATGGCCGCGTCGTTGGGATCGGTGAGCAGATCGCGCACAAAACCCTGGTCAATTTTCAGTTTGGCCAGGGGCAGCCGCTTCAGGTAGGCCAGCGCCGAATAGCCGGTGCCAAAGTCGTCCAGCGAGAAGGTCACACCCTCGTACTGCAGCAGGCTCATCTTGGCAATCACACTGTCGATGTCGTCGAGCAGCTGGCTTTCGGTGATTTCGAGTTCCAGGCGCTGCGGGGGCGCACCGGTGGCGTGCAGGACCTCCAGCACCTCGTTCGCAAAGCCCGACTGGCGAAACTGGCGCGCGCTCACGTTGACTGCCAGCGTCCAGTGGGCCGTCTCCGGAGTGTGGGCCCAGCGCACCAGTTGCTCGCAGGCGGTCTTGAGCACCCAGCGGCCTATGGGCAGGATCAGGCCGCCGGACTCGGCCACCGGGATGAACTCGCCCGGCGAGACCAGGCCCCGCTGCGGGTGCTCCCAGCGCAACAGCGCCTCCATGCCGCGCACCCGGCCCAACTCGTCCACCTGGGGCTGATAGAACAGCCGGAACTGTTGCTGCGCCAGTGCCTCGCGAAGATCATTTTCCAGCGCGGCAAGGCTTTGCACACGGGTCTGCATCGCGGGGTCGAAGAAGCGCAGGACGTTGCGCCCTTCTGCCTTGGCGCTGGCCATGGCCATGTCGGCGAGCCTGAGCATGGTGTCCAGGGAGCCCTGTGCATCAGAGAACAGCGCAACCCCGATGCTGGCGGTACAACCGTAGGCTGCGCCCCTGAGGTCGTAAGGATTGGCCAGCACGCTCTGCAACTTGCGCGCCACCGCTTCGGCCTGCAGGGCAGCCTCCTCGCGCTTTGCCGAAAGGCCCTGCAGCATGACAACGAACTCATCGCTGCCCAGCCGCGCCACGGTATCGCCATCGCGCACAGCCTGGCTCAGCCGGAGCCCCATCTGGCGCAGCAGCTCATCGCCCTGCTCGTGGCCCAGGGTCTCGTTGAGGATCTTGAAGTCGTCGAGGTCCACGAACAGCAGGGCTCCGTCCTGTGTGCTGCGCTGGTGCAGGGCCAGCGCAGGCTGCAGCCGATCCAGCAGCTGGCGGCGGTTGGGCAGACCGGTGAGCGTATCGAAGTAAGCCAGCTGCCGGATCTCTTGCTGCGCCCTGCGGAACTCGGTCAGGTCGGTAGAGATACCGCACAAGGCATACACCTGCCCGTTGCCCGCACGCAGTGGCAGCTTGACCGACAGGAAGGTACGCACAGACCCATCGGCGCGGCTCTGGTTGGTTTCCTCTGCCGAGACGCGCACGCCGTCCTGCAACACACGGGTGTCGTTGTGGTGGATGTTGGCCACTGTGGCGGCATCGAAGAACTGTGCATCGGTCTGGCCCACCACCTGCTCCAGCGGTTTGCCAAACAGCTCGCAGACACGCCGGTTGGCGTAGACATAACGGTGTTGCCGGTCCTTGATGTAGATGAACGCCTCCACGCTGTCGAGGATGGTGTTGAGGCGCTGTTCGCTGTCCTGCAGGTGCCGCGTCTTCTCGGCCACCTGGCGCTTGAGCAGGCCTGTGACGCCCAGCGCCAGCAACAGCAGGGTGACCATGGCACCCAGACCCCACCACAAAGCGGCGGGTACACCGAGGCCAGCCTCGGGCTGCTGCGCGTAGCGGCGCAGTGTCTCGTGGTACACCGAGCCCCGGTCGGCCTTCCAGTCCTCCAGGTAGCGGTCTATGGTGTCGAGGAGCTCGGTATTGCGCCCCAGCCCGGTGATGTAGAACAGCTGCGCGGGCTGGAAAATGATGGCGGTTTGCCGCAAGCCGTACACGGGCGCTTGCGCGTCGCCAAAACGGTGGTTGGCCACCACAGCATCGGCCTCGCTCTGCGCCACGCGCGCAAAGCCTTCCTCCAGCGTGGGCACCAGCACCCACTGCACAGACAGGCCAAAGCTGTCGAGCAGGTTGCGCACAAACTCCTCCTGCACAGACCCGGCCAGCACCGCCAGCCTCCGACCGTCGAGTTCCAGCAGCGAGTCGAAATTGTCATCGGGTCGGCTGTAAAGCTGGGACCAGCTGTGCAGCGAGGGTACCCGGTGGAAGCCGAACTGCGCCGCACGTTCGGGCGTGCGCGCCACGTCGGGCAGCAGGTCGATGCGCCCCTCGGCCACGCCGCGCAGGCACGCTTCCCACTCGCAGGGCACCGGCACCACGGTCCATCTCTCGCGTTCGGCCATCTCCATGAGAAGGTCGCCCAAAATGCCGCCAGGCATGCCCGTGGCCGGGTCGGTCATGATCTTGGGGCTGTTGGCGTACACACCCACGCGCACCGTCAGGTCGTTGGCCCACAAGGCACCGGGCAGCCAGCACAGCAGGCCTGCAAGCAGCAGGCCCCAGGCGCGCAGCAGGATCGGATTGACGAATAGAGAGCCCGCCGCCGCCACGGTTCAGATGCGTTGCAACAGGCCCGCCAGGGCCGCGTTCACGGTAGCGTGCCGCACAGCCTGTCGGTCGCCAGGGAAGATCTGGAGCGCGGCCTCTGCACGGACTTCTCCTGCCGATGCCAGCGCCCACGCCAGCCAGACAGTGCCCACAGGCTTCTCTGGGCTCCCACCCAGGGGCCCCGCCACCCCGGTCACCGCCAGCGCGCACTGGGCGCGGGAGTGCGCCAGCGCACCACGGGCCATGGCCAGGGCGGTGGCTTCGCTCACCGCGCCATGCTCGGCAATCACTGCAGGGGGCACACCCAGCATGTCGGTCTTGGCGGCGTTGGAATAGGTCACGAAGCCGCGCTCGAACCAGTCGCTGGAGCCGCTCAGGCTGGTACAGGCTCCGGCAATCAGCCCGCCGGTGCAGCTCTCGGCGGTCGCCATGCAACGGCCCTGTTGCCGCAGCGCCTGTGCCAGCGCGCCACACAAGGCCAATGTTTCAGCAGCAAAACTCTCCATGCGTGCATTTTGCGGCAGCAACCATCAGAAACGCCAGACCGCAATGACCAGCAAAGTGCAAAAAGCGGCCACCAGATCGTCGAACATGATGCCCCAGCCTCCGCGCCAGCCAAATCCTTTGAACGTGCGGTCGGCCCACGCTACCGGACCCAGCTTCACGCTGTCGAAAAAACGGAACAGCACAAAAGCCATCAGCTGGCCCCACAACCCCATGGGGAGAGCGAGCCACAGCACCAGCCAGAAGGCCACGATCTCGTCGATGACGATGAACCCCGGGTCGGCCACGCGGGCCCTTTGGGCGGTCACGGTGCTGGCCCACCAGCCCAGCAACAGCCCCCCGGCAATCAGCGCGGCCCAGCCGCCATCGCCGGGAGCAAAAAGGCGGTCGATGACAAGGAACGCGGCCCAGCCCCAGAGTGTGCCTACGGTGCCGGGTGCGCGCGGACTGAGCCCGGAGCCGAATCCCAGTGCCACCATGTGCGAGAAACGCGCAGTCATGAAAGCCATGGTGGGGCGGGAGGGGGCGGCCTGGGGTTCGGAGTAAGGGTTCATGGGACGGGTCTCGGGGTACGTGGGTTCAGGCAAACCAGCCTGCAAACCCCTCCAGCGGCTCGAAGCGGCCTTCCTGCAGGCGCAGCCGCGTGGGGCCGGGCATGGCACGCTCGCGCACCGGGTGATCGGGATCGCCTGGGTAACACATGTGGCGCACGCCGGCCAGGCTGAACGTGTGTGGCAACACGGTGGGCGCGGGCCGGGCAGCCGCTTCCAGCCAGGCGCTCTGCACGGTGGCGTGGCGGGCCAGTTGCGCCAGACCCATCAGCTGGGGCGGCACCAGCTCCATGCGCCCGGCCTGGTACTGCTCCATGGCATCGCGCGGACGCAGCCACAGGCTCTCGGTGCTCTCGGCGCCGGCATGGGTGTCCTCCTGAACGGTCTGGCCAGCGGGAAGGCGGGCCAGAAAAAACAGGGTATCGAAGCGGTGACGGCCGATGGCAGGTTGCAACGGCGTGATCCAGCGGGTGAAGGGCACCAGCGCGGCCGTGCACCAGCGCAGTCCGTGGGTGCGCAGCAGGCTGGGCCAGTCGGCACCGGCCAGCACCTGCGCACGCAGTATCGGCAGCATGGCAGCGGCGGGCCATTCGCCCTGCCCGTCCACGGCCAGCAGCACACCTGCTTCCTCGAACAGCTCCCGCAGCGCAGCGACTTGCCACACGGCCAGGCTGTGGGCCTCGGTCACGGGTACGGTGCCGGGTGCCGGGCCGGCTGGGGTGCCGGGGAAGATGTCCAGCATATCGGCCGACGCCGCCATGGCGTGGTCCTGCGGGTCTACCTTGCCACCAGGGAACACATGCATGCCGCCCAGCGCCGCCATGCTATCGGCGCGGCGCTGCAGCAGCACCTCCAGCTGGTGGCCTTGTGCATCGGGCGGGCCATCGCGCAGCAACAGCACGGAGGCCGAAGGGACTGGGTTGGGCACGGCAACGGGAGGGGCACCAGGCAGGGCATCGGGCTGGGCCGAAACCGTGCTGTTGCCGGAGCGGGTGCTGGTATTCATGTCAGGCAAAGTGGTCGAAGCTGGCCAGCGCCCTGGCCGGCGGCTGCACCGGCCGGCCCTGGCGGTCGGTCCAGAACACACGGGGCGGCGCGGCCAGGCCAGCGGCGCTCAGCACCGAGCC
>JALOSG010000138.1 GCA_025458665.1 Serpentinimonas sp.
CGTTCATGCGCTGCAGCAGCGGCCAGAAGCCGGCGCTGGCATCGAGCCCGCCCACACCCTGGCGCCGCACCGACGCGGTGAGCATGCCCGGCGTGGCCAGCTTCACCGCACTTTCCAGCACCTGCGGAGACGGGTAACGCGCGGTGCCCAGCAGCAGGCGGCTGGCAAAGGGCTGGCCGTAGAGAACCAGGGTGTCGGCTGCTGCGGTTGAGGGAGGAACGGTATCGGTCATGGGTACAGGGTCAGCCCCCGGTCACGGGTGCAATGATTTCTATGCGGTCGCCTTCGCGCAGCGGCGTTTCGGCGTAGCGGGCCTTGGGCACGAACTGCAGGTTCACGGCGCTGGCGTAGGGGCCTTGGGGTTGCAGGCGCTGCACGGCATCGGCCAGGGTGCTGCCGGCGGGCAGCTCGTGCTCCACCTCGTTGATACGCACGCGCAGGGTGGTGGCCGTGGTGTTCATGCGCAGGCCTCTGTGGTGTTCAGGGTCTGGAAGTGCAGGCCCCAGCCTTGTGCCAGCGTGGGTGCGGCTCCCTGCATGTGCTGCAGCACGGCGTCCAGCAGGGCCGGCGCAATGAGGAAGCCATGGCGGTACAGGCCGTTGATTTGCAACACCTGCGGCGCGGCTTCCACCACGGCGGGCAGGTTGTCGGGCAGGGTGGGGCGGCGCTGGGTGTTCAGTTCCAGAATGCGCGCCTCGCCAAACCCGGGGTGCACCGCGTAGCAGGCGCTGAGCAGTTCCAGCACCGAACGCACACTGGCCGGGGATGCGTCCGCCGTTTCAATTTCGGTGGCACCCACCACATACACCCCGTGCGGCTTGGGCGCAATGTAGACGGGGTAGCGCGGGTGCAGCAGGCGCGTGGGGCGGCTCAGGTGTACGTCGGGTGCATGCAGACGGACTACTTCGCCCCGCACGCCACGAAGAGGCTGCAAGCCACATTCATTTCTCGGGGCATCGCCCTGCGCCCCCAGCCCCCGGCAGTCCAGCACCCAGCCGCCACGCTTCGCTTGCTCGGCCTGGGCATCGGCCAGCGCCATGGGGGTGTTCCACGCCACCTCTACACCCAGTTGGGCCAGCGTGGCGCCCAGCGCCAGCAGCAGTTCGCGGTTGTCCAGCTGGCCTTCGCCCGGCAGGTAGTAGCCCTGGTGGAAGCGCTGCTCCAGTGCGGGCTCCAGCGCCTGCAGGCCAGCAGCATCCAGCGTTTGCGGCTGGGGCAAACCCGGCAGGTGCTGCGTGGTGTGGGCCAGTTGCTGGGCAAAGCGGCGCGCCTCGGGCTGGTCCTGGCGGTGCCACAGAATGAGCGTGCCTTCCTGCTGAAAAAACACCGGCTGGGCCAGGGTAGCCAGCAATTCGGGCCAGCGGGCCAGCGCATACTGCCCCATGGCCACCACGCTGGGCTCGGTCACCGCCGATTCGGCCAGAGGCGCCAGCATGGCGGCAGCCACCCGCGCGGCGGCGCCGTTCCCATCAGCGCCAGAAGCATCCACCACCTTCACCGCATGGCCGCGTTGCGCCAGCACCACCGCCAGCAACCGGCCCATGAGCCCGGCACCCAGCACCAGCACGGGCGCGGCTTGGCCCGGGCGCAGGGCAGGCGCGCCTGGCTGGGAAAGCTGGGACAGTGGTGGTGCGGAAAGATCGGTCACGGTAGGGGGTCGAAGCAAAGGAGGCACCAACGCGGTGGCCATGCCGCTCAAGGATAATTTGCTATTGTCCACGACAGGCCTGCCCTCTTGCTGTGGCATGGCCCACAGTCCCTACGCCAGCCCCCCACTCACCCCTGCATCCATGTCTTCACCACAGACCGACTCTGGCGCAGCCGCACCGCGCTACGCCCGGGTACTCACCATCGCCGGCTCCGATTCAGGCGGTGGCGCCGGCATACAGGCCGACCTGAAAACCTTTGCCGCGCTAGGCTGCTATGGCATGACCGCCATCACCGCGCTCACCGCACAGAACACGCAGGGCGTGCAGGGCATTCACGGGGTGGATGCCAGTTTCCTCAAGGCCCAGATTGCCGCTGTGGTGGAAGACATTGGCGTCGATGCCGTGAAAATTGGCATGCTGCACGCGCCCGAGGTGGTGGAGGTGGTGGCCTGGGCCATAGACCATTACGCGCTGCGCCATGTGGTGCTGGACCCGGTCATGGTGGCCACCAGCGGCGATGCGCTCATCGAACCGCCTACCGTGGCCGTGCTGGTGCAGCAGCTGTTCCCGCGCGTCAGCCTCATCACGCCCAACCTCGATGAGGCGGGGTTGCTCCTCAAACGCCCACTGAACAGCGTGTCCCAGCTCGATGCGGCCTGCCAGGACCTGCTGGCCATGGGGGCGCGGGCCGTGTTGCTGAAAGGCGGCCACCTGCCCGGCGATACCCTGACCGATGTGCTGGCCTCGGGCGATGTTCCCGCCGCGCACTGGCCGCGCCTGAGCGGCCCGCGCATCCACAGCCGCAATGTGCACGGCACCGGCTGCACGCTGTCCTCGGCCATTGCGGCGCACCTGGCGCTGGGTTTTGACTTGACCGGGGCGGTGCAGGCCGCCCACGCCTATGTGCGCGGGGCGTTGCAGGCGGGTGCCGGTGTGGTCACGGGGCACGGCCACGGCCCGCTGAACCACGGGTACGCGCCGCGGCCCACCCAGGTGGTTCAGGGACCAGACTGAGCGGCTGGTTCTTCCTTGCCCGCCGGCAGAACCCCCAGCAACTGCTGCAGGCGCGGGCTGGTGGTGGTGTACTGCAGCATCTCGCGCTCGTTGGGGCGCAGCAGTGCGGCGGCGGCGTAAGCCGCCAGCGTGGCTTCGTGGAAGCCACACACGATGAGCTTTTTCTTCCCCGGGTAGGTGTTCACATCGCCCACGGCAAAAATGCCGGGCTCGCTGGTGGCAAAGCCAGCGGTGTCCACCACCAGGTGTTTGCGTTCCATGGCCAGGCCCCACTCGGCCACCGGCCCCAGCTTGGGCGATAGGCCCAGGCGCGGGAGCAGTACATCGGTCGGAAGCCACTGCGTGGTGCCGTTGGGGGTGGCCAGTTCCAGGGCCGTCAGGGTGGGGGTGGGGTTGGGCGAATCGCCAGATTCGGGGGCGGTTTGCAGCCCCACGGGCTGGCCCACTACCAGCCGCACGCGGCCTGCGTCCAGAGCGGCTTGCCACGCGGCTTGCAGCGAAGCGCCCAGGCTGAGTTTGTCGGTGCGGTGCAGCAGCACCACAGGTGGCGCATCGGCGGGCTGCAGGGCTCCCCTTTCCAACGCTTGAGCCCCTGCCAGTTCAAGTGCCAGTTCCAGGGCCAGTTCCACCGCCGCCTCATCCCCGCCCATCACCACCCGGTGCCGTTGCGGGTTTCGCGCAGCAGGGGTCATGGCGTGGTGGTGGTACAGCACCTGGCTGCCCTCAAACGCTTCCAGCGCTTTCAGCGTGGCACGGCGCGGCATGAAAGCGCCTACGCCCGCGGCAATCACCACCACCCGGCTCAGCCAGCAGGTGGGCTCCGCCTGGCTCTGACCCGCCGTCAGCAGCCAGCGCCCGTCGGGCTGGCGCTGCAGGCCAGTGACCTGCAAGCCCAGGTGCACGGGCGTGGCAAACGGCTGGATCTGCCGCTGCAGGCGCTCGGTCAGTTCCTGGCCGGTCACCACCGGCAGTCCGGGAATGTCGTAAATCGGCTTGTCGGGGTACAGCTCGGCGCACTGGCCGCCTGCGTAGGGCAGCGCATCAATCAGGTGGGTGCGCAGGTCCTGCAGGCCCAGCTGGAACACCTGGAACAGGCCCACGGGCCCGGCCCCGATGACCACCGCATCGGTGTCGATGGGGGGCCGCTCGGGAGGGAGAGCCACTTCAGCGCTGCAACAGGGGCAGTTTGCCCGGCTGGTCTTTGTGGGTGTCGGCGTCGGGCAGGGGGGCCTTGCGCTTGGTGATGCTGCGCCAGCCCGGCAGGCGGGCCAGTTCCTCGTTCAGCGCAATCATGTGCATCTGGTCGCGCGGCACGTCCTCTTCGGCGTAAATGGCACCCACCGGGCACTCGGGAATGCACACCGCACAATCGATGCACTCATCGGGGTCGATGGTGAGGAAGTTGGGGCCTTCGCGGAAGCAGTCCACCGGACAGACGTCCACACAGTCGGTGTATTTGCAGGCGATACAGGCTTCGGTAACAACGTGGGTCATGGTGCTGTGCGTGTTGGCTTGATGGCAAGCGTGGGTCGTGGGCAGCCAGAACGCCGCCCAACGCGCCCCCGCATTTTAGGGCTTAGCCCGCGCACCCACAGCAAGCCCCCTACTGGCAACCGCACTTTGCGGGTGGCTTGTGCTTCGATCACGGGATTCAGGCTCGCGCCGGCTCAAAGCGCTCTGCCCGCAAAGCGCGCACCAGCCTGTCCTCCAGCGGCCAGGGTTCCTGGTGCAGTGCGGCAGCCAGCACCTCCCCGCACAGCACCGACAATGTCAAGCCGCGCGCGCCCATGCCAGCGCACAACAGCAGGCCGGGCGCGTTGGCCGGGTCGGGTTCACCGAGGGTGGGCAGGCGGTCGGGCAGGGTGCAGCGCACCCCGGCCCAGCCGCGGGGCTCCCGGAACAGCGCTGCACCGGTGGGGCTTGCGGCCAGTTCAGGCAGCAGCACGGCCAGGCGGTCCTGGTTGAGGGCGTGGTCTTCTGGCGTGGTGCGGCTGTGGGTGGCACCACGTTCGAAGGTGGAACCGACTATCCAGTGGCCGCCCGGGCCGTGCATGAAGCTGCCGTGGCCGTGTACCGGCCAGGGGGGCAGCAAGGTAGGTGCCGCCGGGCTGCCCCCAATGGCCTTGGGCAGCGGCCCCCAGCTCACCTGCCCCCGCAAGGGGTTGTAGGGAGGAGCAGGCAGCGTCGGATGCGTTTCCTGAAGCCCTTGCAGCAGCGTGCGGGTGGCGTAGGCGGTGGCCAGCACCACCACAGGTGCCTGGGCCAGCGTGCGCCCCTGCGCGTCCAGCAGTACCCATTCCTGGCTTGCGCGGTCCACGCCAACACGTTGCAGGCTTGAGACCTGCTGTTCTCCACGCCAGACAATGCCAGGGTGCCGCAGTTGCGCCTGCACCAGGGCTGCGGGCTGTACCCAGCCGGCGTACTGGTGCCACAGCGCCTCCGAGTCGGGCGGCAGGTGGGCGGCGGCCAGTTCGCTGGCCGTGGCGTTGCGGGACCACTGTTGCTGGCAGGCCAGGGTGGCCGGGTCGGGGGCGGAGGGCAGTGCGCGCCGGTGTTCCAGGCGCCGTTCCAGCGATCCGCTCAGGCACCAGGTCTCGCCCGCCGTCAGCAGGGCTTCTGCGCGTTGCAGGGTGGCACGCACCCCGGCCCGCGTCAGGCGCGACAGCAGCGCATCGTCCGGCGACACATGGGGCGCCACCAAACCCAGCGGCAAACCCGATGCGCCACTGGCCGGGGCACTGGCTTGGTCCAGCACCTCCACCTGCCATCCGCGCGTGCCCAGGCTGTAGGCCACCGCTGCGCCCGACAGGCCTCCGCCCACCACCACGGCATGGCGCCCCAGGGCCGGGCTGGCCAGCGGTGTCCGGCCAGCCCAGGTGCGGTGGCTATTCAGCCGGGGCTGCGCAGCCCCGGGTTCCGACAGAACCCGGTGAACCGGCACGCCGCAGGCTTGCCGCAAAGCGTCTTCGCGGGTTGTGCGCCCGCCCAGCACCCACACATTCAGTGCCAGCCTGCCACCTTGAAGGTGCAAGCGGTGCAGCCCGGGGGCCATGCCGGTCCAGCGGGTTTGCAGTTCCTGCCACAGCGCCTGGGCGACCCCAGTGGCCGGGGCAGTGAGGGCGGGCAGGGCAGGAACCGGCTGCTCCGCCAGAGCGGAATAAATGAGCCGTTGGTCCGAAGACTCCGGCATGGCCAGCCACTCTGCCCATGCGGTCAGCAGCGTTGTGCCGCCGTCGAACGAGGTGTCCAGCCAGTGGGCGTGCTGCGCCAGGCCCACGAAAACTGGCTCAGCCGTTGCTGGGAGGTACGTAACCGGCAGCCTGGTCGGCGCCTTCGCCGAAGAAGTGCTTCTCCATCTGGCGGGCCAGGTACTGGCGGGCGCGGGCGTCGGCCAGATTCAGGCGGTTCTCATTCACCAGCATGGTCTGGTGCTTCAGCCACGCCGCCCAGGCTTCCTTGCTCACGCTCTCGTAAATGCGCTTGCCCAGTTCGCCAGGGTAGGGTGGAAAGTCCAGTCCTTCGGCTTCGGTGCCCAGCTTGATGCATTGAACGGTGCGTGCCATGTGTTGTTTCCTTATGGGGTCTGTATGCAGATTCGGTACCAAGGGGTCTGCCCCGCGCTGCCATAGCCAGCCGGTGCGCAACCCATGAATGTACCAAGCTTCCAGAGGGCGGCGCTAGAATCAAGGGCTTTGCTGCATTGCAATACCGGCCTTGGTGCGCAGCCCCGCAGCCTGTGCGCCCGCTACCGCAAACGCCAAGGTCGCCATCCAGATCCGTCATGAGTGCCTTTTACGAAGAGCGCGTGCTGAGCGTGCACCACTGGACCGACCGCCTGTTCAGTTTCACCACCACGCGCGACCCGGGCCTGCGCTTTTCCAACGGTCACTTCACCATGATCGGGCTGCGCCAGGAGAGCGGCAAACCTCTGCTGCGCGCCTACAGCATTGCCAGCGCCAACTATGAGGAGCACCTAGAGTTCCTGAGCATCAAGGTGCCCGATGGCCCGCTCACTTCCCGGCTGCAGCACATTCAGCCCGGCGACACCATCGTGGTGGGCAAGAAGCCCACGGGCACGCTGGTCATTGACTACCTGCTGCCCGCCAAGAACCTCTACCTCATGGGTACCGGCACCGGGCTGGCGCCTTACCTCAGCATCATCCGCGACCCCGACACCTACGAGCGCTTCGAGAAGGTCATTGTGGTGCACGGTGTGCGGCAGGTGAACGAACTGGCCTACCGCGACTACATCACCCAGGAATTGCCGCAGCACGAGTTTCTTGGTGAAACTGTGAGCCAGCAACTCCTGTACTACCCCACCGTGACGCGCGAACCCTTCGAGCGGCAGGGCCGCATTCCGCAGCTGGTGGAGTCTGGACAAATGGCGCGCGAGCTGGGACT
>JALOSG010000011.1 GCA_025458665.1 Serpentinimonas sp.
AAGCAGCGCTCAGATGTCGTCGAGCAGCGCGTAGGGCAGGGGCAGCAGTTCCAGGCGCGGGGCGCTGGAAGGCTGGCTGTGGTCGGCGCCACCGGCGAACAGGAACCCGTCGGCCTCTGCCGCGGCAATCTGCATGGAAACCACCGCATCCCAGCCACCTTCGGGATGGGCGGCGGCGGCCACCACCACGCCGCAGGGCTGCTCGGTATCGGCCGAATGGAACACCTCCTGCCCAGCCGCCAGTGCCGCAGGGCTGTGCGCCACGAAAGCACGGCGCTTCAGGGTGCCGCGGAACTGGCTGCGCGCCACCACTTCCTGGCCGGGATAACAGCCTTTCTTGAAATTCACCCCACCGACCGACTCGTAGTTCAGCATCTGAGGTACCAGCGCATCGGCCAGAGCGGCGCCTATGTGCACCACGCCGCTGCGCACTTCCAGCCAGTCCCAGGTGGCTGCAGACAGGTTGGGGGCCGGCAGTGCTTGGGCTTCAGCGGAGCCGCTGGGCTGGCACAGCAGCGCACGCGCCTGGCCCATCGAGCCGGGCAGGCGGACGGCCCAGCCCTGCCCGCTGACGGCGGTTGCCCAGGCGGCCACACCGGGCCCTGCCAGCGGCTCAGGCACAGCATGGCCGACGCAGCCCAGCAAGCGGAAGCTGGCGGTGGCATCGGTCAGCTTCACCTTGGCGCGCAGCACAAACATGGACAAACGCTTGAGCGTGGCGGGCAGCACGTCGCGGGGCAGCAGAAGCAGCACAGTTTGCGCGTCGGGCTTGAGCGCCACCATGGTGGCCAGCATGCGCCCTTTGGCGGAGCAGTAGGCCAGCAGCCGCGCGCCGGGCTCACCCAGCAACAGCAAATCGTTGGTGAGTTGCTGGTGCAGGAAGTGGGCGGCTTCCGGGCCCTGGGCCTGTATCACGCCCCAGTGTTCCAGAAGAGCCACCCCTTGGGCGGTCGGGGTGCCGGAGTGGGTGGCCGCAGCGGAAACCGGCGTGTGGTTGGAGGAAGCGGTGGAATCTGCAGACATGGGATGGGCCGGTAAAAGTATCATCGGAGCCCGGCAGGGTGTTCTGCCGGTCCATGCGCCATTGTCGCAAAGGGTTAGTGCCGGGTGTTTCAACTCATCAAGAAAACTGTTCTGTGGCTGGTGTTGCTGGGCGTCACTGCTGCGGTAGCGCTGGGTCTGGGCGCCACCTGGTGGCTGCACAGCCCACTGCCCGTGCGCAACACCACGCCAGCGGGCTATGTCGATGTGGAGATTCCGCCCGGCACCTCGGCGCGGGGCGTCAGTACCGCGCTGGTGAGCGCGGGGGTCGATACGCCCGCTCTGTGGCTGCTGCTGTGGTTCCGTGCCTCCGGGCAGGCCGGGCAGATCAAGGCGGGCAGCTACGAACTGCCCAACGGCCTGACCCCGCGCATGTTGCTGGACAAACTGGTGCGCGGTGAGCAGGCCGTGCGCCGGTTCACGCTGGTGGAGGGCTGGAACTACTGGCAGCTGCTGGCCGCACTGAAGCAGGCCGAGCACCTGCGCTTTGACCTGCCCGAAAACCCCGACCCGGCTGCGCTCATGCGCGCGCTGGGCAGGCCCGAAAGCCACCCCGAAGGCCGTTTTTTCCCGGACACCTACCTCTACCCCAAAAACTCCAGTGCCAGCCAGTTGCTGCTGCAGGCCGCCAACGCCATGGACCAGAAACTGGCCGAGGCCTGGGCGGCGCGCCATCCGGATGTGCCCCTGCGCAGCCCGGAAGAAGCGCTCATTCTGGCCAGTATCGTGGAGAAGGAAACCGGGCTGCCGCAAGACCGCGGCCAGGTGGCTGGTGTCTTCACCAACCGGCTGCGTATCGGCATGCGCCTGCAGACCGACCCCACCGTCATCTACGGCCAGGGCCCCCGGTTCGAAGGCCGCTTGCGCCGCCGCCACCTGGACACCGACAACCCGTACAACACCTACACCCGCGCCGGCCTGCCCCCCACGCCCATTGCCATGCCAGGCTGGGCTTCCTTGCTGGCAGCGGTGCAGCCCCAGGACACGCCAGCCATGTACTTCGTCTCCCGGGGGGATGGCTCCAGCCACTTCAGTGCCACCCTGGCCGAACACAATGCAGCGGTGCGCCGCTACATCCTGAGCCGCTAAACCGTCCCGCCAGGCCATTCCACCATGCTCGCCCCGTCCACCGCACCGCAGCGCGGCCTGTTCATCAGCTTTGAAGGCATCGATGGCGCTGGCAAGTCCACCCACATTCCGGCGCTGGAGGCGTTGCTGCGGGGGCGCGGCCACAGCGTCACGGTGACGCGCGAGCCCGGGGGCACTCCGCTGGCCGAACGCCTGCGTGAACTGCTGCTGCACGAAGCCATGGACCCCCTGAGCGAGGCCATGCTCATGTTTGCGGCCCGCCGCGAACATGTGCTTCAGGTGGTGCAACCCGCTCTGGCCCGCGGCGACGTGGTGCTGTGCGACCGCTTCACCGATGCCACCTTCGCCTACCAGGGCTACGGCCGCGGCTTCAACCTGGAGGTGCTGGCCACGCTGGAGCAGTGGGTGCATGGTGGTCTCCAGCCCGAGCTCACGCTGTGGTTCGACGTGCCCCCGGCGGTAGCTGCCGCCCGGCTGGCGCAGGCACGCAGCCCGGACAAATTCGAGGCCGAATCAATCGGCTTTTTCACCCGCGTGGCAGCGGGTTATGCGGCCCGGCTCGCTGCCGATCCGCGCCGTTTTGCGCGCATTCCCGCCGACCGGACCCCAGCCGAAGTCTGGGTGGATGTGCAGGCCGCGGTGGATGCCCTATTGCAGGCCCGGCAGCAGGCCTCCACCCCAGGGCAGCATGGCCAGTAACCCACCCCAGACCCCGGAGGGAGGCGCTGCGGCGCCACGGCGCCCCCTGGCTCCCTGGCTGCAGCGCCAGTTGCAAGCGTTGTTGCACCAGCGCGGGCACGCGGTACTGCTTCAGGGTGCGCCCGGCCTGGGCCAGTGGCCGCTGGCCATGGAACTGGCCCGCGCGTGGCTGTGCGAACAGCCCACGCCCCAGGGCGCCTGCGGCAATTGCGGCAGTTGCCATGCCATCGATGTCCGCACCCACCCCGACTTGCAAGTGCTCCTGCCCGACCAACTGGCCCTGGACGAAGGCTGGCCGCTGGACGAGAAAACCCGCGACAAGATAGAGAAAAAAGAAATCAAGCCCAGCAAGTGGATACGGGTGGACGCCGCCCGCGACGTGGTGGCCTTCAGCCAGATGACACGCTCGCGCGGCAGCACCAAGGTGGTGGTGATTTACCCCGCAGACCGCATGAACATGGAAGCGGCCAACACCCTGCTCAAGACGCTGGAGGAACCCGCCGGGGCCGTGCGTTTTGTGCTGGCCACGGAAGCCGCCCACGCCTTGCTGCCCACCCTGCGCAGCCGCTGCCAGGGGCACGCCATGGAATGGCCCGACGCCCGGGAAGCCGTGGACTGGATGCGCGCCGAACTGCAGCAGCCCACCGCGCCTGCCGACATGCTGGCCGTGTGGTGGCGCGCTGCGGGTGGCCGCCCGGACGAGGCGCTGGAATGGGCGCGTTCGGGCGCGGCGCCGGCGCTGTGGGGCCAGATCCCGCGGGCACTGGCCCAGGCAGACTGGACTCTGCTGCGCGACTGGCCTCCCGCCCGCCAGCTCGATGTGCTGCAAAAGGTCTGCCACGACCTGCAGGCCGTGCGTGCCGGGGCAGCACCCCGGTTCTTCGCCCTGCAAGATCTGCCCCCGCCGCCGCCGTGGAGTGCCTTGCTGGAATGGCAGCAACAACTGGCCGACGCACGGCGTTCGGTGGAGCATCCTTACAACGCCGGACTCATGCAGGAGGCGTGGAGCAGTGAGGCCAGCCGCCTCATGGCGCTACACTAAGTTCACTCCTGTTCCGGTCAGTCCATGAGCACCAACGACGTCAGCGCAGCTTCTGGCCAGCCCGCCCCCCGGCCCACGGTCATCCAGCTCTCCATCAAGGAGAAGGGTGCGCTGTATGCCGCCTACATTCCGCTGTTCACCGATGGGGGCATTTTTGTCCCCTCGGCGCGCGAATACCGGCTAGGGCAGGATGTGTATGTGTTGCTCACACTGCCCGACGACACCCAGCGCTACCCGGTATCCGGCAAAGTCGCCTGGATCACGCCAGCGGGTACCATGGGCACCCGCACGCAGGGCATTGGCATCCGTTTTCCCGCTGACGAGAAATCCCGGCAGCTGCGGTTGCGCATCGAAGAGATTCTCGGCGCGCACCTCGCTTCCGATCGGCCCACCCAGACCGTCTGAGCCGCTTCCCGGCCAGAACCTTCAGGGGGTTCGGGAGTCAGCTTCAGGGGGCGGAAGGCGGGCGTTGCCCACCCCAGAACCACCCTGTTTTCTTCTGTTTGCCGACCCGTTTTCCATGTTCGTCGATTCCCACTGCCACCTGAATTTCCCCGAGTTGAGCAGCCAGTTGCCCGACATCCTCTCCGCCATGCGCCAGGCGCAGGTGGAGCGCGCCCTGTGCATCTGCACCACGCTGGAGGAATTTGGCCAGGTGCATGCGCTGGCCACCGGCCACCCGCACCTGTGGGCCACCGCAGGCGTGCACCCGGACAACGAGGGTGTGCAGGAACCCACCGAGGACGAGCTAGTGCGCCTCGCAGCTTTGCCCCGTGTGGTGGGCATAGGCGAAACCGGGCTCGACTACTACCGCCTGGGCAGCCGCACCGTGGCCGACATGGAGTGGCAGCGCAACCGCTTTCGCGCCCACATTGGCGCCGCACGGCGCACCGGCCTGCCGCTGGTCATCCATACCCGCAGCGCTTCGGCCGACACGCTGGCCATTCTGAAAGAGGCGGGGCAGGGCGAGGTGGGCGGCGTTTTCCACTGCTTCACCGAAACCATGGATGTGGCCAAGGCCGCACTCGACATGGGCTTCTACATCTCGTTTTCGGGCATCCTGACCTTCAAGACCGCGCAGGACTTGCGCGAGGTGGCGGCCTATGTGCCGCTGGACCGGGCGCTGATTGAAACCGACAGCCCCTACCTGGCGCCAGTGCCCTTCCGTGGCAAGACCAATACGCCCGCCTACGTGCCTTATGTGGCTCAGCAACTGGCCCAGATCCAGCGCGTGAGCGTGGAGGAAGTGGCCCAGGCCACCACCCGCAATTTCGACCGATTGTTCCCCCGCGTGCAGCAAGAAGCCGCCGTTTCACATTGAAGTGATTTCTTATGAAATCAATATACTCTGTTGTTTTAAAACAATTTTCATTCGTGCTGGTTGTCTGGCTTCTGGCGTTGCCACTGGCGGCATCGGCACAAGGTTCCTACGACGCGTTCTGGGCCGCCATAGCCCGCAACGACGTGCGTACCATCCAGAACCTGCAGGCCCAGGGCTTCGACCTCAACAGCCCCAGTCCGGAGTTGCAACCACCGCTCCACGCGGCCATTGCGCTGGGCTCCTGGCGGGTGGCCGAATACCTCATCGAGCAGCCGGGCGTGGACCTGAATGCCCGCAGCCCCGCTGACGAAAACGCGCTCATGATGGCTGCGCTCAAGGGGCGGCTCGATCTGGCGCAGGCCCTGATTGCGCGCAAGGCGCATGTGAACAAGCCCGGCTGGACGCCCCTGCACTACGCGGCCACACACAGCGGCCCGGAGGCTCTCGCGCTGACGCGGCTGATGCTGGAGCACCACGCCTTCATCGATGCAGTGTCTCCCAACGGCACCACCGCCCTGATGATGGCCGCCCACTATGGCATCCCGTCGGTGGTGAAGCTGTTGCTGGAGGAGGGCGCCGACCCGCTCATGCGCAACCAGCAGGGCCTGAGCGCCATCGATTTTGCGCACCGCGCCGGCCGCAGCGAATCGGCCGAACTGATCGGGGCATTTGTCCGCGGTCTTCAACCTCGCGGCACCTGGTAAGTCTGCCTGGCCGCTGCCGCATGCAGTTAGCGGCAGTTCCACCGGCCAGCACTCTACGTGCAAGTACTTAAGCACGGGGGGGACTTTTAGGAGTTCAATCCGTGCTTGACCGTTTTCGCTTGTGCGCACCATTGCCCCGCCCGCGAGCGACCACCAAGACCACACGAGACACAAGCATGACCAACCGCGATACGCGAGACATTCTGGGCGGCCTTTTCCTCACTGCGCTGGGCCTCTTTGCCGCCTGGTACGCCCAGCAAAACTTTGATATCGGCAACCTGACCCGTATGGGCCCGGGCTTTTTTCCAGTGGGGCTGGGCCTGATCCTGGCCGTCCTGGGCGTGTTCATCGCCTTGCCGGCTTTTTTCCGGGGCGGAGAAGGCACCAACGTGCAGTGGCGCACCCTGGCCCTGGTCACCGCCAGCCTGTGCGTGTTTGCTTTCACGCTCAAGCCGCTGGGCCTGGTGTTTTCCACCTTTGCGGCCGCCTTCATTTCCTCGCTGGCCGACCGCGAGATCACTTGGCGGAACCGGCTTCTCGTGTCGGCGGGTGTTTCCCTGATGACCTACCTGGTGTTCAGCCTGGGCCTGAGCATGGTGCTGCCCGTGTGGCCGTGGAGCCCCTGAACGGCGCTTTCCTTCGGTCACTGCCCCCAAGCTCCCGGTTACCCATCACATACATAACTACATCCTGAGGCGGACATTCCATGGATATCTCTGACGGCCTGCTGATTGGCCTGCAATCGGCCATGCAGCCCACCACGCTGCTGTACTGTTTCTTTGGCGTGTTCCTGGGCACGCTCATTGGTGTGCTGCCGGGTATTGGCGCGCTGGCCACCATTTCGCTGCTGCTGCCCATCACGTACCACATTCCGCCCACCGCGGCCATCGTGATGCTGGCCGGCGTGTACTACGGCGCCCAGTACGGCGGCTCCACCGCGTCCATCTTGCTGAATTTGCCGGGTACGCCATCGTCGGCGGTGGCCTGCCTGGACGGCTACCCCATGGCCAAGAAGGGCCGGGCGGGTGTGGCGTTGTTCATGACCACCATCGCCTCCTTCGTGGGCTCCATGCTGGGCATTGCCATGCTGGTGGCCTTTGCCCCCGGCATTGCCGAGCTGGGCCTGAAGTTCGGTCCGGCCGAATACTTCTCCATGATGCTGCTGGGCCTGGTGGCTGCGTCCACCATGGCATCGGGCTCGCCGCTCAAAGGGCTGGCCATGGTGATTCTGGGCCTGCTGCTGGGCACCGTGGGCACGGACGTGAACTCGGGCCAGGCCCGCTTCGACTTTGGCGTCCCCGAACTCATGGACGGCATCAACCTGGTGGCATTGGCCATGGGTGTGTTCGGCATCTCCGAGGTGATTTCGGGCATCAACCAGAAGCGCGAAGGGGAGGTGAAGGAGAAGATCAACATGCGCACCATGACGCCTACCAAGGACGACGTGAAGCGCTCCATCTTCCCCATGTTGCGCGGCACCGGCATTGGCAGCTTCTTCGGTGCGCTGCCTGGCACGGGTGCTTCCATCGCGTCGTTCATGTCCTACGCGGTGGAAAAGAAGGTCTCCAAGACCCCCGAGCGTTTTGGCCATGGCGCCATTGAGGGGGTGACCGCGCCCGAAGCCGCCAACAACGCCGCGTCGCAAACCGCGTTCGTGCCCACGCTGTCTCTGGGTATTCCGGGTGACGCGGTCATGGCGCTCATGCTGGGTGCCCTCATCATCCACGGTATCCAGCCCGGCCCCTTGCTCATGACCCAGCAGCCTGAACTGTTCTGGGGCCTGATCGTGAGTTTCGGCATTGGCAACATCATGCTGATGATCCTGAACCTGCCGCTCATTGGCATCTGGGTGGCCATTCTTCGCATTCCCTACAACGTGCTGTACCCGGCCATTCTGGTGTTCATCTCCCTGGGTGTGTACAGCGTGAACAACAACACCTTCGATGTGTTCATGGTGGCGGGCATTGGTGTGCTGGGCTACGCCATGGCGGTTTTCAAGTTCGAAGCCGCGCCGCTGCTGCTGGGCTTTGTGCTGGGCCCGCTCATGGAAGAGAACCTGCGCCGCTCTTTGCTGCTGTCCCGTGGCGACATGATGACCTTCATCGAGCGCCCCATCAGCGCTGGTTTCCTGGCTTTCTGTGCGGCGCTGCTGATCTGGTCCGCCATCGCCACACTGCGCGAGACCCTGCGTGCCCGCGAACGCAAGGCGGACTTTGCCTGAGGGCGGTAAGCGTCATGAAAAAGGACTGCCACGGCAGTCCTTTTTTTGTGTCGAGGCCCGTTTGCTGGCCCTGAACGTAAACGGCAGTGTGGCGATGCAGGCTGTGGCCGTTAAGGCTCGGTATCAATGTTCGACAATGTATATTATGTAAAGTAAGCAACGGATTCCCATCCAGCGCACAGCCATCACTTGCGCGATGCCTTGTCGAGGTACATCGCTGCGTCGGCAGCGGCCACTGCTCCGGCAAGGTGCTCGTGGTTCAATCGCAGCGCAGCCCCTACCGAGGCGCTGATCTTTTCCCGAGCCAGAGCATCCCGCAAGCGGGACTCCAGCACCACCGCTTCGCTGAAGGTGCAGCCTCTCACCAGCACGCCGAACTCGTCGCCACCGGTGCGTGCTACCACATCGGGATCGCGGAACTGGGCGCGTATGCATTGGGCGGCCCGCTGCAGGTAGCGGTCTCCCGCCTCGTGGCCCTCCTGGTCGTTGATGCGCTTGAGGTCATCGAGGTCTACCACCAGCACCAGGGCGTTCTCGGCCACGTCGCGCATGGCCACCTCGCCCTCGCGCAGCGCCTTGTCCCAGCCGCGCCGGTTGTATAGGCCGGTGAGAGCGTCGGTCTCGGCCACGCTGCGCTGGCGCAGGGCTTCCCGGCGGGCGTCCTGGGCCTGGCGCAGCGTGATAAGCAGCGTACTGAGCGTCTGGGCCACGGTGGTCACCATGCGCTTCTGCGCGTCGCTCAAGACTGGCTGCGGGCTGGCATCCATACCGCAGAGGGTGCCGACGACCTCGCCCTCGTAGTACACAGGTATCCCTATGTACGCCCCGATGGGTTGATCTACCTGCTGGTTCACTTCGGCGTCCCGGTAGGCTGGTATCGCTTGCGCGTTTTCGGCGAAATGCGGACCTTGTCCGGCCACCATGCGCGAGCAGCAGGTGTCGCTCCACTTCAGTGTGCGTCCCGGGCGGCTGCCGTAGGTGTCGTCAATGGAGCGCACGACGGTCCAGTCGTCACCGTCGAGCCGCCCCACCATCCACGCACTCAGCGGCACGAAGTCGGCCAGCATGCCCAGAATGGCCTGCAGGGCGGCGCCGGTGTTGGGAAAAGCGGCAGCCCGAAGCGCAGGTTCTTGCCCCTGGGTGGCCGGCGGGCTGGATAGGGTTGACCGAAATGATGCTGTCATGGGCACAGTGATGGACAAACGGGCGGCGCGAAGAGTCGAATCTTCCCGGGAACCCTCGGGCGAGTGCGGAGTCTGTGGAAAAGGACTTTGGTCGTATTCTGCGCCAGACCGCATCAAGAGGAAACCCGATGGCTATTGCGATGTTGAACTTTCCTGCGGTGGTTGGCCCGCGCGCAGGCAGCGGCCGGGCCAGCCCCGGCGATCGGGGGGCCGCGCTGGGGCATCTGGTGATGGCGACCGGGCTGCTGTTCATTGCGCTGCAGAACCCGATTTTCCCCAGCCCGCTGCGCTTCATGGAGCCGACCACGGCCCAAAGCATGTTCTACGTACCCCGCACACCGCCGCCGGTTTTCGACCCCGAATGGACGCCGTCCGAGGAGTGGGAGGCCGAGGTCCACTTCGACTACTGGCGCTGAGCCCCTCGCCGGCAGCCCTTGCCACGGGCTGAGGGTGTTCCGGACACACGGAGGGCAGTTGAAGCCTGGGCGTGCGGCCTGGGCTCGCATCTTGCTTGTGTTTTGCCTGTCGCTTCTGCGCCCAACAGACTGGCTTGCGGTCCTACAATCCGTGTTCGTGCGTCTGCCCGGCCAATGGCTGCGGAGACGCCGATCCCTTCACTCAACGCTGCCTTTTTTATGAACAAGCTTCTCCTGTCTCTGGGCCTGGTGTCCGCCATGGCTCTGGTTGGTTGCTCCAAGTCCGAGCCGCCGGCCGCTGCGGCCCCTGCCGCTGCACCTGCTGCTGCAGCCGCTCCGGCCGATCTGCCCGAACTGCGTGTCGCCATCGACCCGACCTACGAACCGTTCACCTTCAAGACCCCGGATGGCAAGCCCACCGGTTTCGATGTGGACATTGCCGAGGCCCTGTGTGCCGAAATCCAACGCAAGTGCACCTACGTGGAGCAGGTGTGGGACGGCATGATTCCCGGTCTGATCGCGCAGAAGTACGACGTCATCATCAGTTCCATGTCCATCACGGCCGAGCGCCAGCAGGTGGTGGATTTCACCAACAAGTACTACAGCACCCCGAGCCGCATCGTGGTGAAGACCGGTACCGAATTCACCGACCTGTCCTCCCTGAAGGGCAAGCGCATTGGCGTGCTCAAGAGCAGCACCCAGGAAGCCTACGCCATGGGTGAACTGGCTCCCCTGGGCGTGACCGTGGTGCCTTATGAGGCACAGGATCAGGTGTACCTGGACATCAATTCGGGCCGCCTGGACGGCACCGTGGCCGATTCCGTGGAGGTCACGGGTGGCTTCCTGAGCAAGCCCGAGGGCGCTGGCTTCGGCTTCGTGGGCCCTGCCCTGTCGCAGGAAAAGTACTTCGGTACCGGCATCGGTATTGCGCTGCGCAAGGGCGAGGACGAACTGCGCAACCAGCTGAACACGGCCATTGCCACCATCCGCAGCAACGGCACCTACGAAGCCATCAACAAGAAGTACTTCGACTTCGACGTTTACGGCGAGTAAACCGCTGCCCAGGGCGAACAAGGATGTGAAGCCTTGCGCCCTGGCTACCAGTTGCTACCAAGCGCTCCCAGTTTGTCCGGCTACTACCTCTCCATCCTGCAGGGCGCCCAACTCACGGTGGGTGTTTCGCTGGCGTCTCTGGCGGTAGCCATTGTGCTGGGCCTTCTGGGGGCCTCGGCCAAACTGTCGGGCAGTGCTGGGCTGAAGGGCCTGGCCACGGTGTACACCACCGTGGTGCGGGGTGTGCCTGAACTGGTGCTGATGCTGCTGATCTTCTACGGCGGCACCATCGGCCTGAACGAGGCGCTGCGCTGGCTGGGCTGGGGAAGCCGCGTAGACATCAATCCTTTCGTGGCTGGCGTGGTGACCATCGGATTCATCTACGGCGGCTACATGACAGAAACCTTCCGGGGCGCCATTCTGGCCATACCGAAGGGTCAGAACGAGGCGGCCAGGGCCTTTGGCATGGGGGCGTTCACCGCGTTCTGGCGCATCACGCTGCCGCAGATGGTGCGCTACGCCCTGCCCGGCTTCACCAACAACTGGCTGGTCCTCATCAAGACCACTGCGCTGGTCAGTCTGATTGGTTTGCATGAGATGACCTATCTGGCCCGTCAGGCCAGTGCGGCTACCCGGGAGCCCTTCGTGTTCCTGCTCTTCGCGGCTGCCCTCTTCCTCATCTACACCTCGGTGTCATTGTGGGCGCTGCGCTGGGTCAATGCGCGTTACAGCCTGGGTACGAAGCGGGTGCAACTGTGAGGTGGGAAGTTGTTTTTCAGCCGCAGAACCTGGCCCTGTACGCCGAGGGGCTGACCACCACCCTGTGGTTGCTGGGTACTTCCCTGCTGGCCGGTGGTGTGCTGGCGCTGCTGTGTGCGCTGGTGCTCACCAGCAGCAGCCGGGCACTGATGCCGCTGCGCTGGCTGACCAGCGCCTACACCTACTGCCTGCGGGGCACCCCGCTGCTCATCCAAGTCTACCTGATCTACTACGGGCTGGCGCAGCTGGAGTTCGTGCAGAGCCGCTGGGACGCGGTGTGGCCCTGGACCTACTTCAAAGAAGCGCTGTTCTGTGCGTGGCTGGCCTTTACCCTGAACACCGCTGCCTACACCGCCGAAATGCTGGCTGGCGCCATGCGCGAGACCAGTGCGGGCGAGATAGAGGCGGCGCAGGCCATGGGCATGTCGCACGCAAAGGTGTTGGCCCGTGTGGTACTTCCGAGCGCCATGCGCCGCACGCTGCCGGCCTACAGCAACGAGGTGGTCATGATGCTGCACAGCACCAGCCTGGCCAGCGCTGTGCCGGCCATTACCGACATCACCTCGGCCGCCAGCCGCATCTACGCGCGGTTTTTTCTGCCCTTCGAAGCCTATCTGTTCGCGGCAGCCATTTACCTGAGCATCACCTTCGTGCTGGTCATGGGCTTTCGTTGGGCCGAAAAGCACTTCCTGGGCTATCTGGCGCCGCAGCGCGCCTGAGCCCTCCCCATTCACCGCTTCAAGTCCATGCCGAACCGCGACATCAAGCTCCAGGTAGAGAATCTGCACAAGCGCTTCGGGGACCACGAGGTGTTGAAGGGCGTAGGTTTGCAGGCGCGTGCCGGCGATGTGATCAGCATCATCGGCAGTTCGGGTTCGGGCAAAAGCACCTTCCTGCGCTGCATCAATTTGCTGGAAAAGCCGCACCAGGGGCGCATTGTGGTGGCCGGCGAGGAACTCAAGCTCAAGCCTGCGCGCGGCGGTGAACTGGTGCCCGTGCAGCCCGCCCAGTTGCAGCGCCTGCGTACCAAGCTGGCCATGGTGTTCCAGAACTTCAACCTGTGGGCGCACATGACGGTGCTGGGCAACGTGATCGAGGCGCCGGTGCATGTGCTGGGCGTGCCGCGCGATGAAGCCATTGCCCGCGCACGCAAATACCTGGACAAGGTGGGCCTGAAGGGTGTGGAGGACCGCTACCCCGCCCACATGAGCGGCGGCCAGCAGCAGCGCGTGGCCATTGCCCGCGCGCTGGCGGTGGAGCCCGAGGTGATGCTGTTCGACGAGCCCACCAGCGCCCTGGACCCCGAACTGGTGGGCGAGGTGCTGCGCGTCATGCAGGCCCTGGCCGAGGAAGGCCGCACCATGGTGGTGGTGACGCACGAAATGGGCTTTGCCCGCGAGGTGTCCAACCACCTGATTTTTCTGCACCAGGGGCGCATTGAGGAAGAAGGCCCCCCGCGCGAGGTACTGGCCCAGCCCAAGAGCGAGCGGCTGGCGCAGTTCCTCTCGGGCAGCCTGAAGTAACGCGTGTTTGAGTGCAGGGCTGTTCGGCCGCCTGCCCTCAGCCCCAGTAAATCAGCGCGTCGCGGTCCTGCACCATGAGTTGCACCTGCTGCCCCACGGGCAGCACCACCTTGGTGGGCACGTGGCCAAACGGTAGCCCCGTGAGTACCGGCGCCTTGATCTGGCTGCGCAGCCAGGCCACCACGGTCTTGAGGTTGAAGCCGCGGTCGTGGGGCACCAGCGTGTAGCGGTTGAAGCCGCCCAGCAGCACCGCTTTCTGCTTGCCCAGTACACCGGCATGCAGCAACTGCGTGAGCATGCGCTCGATGCGGTAGGGGTGTTCGCCCACATCTTCCAGGAACAGAATGCCTCCCTTTACTTCCGGGAAATAGGGCGTACCCAGCAAGCTGCAGAGCACGGTGAGGTTGCCTCCCCATAGCGTGGCCTTGCCTATGCGCAAGCCTTTCTCGGCTTCCAGCGCCGGGTGGGCGCGCACGTCGGCCAGGGAAAGGCGCCAGCCGGTGCCCTCGCCGTGGCCTTGCAGCAGGTCGTCGAAGCAGGCCTGCATGATGTCGTCGGGCTCGGTACCGGCTTCGGCGGCAAAGTCCTCCATGAGCGCGGGGCCCGCCCAGGTGGCGGTTTTGCGCTGCGCCAGAGCGGCCAGTTGCAGGGCAGTGAAATCGCTCAGGCCCACCCAGGCGGTGCCCCGCTCCACCGATTGGTGGATGGCTTTGTAAGGCAGCTGGGGCAACAGCCGGGTGAGGCCGTAGCCACCGCGCGTGGTCATGGCTACGTGGGCGCCACTGGCAGCCGCCCGGCCTATGGCAGCCAGCCGGGTGGCGTCGTCGCCGGCAAAGCGCTGGTGGCTGGACAGAGCGGCTTCGTCCACCTCCACGTCGTGGCCCAGAGCGCGCAGTCGGGCCGTGGCGCGCCTGAAGCCGGCTTTGTCGCGCACGGCGCCGCTGGGGGAATACAGATAGATGTGGGGCATGGGGCGAGTTTGGCAGAAAGTCAGGGGCAGGCCGAGATGGCCCTTCTGCCGCTAAGTGGCGGGCATCTGGCTCCAGCAGCGCCGCGCCACCTCGTGCCCTCGGTCCGGGAAAGGCAACTCGCGCCACGTGGGTGGTAGCTGGGCGGCCAGCGAGGGCAGCGAAGGCGAGCCGTTGGCCCACACCGAGGGCAGTCGGGTGGCGTGCCAGCGGCATGCCTCCAGGACGGGTGAGAAGGTGGCCGCCGATGGCAGTGCCAGCGCCAGTGCGGCCTGCTCGGGCGCAAACCACAGGTGGATGTCGCGGAACTCCAGCCGGGGCTGGCTGGACAGAACCTGCTCTTCCAGCAGCGCCAGCAGATAGGCCACGTGCGCAGCCAGGCTGTGCCATGTCGCCTTCTTGGGTTTGTCGCTCTGACCCAGCCCGACGAGATCTGGCAGCAACCAATGGTCTCTAGGGCCCGGCGATGGCGCACTGGCTGGCGCGCCGGCAGTCTGCTCCGTCAGGGCAGTCATGGCCATCAGCGCAGACTCGGGCCACCAGCCGTCGGGGCTGTGCAGCACCAGGTTCAGCGCGCCGGCGCTGGGCGGCGGCACAGCCGCCAGCGGGGCCAGTTCCATCCAGTGCAAGCGCAAGCCCTGCAAACCCGGCAAGCGGGTTGATGCACGCTCCAGGCGCTCCATTGCCCGGGACGCCAGGACGGCATCCAGCGCTGTGCAGAAGCCCTGCAGCGCACTGAAGCGACTGGCCGGGGTGCGCAGCGCATCCTCGCGCAGCGGTGCGTGTTCGGGGAGCCAGCGCGACTGGGCCTGCTCCAGGCGCCGCTCCCGGAAGAAGCTTTGCAGCAAGGCGCGGCTTTCCTCCGCCAGCAGGCCACCGGCCACCGTGGTGCAGGGGTTCAGGCCAGGTACGGCAAACAGGTTCAGCACCGAGCCCGCAGCCCCGAAGCGGGGTTCGGGTGCGCCGAAAAACACCCGGCTTACCCGGGCGTGCAGCATGGCCTGGGCACACATGGCGCAGGGTTCCAGCGTCACGTAAACGTCGCAGTCTTCCAGTCGGTAGTTGCCCAGTCGGGCGGCCGCAGAACGCAGGGCCTGTATCTCGGCGTGGGCGCTGGGGTCGTTCAGCCCAACGCACTGGTTATACCCTTCCCCCACCACCGCGCCATGGCGCACCACCACGGCCCCTACCGGCACCTCCTCGCGCTGCGCCGCCTTTGCGGCGAGTTCGAGGGCGCGCTGCATGAAGGCAGTGTGGGGCGGCGGTGGGACGGGCGGCGCGGTCATGGCTGGATTGTGTCAAAGTCCGACAGCACCCCCCAAAGGTCTTGATACTGGCACTATCATGGTGCCAGGCATGAACACCTCAGAACGCACCACCCTGCCCGCTGCCCGCCCGAACGCGCGCTGGTTGCCCTGGCTGCTGTTTCTGGTGGGTATCTCGCTCACCTACGTGGTGGGCGCATCGTTCCAGTCCAAAGCCCGTTCGGTGGAGGAACTGAATTACCGGGCGGCGGCAGAGGCCCTGAAAACGCTCATCGTGAGCGATTTTGGCCGGCATGCCGAGGTGGTGTGGGGCGCACGCGCCCTGATAGCGGCGCAAGGCGATATCCTGCCTTCGCAGGCACAGAACTATCTGCAGACCGTGCGCCTGCAGGAAGCCTATCCGGGCATTGGCGCGCTGTACGTGGTGACGCCGCAGGCAGGCGCCTTGCAGGGGGAGCCCGAGTTCGAGGTGGTTTACGCGTACACGCCTTACCAGCAGCCAGACTTGTCGGGCTACAACCTGAGCGACGACGCCGTCACTCTGTCCGCTCTGGAGCAAGCCATGCGGCGCAACGCGGTGGTGTTCTCCGGCCGCTCCAGCGGGCCTTTCCAGGCGGCGTTCCCTGGCTCCCACCTGATGGTGCTGCCGGTGTACGGTGGGCCTTTTGTGCCAGACAACCTGGTGGAGCGGCGCGCCGCGCTGAATGGCTGGATCGTGGCGGTGTTCACGCCACGGGAGTGGCTGGCTTCTGCGTTGCGGCTGCTCCAGACCCCGCTGGACTTCACCCTGCTAGATGTGGACTCCAGCCTGCTGCCGGGCGAGGCCACGCCTACGCCTTTGTTCAGCAAGGGCGAGCCGCTGCTGCTCAGCCGCAACGACTTGCCCGCCCAGACCGCCTCCGGCCAGACCACCCAGCCCTTCGCGGTAGACCACATACAGGCGGACCTGTTGCGTCTGGGTGGGCGCGACTTTCTGTTGGCCACAGCGGCGCCGCAAGCGCTGCGGGCCCAGCAGTCCCACGTGTGGGAGCTGGGCCTGATTTATGGGCTGGGCCTGCTCACCTCGCTGGTGGTGGCGCTGGCCATGGGCGTGGTGCTGAACCGGCGCTGGCATGTGGAGCGCCGTGCCGACGAACTGGCGGCCGACCTCGAGCGCATGTCCTACGTGGCGCGCTTCACCAAAAACCCGGTGGTCATCACCGACCCGGACAACCGCATTGTCTGGGCCAACGAGGCCTTCGAAACGCTCAATGGCTACAGCCAGGCGGACACGCTGGGCAAGCAGGTGGCCGAGCTGATTGCCTCGCCTCTGGCCGATCCGCAGGCGCTGGCCGTGCTGCGGCGTGCCCGCGAAGCACGTGAAGGTGCTGAGGTGGAAACGGTGAACCGGACACGCCATGGGCGCGATTACTGGGCCAAGATCGAATTGCGCCCCCTGTACAACCAGCGCGGGGACTTCGTAGGGCACATGTCCATCCACACCGACGTGGACCAGGAAAGGCGCAACGCAGCGGCGCTGCAGGCTGCGCTGCGCGCCACCAAGGCGCTGATGTCGACCCTGCAGCGCTACATGATCATCACCGAAACCAGCCCGGACGGTGACATTCTGGAAGCCAACGAGCGCTACCTGGAAATCAGTGGGTTCTCGCTGGACGACCTGCGCCTGCGCGGTCACCGGGCGGTGAGTTCCGGGCTGCATCCACCCGAGTTCTGGCAGGGCATGTGGGAAGCTATTTCGGGCGGGCAGCCCTGGCGCGGTGAAATCTGCAACCGCAACCAACGGGGTCAGCTGTACTGGGTGGACACACTGATTGCCCCGTTCACCGACGAACGTGGCGACATCGAGAAGTTCGTCTCGGTGGCCATCGACATCACCGAGCGCAAGCGCATTGAACAGGATCTTCTGACCAGCGAACGTCTGCTGCGGCGCACCAGCCGCGTTGCCGGTATCGGCGCCTGGACGGTAGACCTCAACACCAGCGAGGTGCAGTGGTCGGACCATGCCCTGCAGCTGCTGCGCGCGGACCCCTCCCTGCCCGCCCCGACCCTGGAAGCGGTCCGGGCGCGCTCCAGTTCCGAGGCGCAGCTTACACTCCAGTACGCTTGGACAGAAGCGCTGGAGCACGACCAGGCGTTTGATCTGGAGCTGGAGCTGACCAACTTTGCCGGCGAAGAACGCTGGTTTCGCGTCGCCGGAGAGGTGGAGCAACGCGGTCTGGGCGGACGCAAGCTGGTGGGAGCCTTGCAGGACATCACCGAGCAAGTGCAGGCACAGCAGCGCATCGAGCGCAGCGAACGCATCTTGCGTACCGCCATCGAGGCGCTGGACGAAGGCTTTGTGCTCTACGACCCCGAGGACCGGCTGGCGTATTGCAACGAGCGTTACCGCGAGGTCTACCCGCAGATTGCCGACCTGATCGTGCCTGGCGTGACCTTCGAGGAGTTGGTACGCGGCGGCATTGCACGCGGGGTATTTCCCCACGCGTATGGACGGGAGGCGGAGTTCCTGGCCGAACGGCTGGCGCTACACCGGTCCGAGCAGACCGATGCCGAACAGCAGCAGGCCGATGGCCGCTGGATCCGCATCACCGAACGCAAAACCCCCGAGGGTTACACCGTGGGCTTCCGGGTGGATATCACCGCGTTCAAACAGGCGGTGGCCGACGCGCAGGCCGCATCGCGCAGCAAGAGCCAGTTCGTGGCCAACATGAGCCATGAAATACGCACCCCCATGAACGCCATTCTGGGTATGCTGGAGCTTTTGCAGCGCAGCCCGCTGAATCCGCACCAACTGGACTACGTGGGCAAAACGCGCGGCGCGGCGCAGTCCCTGCTCGGTATCCTGAACGACATCCTCGACTTCTCCAAGGTGGAAGCGGGCAAGATGGAGCTGCTGGCAGAGCCTTGCCACCTGGACACGCTGTTGCAGGAACTCTCGCTCATCCTCAGCAGCAACCTGGGCAGCAAGCCGCTGGAACTGCTCTTTGAGCTGGACCCCCAGCTCCCGCCGGTGCTGTTGACCGATGAACTGCGCCTCAAGCAGATTCTGATCAACCTGGGCGGCAACGCCGTAAAGTTCACCCCCGAAGGCGAGGTGGTGCTGCGCATCAAGGTCAGCCGGCGCGAGGCGCAAAAGGCATGGCTGATGTTCACCGTGGCCGACACCGGCATTGGTATCAGCCAGGCCCAGCAACAGGTCATCTTCGAGGGCTTCAGCCAGGCCGAGGCCTCCACCACCCGCCGCTTCGGAGGCACCGGCCTTGGGCTGGCCATCACCCAGCGTCTGGTACAGCTCATGGGTGGCGCGCTGCAGCTGGACAGCGAACCCGGCCGCGGCAGCGTCTTCCATTTCGAGCTGCCCTTCGACCTACCTGTGGATGCGCCCCTGGATGCACCCATGGAAGTGCCCGCTGCCGAGGCAGCCCTTCCCGTCCCGGGAGAGCTGCCTGCGAGGGCAGGCGAACGCCTGCTGGTGATGGATGCGCACGCCCGCAGCCGGGAAGTACTCCGCCGTATGGCCGAACAGGCTGGCTGGCAGGTTCAGGCGGCAGAGCACTGGGAGCAGGTACTGCCCTGGCAAGGCCCCCTGCCCGATGCGGTTTTGCTCGCTCCCCTGGGCCAGCGGCTGAGCGTGGTGGATGCCGAAGCCTGGGCGCAGCTGCTCGATGTTGGGGGTGTCCGCCCCGCCCTGCTCTTGTTGAGCCGTGTTCCCCAGGCGGACCTCCTGCAAACCATGGAGCCGCAACCCGACGCCACGCTGGTCAAGCCGCTCACGCCTGGCATGTTGCGGGTGGGTCTGGCCGAGGCGTGCGCGCACCGCCAGGTTCCGGCCGACACAGCCGACATCAGGCTGCCCGCCGTTTCTTCGGGGAGCGCCACCGGGCGGCCCTCGCGCCTGGCCGGATTGCGCCTGCTGGTGGTGGAGGACAACCCGGTGAACCAGCAAGTGGCCCGCGAACTGCTTGTGCAGGAGGGCGCCGAGGTGCAGGTGGCCGACAACGGCCTGCTGGGCGTTCAGAGGGTCAGCGAGGCGCCTGAGCCTTTCGACGTGGTGCTTATGGACATGCAGATGCCCGTGATGGATGGTCTCGAAGCTGCGCGCCGCTTGCGCGCGGCGGGCTACCTGTCTCTGCCCATCGTGGCCATGACTGCCAACGCCATGGACAGCGACCGCGAGCTGTGCCTGGCCGCCGGCATGGACGAGCACGTGGGCAAGCCCTTCGACCTCGAACAGCTCGTGCACCTGCTGCTGCGCTTCAGCCGGGGGCGGGTCCCGGCTGCCGGTGGTTCCACGGCCGAGGCGGTGCACCGGGGACCGACAGGCCTGGCTCCCGCCGTGCTTGACGTGGCGGCTGCGGTCAGACGCATGGGCGGGGACGAGCCGTTCCTGCGCCGTACGCTGGCGCGGGTGTTGCCGGAACTTGATGGGCTGGTGGCCAGATTGCTTGATGCAGACAGCGACGGCTCAGGTGCCGCCGCGTCACAGCGCCAGCTGGCCCACAGCATCAAGGGGCTCGCTGCCACCGTAGGTGCCGACGCCCTGGCCGCCTGTGCCGCAGCGGTGGAACACGCCGCGCGGCAGGGGCACACACCGGCTACCGACAACGTGGCCAGCGCCTACCGCGCCCTGCGGAGGCAGGCCAATACCTACCTGCGTAGTGAACAGGGAGCGCCAGCGGTCGGCGCCGAACCTGCGCCGGGTGTACTGGCCATTGAAAAGCTGCGCCAATGCGCTGAAACTCTGGCAGGAATGACACCACTGCTACAAAATTTTGATATGCAAGCGCTGCAGCTGTACGATAATTCCGGACTGCCGCTTTGGTGGGCAAGCTATGGGGAGCGCGAGCGCGGGATGACTGATGGCCGGCAAGCGGATACCAGCCCCAGTCTGGCCGTTGCGGCCGGGTGGGTCAGGCCGTTGGTGCAGGCCATGGATGCGCTGGATTTTCTTGCGGCGCAACAGGCACTCAAGGACCTGCTGCACCACCTCGAGATGGAAGCGTTGGCTTCGGATGCGTCCTGAGCGCGCCAGCACCTCGTTCTGCAGGCCTGCAGGGCCCGTAGCGTTCGCCCTGTCTGCCAAGTCGCTATTTGTAGATTACGCTCGATCTGTTCGCCCATGACCGATTTCTGCGCCTGACCGTGACCGCGTCCACGCCACTTGCAACCCTTACCGCTTCCGGACTGTCCGGGGCCAGCGCCCTGTCGGCGGTGGGTTTCGACTTTCCCACCCAGCCGCGCATTCTGGTGGTGGACGACCAGCCGCTGCACATCCAGATGCTCTACCGCAGCCTGGCGCCAGCTTGTCAGGTGTTCATGGCGCAAAGCGGTGCCCAGGCCTTGAAGCTGTGTGCCGAACGCCAGCCCGACCTGGTGCTGCTGGATGTGGAAATGCCCGATGCCGACGGGTTCGAGGTGCTGGCCAGCTTGAAGGCGCAGCCCGAGACCCGCGACATTCCGGTGGTGTTTGTCACGGCCCACACCACCCCGGAGGTGGAAACCCGCTGCCTGGAAGCGGGCGCGGTGGACTTCATCTCCAAACCCATCAACCCCAGCGTGGTGCGGGCGCGGGTGAATACGCAGCTGAAGCTGAAATTCCAGTCCGATTTGTTGCGCGAGATGGTGTTTCTGGATGGCCTGACCGGCGCCTACAACCGCCGTTATTTCGATCAGCGCCTGGAGGCCGAGTTTGCCCGCGCACGGCGCAACGCCACGCCGCTGTCTCTGGTGATGTTCGACCTGGACAGCTTCAAGGCCTACAACGATTTCCGGGGCCACCAGGCCGGCGACGACGCCTTGCGCGCCGTGGTGGCGCGGGTGAAGGCTGCGCTGCAACGCCCGGACGATATCCTGGCGCGTTACGGCGGGGAAGAATTCGGCTGCCTGCTGCCCGACACGCCTTTCGACGCTGCCATGCTACTGGCCGAGCGGCTGCGCTGCGTGGTGCTGGAGGCAGCGCTTCCGCACGGGCAGTCGGCCGCCGCCGACGTGGTCAGTATCAGCCTGGGGGTATCCACCTGGAACCCGCCGGTACCACCGGCCGGCAGCGATGGATTGCCACCTGAGCGGCCGCTGCCCACCAGCAGCGACTTGCTCCGCCTGGCCGACGAACAGCTCTACAAGGCCAAGAACAGCGGGCGTAACCGGGTTCACGGGCAGGCGCTGGACTGAAAGCAGCCGCCTCTCGGCGTGCCGGCACGCTGTGCCGCAGCGGTGCCTCAGGTGCTGGTGCGCAGCAACAACGCCGGGCTCAGGCGCATGTGCGCCAGCAGGTAGCGTGCACCCATCCCCAGGCTTACGCCGCTCACGCCCAGGGCGGTGAGCCACGCCCAACCCAGCAAGCCGCTGGCCGACAGGCCCAGACGCCACTGCAACAAGCCGCTGGCCAGCAGCGTGCCTGCCAGCATGGCGAAGCCCGCCGTCACCACCGCCAGCAAGGCGTACTCGGCATACAGCACACGACGCAGCACCGAATGCCGCGCGCCCAGCGCATGCATGATGGTGGCGTCGTAAATCTGCCGGGTGCGGCTGGCCGCCACCACGCTGGCCAGCACCAGCAGACTGGCCGCCAGGCACACGCCCGCCACCACCGCCAAGCCGGCCGTGGCGCGGCCCAGCAGCACGCGGGTTTCGGTCAGCAGTGCTTCGGTGCGCACCGTGGCAATGTTCGGTGCCGCGCTGGCCAGGCGGTCCTGGGCCTGCAAAGCCTCCTGCGGGTTCAGGTAGGCAGCGCCCACGTAGCGGGTGATGAAAGGGTCCAGCGTGCCGTCGGTGAATATGCCTTCCAGCCACAGGCGCGCCTGGGTGCGGCGCTGGCTGTAAATGGCCGCTACCTGCGCTTCCACGGGGGCACCCAAAATATCGAACACCAGCCGGTCACCTACCTGGATGCCCAGTTCGTCGGCCTCGCGGTCCTCAAAGGCCACCAGCGGGGGCCCTGCATAGTCCTCGGGCCACCAGGCGCCGCGCGTCACCACCACATCGTCGATGTTGCCGGCGCGGTTGCTCAACTTGTGCTCGTCGCGCGACTCCAGCGCACGCTCGTCGTCGGCGCTTTCGCGCAGCGCCTCGCCATTCACACTCGCCAGCCGGCCCAGCACCAGCGGCGCGAGTTGCAGGCGCTCCAGGCTGGGCGAGGCGGCCAATGTCTCGCGCAGCAGTTCCTGCTGGTCCTGCTGCACGTCGTAGAACACCAGCGCGGGAGCGTTGGCGGGCACGGTCTCGTTCACGGTGCGCAGCAAGGCCGCCACCACCAGCGTGCAGGCCACCAGCAAGGTGAGCGCGGAGCCCAGCGACAGCAGCGCCACGCGCAGTGGCGAGGCCGGCTGCTGCAGGCCGGCCAGGGCCAGTTGCAGTTCCACCGGCCAGCCACCGGCAGCGCGGCTCTGCAGTGCCCCGGCAGCGCGGCGAAGCAGGCGCGTCATGCCCTCCAGCAGCACCAGCAACACTGCCACCGCCACCACAAAGGCCAGGCCAAAGCGGCTGTCGGGCAGCACCGCCAGCAACAGGCCCACCACCATCAGCACCAGCGCTGCAGTGCCCCACCAGATGCGCTGCGGTGTGCGCAGGCCCCCCGCGCCGTTGCCCCGGAACAGCACCGCAGGGCTGACGGAGAGCGCCCGCCCCAGCGGCGGCAGCGCGAACATGAGTGCGGTCAGCACGCCAAACAGCACAGCCACCGCCGTGGGCGCGGCCAGCGTATGCAGGGCGGGCCTCAGCGGCAGCGTGGCGGCCGTGGCCCAGGTGGCCATCCAGGCCAGCAGGTTGCCCACCACCGCACCGGCCAGGCTGGCCAGCAGCGCCAGCATGAGGATCTGCACCAGCACCATGAAGGCCAGCCGCCCGTCGCGCAGGCCCAGCGCACGCAGCGTGGCCAATGAAGCCAGCTTGCCCTGCAGGTAAGCCTGCACGCTGTTGAACACGCCCAGCCCGCCTATGAACAGCGAGGCAAACCCGATGAGCAGCAGCCCGGAGCCTATTTGCCCCAGCACCTCCGCCATGCGTTCGTTGCGCTCGTCGAAAGTACGAATTTCGGCCTCCACCTGCGGGAAGGTGCTGGCAAAAGCCATGCGCCATTCGGCCGATGGTGTGTCGGTGCGCACGCGGTAGCGGTACACCACGCGGCTGAGCGGCTGCACCAGGCCAGTGGCCGCCAGCGCGGCGTCGCTCACCAGCACCGGAGCGCCGCTCCAGTCGGCGCGCAGGCTGCGGTCGGGCTGGCGGGTGATGAAGGCGCTCACCCGCAAGGTGGCGTCGCCCACCTCCACCACATCGCCCACCGCCAGGCCCAGCCGGGCCGCCAGCGTGGCATCGAGCGCAGCACCATCCTGCAGGGCCTCCTGCAGGCTCTGGCCCGTGGACAGAGTCACCTCGCCGTAGAGCGGGTAGCGCGCATCGGCGCTTTGCAATTCGATGAGCTGGGCGCGGCCGTCGGGGGCGCGCAACATGGTGCGCAGTTCCACCAGCCGGGACACGCGGGCGCCCTCTT
>JALOSG010000139.1 GCA_025458665.1 Serpentinimonas sp.
CGATTCGCCGCAGGACCGCCACAGCAACATCGAGCAGAAGCTCTACTGGTGCGACAGCCCGGAGCACAAGCGCAAGCTGCTGGACCACTGGCTGCGCGACGCCAGCATCGACCAGGCCATTGTGTTTGCCAGCACCCAGATCGAGTGCGACGCGCTGGCCGAAGACCTGCAGCAGGTGGGCTTCTCGGCAGTAGCGCTGCACGGTGCCCTGAGCCAGGGTCTGCGCAACCGCCGCCTGATGGCGCTGCGCGATGGCCGTGTGCAAATTCTGGTGGCTACCGACGTGGCCGCCCGCGGCATCGATGTGCCCACCATCACCCACGTGTTCAACTTCGGCCTGCCCATGAAGGCCGAGGATTACGTGCACCGTATTGGCCGTACCGGCCGCGCCGGCCGCCAGGGCCTGGCTGTGACCATGGCCGAACACCGCGACCGCCGCAAGATTGGCGAGATCGAGGCCTACAGCCAGCAACCCATCCAGACCCAGGTGATTCCGGGTCTGGAGCCCAAGCGTCCGCCGGTGTTCGAGCCGCGGCGCCGCCCCGGTGGCGGTGGCCGTGGCCGCCCGGGTGGTGGTGGTTTTGGTGGCGGTGGTGGCGGTTTCCGCGGCCGCTCTGCCGAGCCGCGCGGTGATTCCCGCGGTGATGGGCGTGGAGATACACGAGGATTTGGTGGCTTTGGGCGCACCGACCGTCCGGCTGCCGGTCCTTCCTTCAGCCGCGAAGGTGGGCGTGATGGTGCGCGTGACGGTCGCCGTGGCAGTCCGGCCCCGCGTCCGGAAGGTCGGCGCTTTTCTCGCTGAAAGGCTCGCTCAGGCTTGCACAGGCCAGCCCGCGCGCCAGTAGCTCACAAAAAAAGCCAGGGTGATTGCCGCCCTGGCTTTTTTGCGTCTGGCCGCGCTCAACGGCGCTCCCCACCTGTGCCATGATGTGACACATGCAAGCTGCTGGACGCCCCATGACCCCCTACGACCCCGACTGGCTCGACCGCATGTACAACAACCGGGCGCTGGTGCCCGAGTGCGTGGAGCATTTTGCGCACTGGGCCCGCATGTCCGAGCACGCGCGCACCGAGACCGACTGCCACATCGACATTCCCTACGGCGATTCCCCGCTGCAAAAGCTCGATGTGTTTCCCGCCGTGCGCAACCGCGCCGATGCGCCGGTGATGGTGTTCATCCACGGCGGCTACTGGCGTTCGCTGGACAAGAGCGACCACTCCTTCATTGCGCCGCCCTTCAACAACCGCGGCGCCTGCGTGGTGGTGGTGAACTACGACCTGTGCCCTGAGGTTGCGGTGCCCGACATTGCGCTGCAGTGCGCCCATGCGCTGGCCTGGGTGTGGCGCAACATTGCCGCCTATGGCGGGGACCCGCGCCGCATCAGTGTGGTGGGGCACTCCGCCGGCGGGCATCTGGCCGCCATGATGATGCTGTGCCAGTGGCAGGCGCTGGGCGCCGACTTGCCAGCCCGGCTGGTGCACAACGCCATGAGCATATCGGGGCTGTTCGACCTGGAGCCCGTGAGCCAGGTGCCTTTCCTGAAAGACAGCCTGCGCCTGACCCCCGACCATGTGCTGCGTGCCAGCCCGGCGCTGCTGCCCAAGCCCGCCTCGGGCCAGCTTTACGCACTGGCCGGTGGCAACGAAAGCCCGGAGTTCATCCGCCAGAACCTTCTCATTGGGCCAGCCTGGGGCAAGCAGCGCGTACCGGTGTGCGAAACACTGCCCGGCCTGAACCACTTCAACATTCTGGAGGCTCTGGTGCAGCAGCGCCACCGCCTGTACCGGCTGGCGCTGGGTTTGCTGCAGACCTGAAGGTGGTCAGCACGGCGGCAGGGCGGTCTTACATCAGCAGATGTTCGCCGGCGTTGTCCCCGCCCAGGATCACGTAGTTCACCTTGCGGATGTCCATCAGCCGGGTACCCCCGGCATAGCTGATGGAGCTTTGTACGTCTTCCTGCATCTCGCGCAGGGTGTCGGCCAGCGTGCCTTTGATGGGCTCCAGAATGCGCTTGCCTTCCACGTGCTTGTACTCGCCCTTGTTGAAGTCCGACGCCGAGCCGTAGTACTCCTTGTACAGCTTGCCATCCACCTCTACCGTCTGGCCCGGAGACTCCTCGTGCCCCGCCATGAGCGAGCCGATCATGACCATGGTGGCCCCGAAGCGTATGGACTTGGCTATGTCGCCGTGCTCGCGGATACCGCCGTCGGCAATGATGGGTTTGGTGGCCACGCGGGCGCACCATTTCAGCGCCGAAAGCTGCCAGCCGCCGGTACCAAAACCCGTTTTCAGTTTGGTGATGCAGACCTTGCCCGGCCCTATGCCCACCTTGGTGGCGTCGGCCCCCCAGTTCTCCAGATCGATCACGGCTTCCGGGGTGCCCACGTTGCCGGCAATCACGAAACTGACGGGCAGGCGCGCCTTGATGTAGCCCACCATCTGCTGCACGCTGTCGGCGTGGCCATGCGCAATGTCGATGGTGATGTATTCGGGCACCAGCCCTTCGGCCGCCAGGCGGTCCACCGTGTCGCGGTCGGCAGCCTTCACCCCCAGCGAGATGGATGCATACAGGCCCAGCGTGTGCATGCGTCGCACAAACGCCACGTTGTCCAGGTCGAAGCGGTGCATGACGTAGAAGTAGCCGTGGTGCGCCAGCCACTCGGCAATGGGCTCGTTCACCACGGTTTTCATATTGGCCGGCACCACTGGCAACTTGAAGCTGCGGGTGCCCAAAGTGACGCTGGTGTCACACTCGGAGCGGCTCTCCACGCGGCATTTGCGCGGCAGCAGCAGGATGTTGTCGTAGTCGAAGATTTCCATTTCCCAGGTTCTTTCAAAAGCGTTGTGACGTGGCGAATGACGTTGAGCGCTTGGCCTGGGTCTGGCGAAAAAAAACCAGACGCAAGAAACTTGGGCCCGGTGGTTGATTGTAGTCGCACCCGCTCGTGGTGCACAATGGCTTTCACGGGCGGCAGGTTCCGTCTCCAGGAGTTTGGACATGAATCCATCCACCCTCATCGGGATGGTGGCCAGCGTGGTGCTGCTGGCCGTGGTGCTGTTTTTCTCGGCGGACAATCCGCTGTTGTTTCTTAACTTGCCCGGCCTGGCCATTGTGCTGGGCGGTACGCTGGCGGCCACTTTTCTGAGCTATCCGCTCACCGAGGTACTGCGGGTTTTTGGCCTCATCCGCACCGTCATGCGCAACGAGCGCATGTACACCCAGAAGGACCTCGACGAACTGGTGCAGGTCTCCAAGCTCTGGATCCAGGACGACCCGCGCGCGGTCGAGCGCGCACTTCAGAAAGTCACCAATCCCTTCTTACGCACCGGTGTGCAACTGGTGATAGACCGCACCCCGGAAGAAGACATTCTGGATCTGTTGCAGTGGCGCATTGCGCGGCTGCGCGCCAAGGAGGCCGCCGAGGCCGAGCTGTTCCGCGTCATGGCCAACTTCGCGCCCGCCTTCGGGATGATCGGCACGCTGGTGGGCCTGGTCAACCTGATGGACATTCTCGGCCAGGGCGACATGCGCATCATTGGCAGCCACCTGGCGGTGGCCCTCATGACCACGTTCTATGGCATCTTGCTCGCCAACCTCGTGTTCAAGCCAGTGGCCGTGAAACTGGAGCGCCGCACCGAACAGCGTGTGGCTCTCATGAACATGGTGCTGCAGGGCATTTCCATGATGTGCGCCAAGCGCAGCCCCTCGCTCATGCGCGAGACACTCAAGTCGTTTGTGGCGCAGTACGACGATGAGATTTTTGATGCTGGTAACGGCAAAGGCGGCAGCAATGCCACGGCGGCGGCGCGGGCCGCCGGCCTGGGTGCCAGCAGCCGCCCGGTAGCCAACCGCAAGGCCTGAAGCTGCCCCAGCGTATGGCAGAGACCGGCTCCACCATCATCACCGCAGCAGGTGCGCCCGGTGCGCCCGGCACCCGCCGGGCTGTGCATGCGGGCAGCTTCGAGCGCTGGCACGTGGAGGCCGCGCCGCCCAAGGAAGAGGAGGGCTGGCTGCTGGTGTACCTCGATGTGGTCACTCTGTTGCTGGTCATGATGGTGGTGATGCTGGCCTTTTCGGAGCCCATCACCGAGCGTTTCCAGGCCATGGGGCAGGGCCCGGAAGTCATAGACAGTGAGAACCCGCCCGCCCGCCCAGCCGAGAACAGCCCCAGTTCCGTGGTGCCTCCCATTCCTCTGCCCATGCCTTCCTCCACCCCGCTGTCGGCAGGCAAGGAAGTGCCCGAAGCCGAACCCGATCGCGACCCGCTGGCTGGCCTGCCCCTGGGGCAGTTGGGTCAGGGCATCGAGGTCATTGCGAGCAGCCCGGGCGTGGTGAGTTTCCGCATCAGCAGCGAGATTCTTTTCCCTTCGGGCGAGACCCAGCTCACTCCAGCCGGTCGCGCGGTGGTGGACCGGCTCATTCCCATTTTCAACAACGCACCCGACCACACCATCGTGGTGGAGGGCCATACGGACAACGTTCCCATAGAGACGGCCCGCTTTCCCTCCAACTGGGAACTCGCTGCCAGCCGCGCTGGCAGTGTGGTTAGACATTTGCAGGACCGCGGCATCAACCCCACCCGGCTGCGTGCCACGGGCCTGGCTGAGACGCGGCCGCTGCAATCCAACGATACCCCGCAGGGCCGCTCCGCCAACCGGCGGGTGGAACTGGTGATGGAGTCGCCGAGGCCCGTGGCGCCTGCGCCCAGCCGCACCGAGGCAAGGCCTGCGCCGCCCACTGGCGCTACCAGCCCGGTTCGCTGAAGCGGTAAGCGACCCGCGGAACACGGGTGGCCCCGGCTACCTACAATCCGGGCATGACCGATGTTTCCTGGCCCGCCGAGGCCCGATCTCCTGCGCTGGACCCCCACTCGCCCTTGCTGCAATCCCTGAACGCCGAGCAGTTGCAGGCGGTGACCCTGCCCGCCGAGCACGCGCTGGTGCTGGCCGGTGCCGGCTCTGGCAAGACCCGCGTGCTGACCACGCGCATGGCGTGGCTCATGACCACCGGACAGGTCGGGCCGGGCGGTGTGCTGGCCGTGACCTTCACCAACAAGGCCGCCAAGGAAATGCTCACGCGGCTTTCCACGCTGCTGCCGGTGAATGTGCGGGGTATGTGGGTGGGCACTTTCCACGGCCTGTGCAACCGGCTGCTGCGCGCCCACTGGAAGCTGGTGGGCCTGCCGCAGGCTTTTCAGATACTGGATACGCAGGACCAGCTGAGCGCGGTGAAGCGCCTGTGCAAGCAGTTCAAGGTGGACGAGGAGCGTTTCCCGCCCAAGCAACTGCAGTGGTTCATAGCGGGCTGCAAGGAAGACGGTCTGCGCCCGCGCGATGTGGTGGTGCGCGACGAGGAAACCCGCAAGAAGGCCGAGCTGTACCAGCTGTACGAAGAGCAGTGCCAGCGCGAAGGCGTGGTGGATTTTGGCGAACTCATGCTGCGCAGTTACGAACTGCTGCGCGACAACGACCCGGTGCGCGAGCACTACCAGCGGCGCTTCCGGCACATCCTGATCGATGAGTTCCAGGACACCAACCGGCTGCAGTACGCGTGGATCAAGCAACTGGCGGGCCACGAGGACAACGGACGCTTCGTGAGCGGTGGCAACTGCGTGCTGGCCGTGGGCGACGACGACCAGAGCATCTACGCCTTCCGCGGCGCGCGCGTGGGCAACATGGCCGATTTTGTGCGCGAATTCAACGTGCAGCACCAGATCAAGCTGGAGCAGAACTACCGCAGCCACGGCAACATCCTCGACAGCGCCAAGGAACTCATCGACCACAACCGCCACCGGCTGGGCAAGAACCTGCGCACCGACCAGGGCGCTGGCGAGCCAGTGCGTGTGCTGGAAGCCCCCAGCGACTTTGCCGAGGCCCAGTGGATGGTGGAGGAAATGCGCCAGCTGGTGAAGAACGACGGTTTTGCCCGGCAGGAAATTGCCGTGCTTTACCGCAGCAACGCGCAGAGCCGGGTCATTGAAAGCGCGCTGTTCAACGCGGCGGTGCCGTACCGCGTGTACGGCGGGCTGCGCTTCTTCGAGCGCGCGGAAATCAAACACGCGCTGGCCTATTTGCGGCTGCTGGACAATCCGCGCGACGACACGAGTTTTCTGCGGGTGGTGAATTTTCCGCCCCGGGGCATAGGCGCGCGCACCATTGAGCAATTGCAGGACGCGGCGCGCAACGCGGGGTGCTCTTTGCACGATGCGGTGAGCACGCTGAACGGCAAGGCCGGTGCCAACCTGTCGGCATTTGTGGCCCGGGTCGATGTGATGCGTGAGCAGACGGTGGGCGCCACGCTGCGCGAGATCATCGAGCTGGTGCTGCAGCACAGCGGCTTGCTGGAGCACTACCGCGCCGACCGCGACGGCGCCGACCGGGTGGAGAACCTGGAGGAACTGGTGAACGCCGCCGAGAGCTTTGTGATGCAGGAAGGCTTTGGCCGCGATGCCAAGGCCTTGCCGCTGGATGAGACAGGATCGAGCTGGCCCGGCCAGTCCCCGGTGAGCCAGGGGCTGGACCCCACGGGCCCTGTGCAGGAGCCGGTATCAGGCCAGCTGCTGGATGCAGCGGGCGACACCGGCGAGACCCTGAGCCCGCTGGTGGCCTTCCTGACCCACGCCGCGCTGGAGTCGGGGGACAACCAGGCGCAGGCGGGCCAGGATGCTGTGCAGCTCATGACGGTGCACGCCGCCAAGGGCCTGGAGTTCGATGCGGTGTTCATCACCGGGCTGGAGGAGGGGCTGTTTCCGCACGAGAACTCGATGAACGACATGGACGGCCTGGAGGAGGAGCGCCGCCTGATGTACGTGGCCGTGACCCGCGCGCGCAAGCGCCTGTACCTGAGCCACGCCCAGACACGCATGCTGCACGGGCAGACGCGCTACAACCTGCGCAGCCGTTTCCTCGACGAGTTGCCCGAGCGCTGCCTGAA
>JALOSG010000140.1 GCA_025458665.1 Serpentinimonas sp.
GGGCGTCCTGGTCCGTCACACCCTGGGTGGCATCGATGAGGAGCAGCACCACATGGGCGCTCTCGATGGCCTGGAGCGTCTTGACCACCGAAAACTTCTCCACCGCCTCGAACACGCGGCCCTTGCGGCGCAAACCCGCGGTATCGATCAATGAAAACTTCTGGCCGTTGCGCTCGAAGGGCACCGAAATGGCGTCGCGGGTGGTGCCGGGCATGTCGAAGGCAATCAGCCGCTCTTCGCCCAGCCACGCATTGATGAGGGTGGACTTGCCCACGTTGGGGCGCCCAGCCACGGCCAGCCGAATCACGGTGTCGTCGGTGGCTTCCTCTTCTTCGGGTTCTTCCGGCAGGTGCAGGCGCTCCAGCGCCTCTTCCACCATGCCGCGCACACCCTGACCGTGGGCCGCCGATACCGGCAACACCTCGCCCAGGCCCAGTTCACCAGGCCCAGTTCATAAAACTCGGAGAGTTGGGCGCCGGCCTTCATGCCTTCGGCCTTGTTGGCCACCAGCACACAGGGCTTGCCCAGTTTTCTCAGGTAGTTGGCAATGTCGTGGTCCTGCGCGCTCAGGCCATCGCGGGCATCGAGCACAAAAATGACCACATCGCATTCGGCCACCGCCTGCTGCGTCTGGCGGGCCATTTCCCGGTAGATGCCGGTGCTGGCATCGGGCTCGAAGCCCCCGGTATCGATGACGATGAATTCCTGCCTGCCTATCTTGGCGCTGCCGTAATGGCGGTCGCGGGTCAGGCCGGGCATGTCGGCCACAATAGCGTCGCGCGTCTTGGTCAGGCGGTTGTAGAGCGTGGATTTGCCCACATTGGGCCGCCCCACCAAGGCTATGACTGGCTTCATTCAGGGCGCCAGCCGTACACGTTGCCGTTGCGCGTCACGGCCACCAGCGTGTTGCCGGCCAGCACCGGCGTGGCCAGTATGGGGGAGCCGTCGGTGGGCAGGCGGTTGAGCAGCCCGCCGTCCAGGCGGGACAGCAGGTGCACAAAGCCCTGCGCATCACCCACCACAATGCTGCGGCCAGCCGCCAGCGGCGCGGTCAGCCCACGGTGCAGCAGCCGGTCGTGGCTCCAGGCGGGTTCGCCGTTGCTGCGGCGCAGGGCCTGAACGCGGCCGTTGCCCTCGGTGGTGAAGACGAAATCGGCATCGGCGTCCACACCCACGGAGCCCACAGAAGGCCGGGTCCAGAGCACGGACGGGCCGGCGGTGTTCACACAGCCCACCGTAGCCTGGTAAGCGCGCGCGCAAACCACCGTGTCCACGCGGCCAGCCGGGCCCACGAGGTCTACCAGACGCTCGATCTCGTTGACGCCGCGCGGGGTGGCCAGGGCCGACTCGGAACGCACTGCGCCGTTGTTGGGGTTGTAGGCCGTCAGGCGGCCACCGATGCCGGCGTACAGCACGTCGCCCACCGGCAACAGCACACCAGCCTGCTGCAGCACCAGAGGGTCGGTGCCGCGCGGGGCCTGGCTCCAGAGACGGGTGCCGGTGCGTGCATCGAACGCGGACACGCTGCGGTCTCCAGCCAGCACGAACACGCGCTGCCCCGCCACCAGCGGCGGCGTGAACACGCGGGCAGGCAATTGGGTGCGCCAGACCTCGGCACCATTGGCCACCGCCACCAGCTGGTTGTTGCTGGTGACCACGGCGGCGGTGGTGCCATCGCTGCCCACACCGGCCGACAGCGGCGAGGCGATATTCACCCGCCAGACTTCACCGCCGGTACGCCCATCGAGCGCAGCCAGGGTCCCCGCCGCGCTGGCCACGAACACGCGTTCGCCGCGCGCCACGGGCACCAGCTGGGCGTGGGTGGTACCCACCTGGGCCGTCCAGACCTGGCGGGCCGGAACCAGGGCAGTGAAGCTGTCCAGTGCCATGGGCTCGGGGACCTTGGAGCCCGAGGAGCAGCCCGCCAACAGGGCGGTACCCAACAGCAGCGCCATACCCGAGCGGCGCACCAGATTCAGCGGAGTTGGTTTGAAGGTCACCGTGGCGTCTCCTGGGTTGCTGGGCTTGGGGCCATGTTCACACCGAGCGCGGCCAGCTTGGCCTCCACCAGACGGCGGTAGTCCGGGCTGTCGGTCAGTGCCGCGTGGGCGCGTTCGTACTCTGCACGGGCAAGCTCACGCTGGTCCTGCAGCATGAGAGCGTCGCCACGGCGGTCGGCAAAAAGCCCGGCAAAGTCGGCAGGTGGCGTGACCTCCAGCCACTTCAGGGCCGCATCGGGGGCCGCGGCATCCATCTCCAGAGCAGCCAGGCGCAGCCGGGCCACCGAAGTGATTGCGGTGTCTTTGCTCTCGGCCACCAGCCAGGAGAGCGCCGCCTTCGACTCCGCGGCCTTGCCGTCATCGAACAGCGCGCGCGCCACCAGCAGCGCAGCCTGGTGGGCCTGCGCAGAGCTCCCGGCATTGGCCTGCATGTCGGCCCATACGCGCTGGATGCGTTCGCCGTCGCGGGAAGACACGGCCCGCTCCAGCTCGTCGTACAGCGCCGCGGCCTGCAGCGCCGTCTTGCGTTCCCAGTACTGCCAGCCGTTCCAACCGGCAAAGGCAGCCAGCACCACAATCAGCAGCCAGGTGATGGCGTTGCCGTTTTTGGACCACCAGTGCTTGAGCTGCGCGAGCTGTTCCTGTTCTTCTAGATCGAGTTGCTTGGCCATTCAGCGGATTTTCCGTGGGTGTGGGGTCGGGAAAGAGATTCCCGTTCGAGCAGGATTGTAGAGGGCGGGTTCACCCGCCAGATGGAGCGCCGGATTAAGCGGCGGGGGCAGAGTCCAGCAGGCGGGCCGCCCACAGGCTGGCATCGTCCAGCGGCAGCAGCGTCTGCTCGGGCACGCCAGTGGCTCCGGCGCGCAGCGGCTTCACCGCGACGTTCCCGGCAGCCAGTTCGTCGGCGCCAAAAATCAGGGCGTACCGGGCGCCGCTGGCATCGGCCTTCTTGAATTGCGATTTGATGCTGCCGTAGCCGTCCGGGCCGCTGGCGTGCATCTGCACCGACACGCCGGCCTGGCGCAGCCGGCGCAGCGTCTGCATGATCTTGGGGGCGCTGTCGCCGTCCAGCACGATGGCGTACGCGTCGGGTACGGGCGCTGCGGGCAGCAGGTTCTGCTCTTTCAGGAGCTCCAGAATGCGCTCCACACCCATGGCCCAGCCCACAGCGGGCGCGGGCTTGCCGCCAATCTGCGCAATCAGGCCGTCGTAGCGGCCGCCGGCGCACACGGTGCCCTGAGAGCCCAGCTGCGTGGTCACGAACTCGAACACGCTCAGGTTGTAGTAGTCCATGCCGCGCACCAGCCGCGGGTTGATGCGGTAGGCCACGCCGTGCGCATCGAGCAGCGCGCGCAGGCCGTTGAAGTGCGCCAGCGAAGCCTCGCCCAGGTAGTCCATGAGCCGCGGCGCCCCGTTCACCAGTTCCTGCATGGCAGGGTTCTTGGTGTCCAGGATGCGCAGCGGGTTGCTGTGCAGGCGGCGCCGGGCGTCTTCGTCCAGCTGGCTCTCGTGGGCCTGCAGGTAGGCAATCAGGGCCTGGCGGTGCGCCAGGCGCTCGGCCGGCTGACCCAGGCTGTTGATTTCCAGCTCCACGCCTTTCAGGCCCAGTTCCGCCCAAAGGTCGGCGGCCAGCAGAATCACTTCGGCGTCCACATCCGGGCCGCTGAAACCCAGGGCCTCGGCGCCTATCTGGTGGAACTGCCGGTAGCGCCCGCGCTGGGGACGCTCGTGGCGGAACATGGGGCCGCTGTAGAACAGCCGCTTGGGTCCGTCATAAAGCAGGTTGTGTTCGATGGCAGCGCGCACCACGCCCGCGGTGTTTTCGGGGCGCAGCGTGAGGGCTTCGCCATTGAGGCGGTCCTCGAAGGAGTACATCTCCTTCTCCACAATGTCGGTCACCTCGCCCAGGCCGCGTACGAACAGCCCGGTGGGCTCCACGATGGGGGTGCGCACGTTGCGGTAGGCGTAGCGCCCCATGAGGGCACGCACCTTGGCCTCCAGCCATTCCCACTGCGCCGAATCGGGCGCAAGGATGTCGTTCATGCCTTTGACGGCACTGATTTTTTCTGCCATGTGATTGTCTGTGGGGCCCTGCCCCGCCGCCCTGTCAGGCGGCGGTGCCGAACCTTTTCTCTATGTAGTCTTCCACCACCCGCTGGAAATCGCGGGCTATGCCCTCGCCACGCAGGGTGAGCTTTTTCTCGCCATCGATGTACACCGGCGCCGCCGGTGCTTCGCCAGTACCCGGCAGGCTGATGCCGATATCGGCATGCTTGCTCTCACCCGGTCCGTTCACGATACAGCCCATGACGGCCACCTTCATGCCCTCCACACCGGGGTAGCGTTCGCGCCATTGCGGCATGCTGCTGCGCAGGTAGTCGTCGATCTGTTTGGCCAGTTCCTGGAACGTGACGCTGGTGGTACGGCCACAACCCGGGCAGGCGGTGACGCTGGGCACGAAGCTGCGCAGGCCCAGAGCCTGCAGAATCTCCATGGCCACCACCACTTCCTGGGTGCGCGACTCGCCGGGCTGCGGCGTGAGGGAGACGCGGATGGTGTCGCCTATGCCCTGCTGCAGCAGCACCGACAGCGCGGCAGCCGATGCCACCGTGCCCTTGGTGCCCATGCCCGCTTCGGTCAGGCCGAGGTGCAGCGGGTAGTCGCAACGGCGCGAGAGCTCCTGGTACACCGCAATGAGGTCCTGCACGTTGCTCACCTTGCAGGACAGCACGATGTCCTCGGGCGGCAAGCCCAGCTTCTGCGCCTGAGCGGCCGAGGTGAGTGCCGAAGTGATGAGCGCCTCATACATGACCTGGCGGGCATCCCACGGCACTGGGCGGCCAGCGTTCTCGTCCATCATGCTGGCCAGCAGATCGGGTTCCAGGCTGCCCCAGTTCACCCCAATGCGGATGGGCTTGCCCCAGCGGGCGGCGGCTTCCACCATGAGCGCAAACTGGCGGTCCTTCTTCTCCCCGCGGCCCACGTTGCCGGGGTTGATGCGGTACTTGGACAAGGCCTGCGCCATGTCGGGGTAGTCGGTGAGCAGGCGGTGGCCGTTGAAGTGGAAATCGCCAATGAGCGGCACGGGCACGCCCATGCGGTCGAGCTGCTCACGGATGTGCGGCACCGCCTTGGCGGCTTCGTCGTTGTTCACGGTGATGCGCACCAGCTCGGAGCCCGCCTGCGCCAGCTCTTTCACCTGGATGGCCGTGGCAATGGCGTCGGCCGTGTCGGTGTTGGTCATGGACTGCACACGCACGGGCGCATTGCCACCCACCGTGACGCGGTGGCTGCCCCAGGCCACCACGCCCTGGCGGGAGCGTCGTACAGCGGTGATGCCCAGCGGAATGGGGCCAGAAGGTAGGGGCTGGTTCACGGGATTCACCTAACCTCGAAACGGGCGACGTTGTTGCGGGTGTGCGGCTCCAGCACAAAGCGCTGGCCGCGGACCCAGACCTCAGCGGCATCGGCCCGGCCCACCACCACGCTCAGCGGGGCAGACTGGCTCAGGGCAATGGACTCACCGGGCTGCAGGTTGCGCTGCACCACCACACGCGACCCCTCACCGAGCACCTCTACCCACGTGGTCTCGGTCACGTTGAGCCGCAGCGTTTCGACGCCTGTGGGCACCGACGGAACGGAAGGGACCGGGGGAGTGGGTACGGCCGCTGCGTTGGCAGGCGATGCGGTGGCCGTTGCATCTGCCGCCGCAGGCGCGGGAGGTACCTCGGGCAAGGCCGAGGCTGCGTCTGGCGGGGTACCCGGGGCACCTTCGGAGGGAGACACCTCCACCGGCGCCACCGCCGGAACCGGCAGCGTTCCATCCTGCGGCGTGGAAGCCGGGGGCATGATGGTCTCGGTCACCAAGGCTTCGGACTGCGCCAGCGGGGCGCCCAGGCGCGTGGGCAACGCCCACCACAGCACACCCGCGGCCACAAGCAACAGAAATGCCAGCGCGAAAGGCGCAGACAGGTGCCGCTTCTCACCCTTGCCTGCGGGAGTGACAGACTCGCGGGCGGGAACGAACGGGGCGCTCAGATCGCGGGCGGAGGTATCGCGCCACGTCTCGGGAGCCTGTGGCAGCGCAGCCAGAATCGGAGCCGGATCGATTTTCAGCTGCCGGCAGACGCTTTGCGCCAGAGCGCGGGCAAAAATGAGATCGGGCAACTGATCGAAACGTCCCGCCTCCAGCGCCTCAAGCTTCTTGACTGGCACCTTGAGCATGGAGGCCAGCATGGCCACGTGCAAGCCGGCCATTTCACGTGCCTGACGGAGTTGCAGCGGCGCATCGGCCGACGGCCTGGGCGTATCGGGCACGGCCGGCGCGTTGGAGGAAACGGTGTTGTCTTGCATCGCGGGAAAAGGAAGACCGGGGCGCGGTCAGCCGCGCAGGCCGCTGCGCTGGTAGGTGGACCACTCCTGGGAGTCGGGGAAGCGGCGGCGCAGCTGGTCTGCCAGCTGCCGAACCACTTCCCGGTTGTTCAGTGCGTGCTCCACCTGCATGCCCAGCCAGAGAGACTGCGCGTTGGCCAGCTCGGAGTTGTTCAGGCGGCGGATATAGAACTGTGCGCGGGAATGCTCGCCAGCCTGGTGCAGCAACAGCGCGAGGTTGAATGTGGTGATGGGGTTGCCCGCATCGAGCTCGAAGGAGCGGGCCAGGCTGCGGCGGGCTTCCTCGGCGTTGCCAGCGCGCGCCTGACAGATACCCAGCATCATCCAGCTGTTGGCGACATTGGGATAGTTCGGCACCTCCACGGCACGGGCAAACAGGGCGTTGGCTTCGGCGAAACGGCCTGAATCGCAGTAGAACACGCCGAGGTTGTGCATGGAATCCGCGTCCCGGGGCTGTCGGCGCAGCGCCTCGCGAAAATCCGCCTCGGCCAGGCCGGGTTCGTTGATCTGCCGGTGGATAAGACCGCGCAGGTTGTAGGCCGGTGCAAAAGTGGGGTCGGCAGCCAGAGAGCGCTTGACCTCGTCGAGCGCGACCATGAACTGTCCCTGCTGGAAATAGCCGGCCGCGAGTTCCAGCCGCACCCGGGCGCGCTGGCGCGCCTCAGGCTCGTCGATTTCGGTATACAGCTCGGGAGTGCCGCGGGCCGTTCCGGTGGCGCTGATGGCGGTGCCATCGGCGGAACGGGGAGCGCCCGCACAACCAGCCAGCCCGCCTGCCACTGCCAGACACAGCAGCAAGGCAGGAAGGCGTGCCGACACGGGAGAAGCAGCGTGTGTCATGCAGAGATCCTTCACTTCGGTGATGCAGAGGTTGCAGCGTCTTCAGGCTGT
>JALOSG010000141.1 GCA_025458665.1 Serpentinimonas sp.
CGGTGGGCAATCTCTTCGCGTTCGGCCGGGCCTATGCGCAGCGCCTGCAGGAACAGGTTGCTCTTGATGCGCAGGTTGCGCCCGGTCATGATGTTGTCGATCACGCTCATGCCCTTGAACAGCGCGAGGTTCTGGAAGGTGCGGGCTATGCCCATCTCGGCCACCTGCCGGCTGTTCATGTGCTTGAAAGTCTGGCCCCGGAACGTGATGGAGCCTTCCTGCGGTGTGTACACGCCGTTGATGCAGTTCAGCATGGAACTTTTGCCCGCGCCGTTGGGACCAATGATGGCGCGGATTTCGTGCTCCTTCACATCGAAGGAGATGTCGGTCAGCGCCTTGACGCCGCCAAACCGCAGGCTGATGTTCTGGACGTCGAGAATGACGTCCCCTATTTTTTTGTGCGCCATGTTCTTCTACGTGGTTGCGTGGTGTTCTGAGCAGGGACGCCAGCGCCTTTAGGCCGCCGACTTCACCGGTGTGTAGGTCTGGGCATCCGACAGCCGCAGCGTGGCGCTGACTTTGCCGGTACGGCCGTCCTCGAACTTCACCACGGTTTCTATGTACTGCTCGGTCTTGCCGCCGTAGAGCGCCTCCACCAGTGCGCTGTATTTGTCGCCAATAAAGCCGCGGCGGACTTTGTTGGTGCGGGTCAGTTCGCCGTCGTCGGCATCCAACTCCTTGTGCAGGATCAGGAAGCGGCTAATCTGGCTGCCCGCCAGCAGTTCGTCGCGGCTCAGGTCGGCATTGACCTTCTCCACACACTCCTTGATCAGCTGATACACCTCCGGCTTCTGTGCCAGATCGGTGTAGCCGGCGTAGGGCAGGTTGCGGCGCTCGGCCCAGTTGCCCACGGCATCGAAGTCGATGTTGACCATCACGCAGACGCGGTCGCGGCCGTCGCCGTAGGCCACCACCTCCTTGATGTGGCTGAAGAACTTCAGCTTGTTCTCCACGTACTTGGGCGCGAACATGGCCCCATCGTTGGCGCCGCCCTTGATGCGGCCCACGTCTTTCACGCGGTCGATGATTTTCAGGTGGCCGCTGGCATCGATGAAGCCGGCATCGCTGGTGTGGTACCAGCCACCCTCGGTGAGCACTTCGGCGGTGGCCTTGGGGTTCTTGTAGTACTCCTTGAGCAGGCCGGGCGACTTCACCAGAATCTCCCCGTTGTCGGCCAGCTTGATTTCCACACCCTCGCAAGGTACGCCCACGGTGTCGGCGCGGGCTTCGTGGTCGGGCTGCAGGCACACGAACACGGCAGTTTCCGTGGAGCCATACAGCTGTTTCAGGTTGATGCCGATGGAGCGGTAGAAACTGAACAGGTCCGGCCCGATGGCCTCACCGGCGGTGTAGGCCACCCGCACGCGGGACAGGCCCAGCGTGTTGCGCAGCGGGCCGTACACGGTCAGGTCGCCCAGGCGGTACATGAGCCGGTCCAGCGCGCCCACGGGTTTGCCGTCCATGAGGTCTGGGCCCACGCGGCGGGCCACGTCCATGAAGTGGTGGAACAGCTTCCTCTTGAAGCTGCCCGCATCCTCCATGCGGATCATGACCGAGGTGAGCAACCCTTCAAACACCCGGGGGGGCGCGAAGTAGTAGGTGGGGCCAATTTCCTTCAGGTCGATCATGACCGTGCTGGAAGACTCGGGGCAGTTCACCACGTAGCCACAGGCCAGCCACTGCGCGTAGCTGAAGATGTTCTGCCCGATCCAGGCTGGCGGCAGGTAGGCCAGCACCTCCTCGTTTTCGGTGAGCTTGTCGAACTTGGCGCCTACCGATGCGCGGTCCAGCAGAGACAGGTGGGTGTGCACCACGCCCTTGGGGTTGCCCGTGGTACCCGAAGTGAAGAACATGGCAGCCACGTCTTCGGGTTGGGCTTTGTCCACCTCTTCGTTGAAAAAGTCGGGGTGTTCCTGCGCGAACACGGCACCGGCGGCCATCACTTCCTGCAGGCCTGCCAGGCCCGGCTCGTCGTAGTTGCGCAGCCCGCGCGGCTCGTCGAACAGGATGTGCTGCAACTGCGGGCACTGCTCCCGAATCTCGAGCATTTTGTCCACCTGCTCCTGGTCCTCCACCACCGCAAAACGCACATCGGCGTTGTTGATGGGGAATACGCATTCGCTGCCCACGGCGTCCTGGTAGAGCGGCACCGGAATGGCGCCGAGGGACTGCGTGGCCAGCATGGTGGCGTACAGGCGCGGGCGGTTGGAACCAATCACCACCAGGTGCTCTCCACGCTTCAGGCCGAGCTGGTGCAGTCCTCCAGCAATCGCTCTGACCAGCTGGGCCATGTCGCCCCAGGTGGTGGTTTGCCAGATACCAAATTCCTTGATGCGCATGGCAGGCGCGCCAGGGCGCTGGGCGGCATGCTGCAACAGCAAGCGGGGGAAAGTCGTCCGCATGGGGTCTCCGTGTTGTCGCTGGGGCGGTCGCTGGCTGTAGGCCGCCCTCCACTTTTCTCTGTGTTGCGCCGAATGTACGCCCATCGTTTGACGTCATGTTGTCCTTGGGACGACAATCTAGGGATTCCATCCCCTAGGAATTTCCCTTAGTCCCACGTCTTCCTGATTTCCCACAGCGTTTATGCAGGTTCGTTCTTCAGCGGTTGGCTCATTGCGCCAACGCTCACGTGCCCTCACGGACGAGGAATTCATGGATATTCCCTGGGTGGAACAGCTCACTCCTCAGGAGAGGGAGCGGGTGCGAGACGTGCTGTTGGTCACCGAGGCCCTGCCTGGCGACTACATCTGCCGCGTGGGCCGGCCTGTCACCTACTGGTTCGGCTTGCTGGAAGGGCTGCTCAAGATGAGCAACGACGACAGCCAGGGCCCGGTCATGACATTCACCGGCCTGGCCCCTGGCGGCTGGTTTGGCGAAGGCACGCTGCTCAAACGCGAGCCCTACCGCTACAACGTTCAGGCTTTGCGCAACTGCCGCGTGGCAGGTCTGCCGCTGGAGCACTTTCATGGTCTGCTGGACCACTCCATTGGCTTCAACCGTTTCGTCATGCGCCAGCTCAATGAGCGGCTGGGCCAGTTCATTGCCGCCCGCGAGATCGACCGTATCACCAACCCCGACATGCGCGTGGCACGCAGTCTGGCCAATCTCTTTCATCCGGGCCTGTTTCCCCGGGTTGGCGGTGTCCTGCGCATCACCCAGCAAGAACTGGCGTATCTGGTGGGCTTGTCGCGCCAGCGCGTCAACGAGGCGCTGGCCAACTTGCAGGCGGCGGGAGCCATCAAGGTGGAATACGGGGGGCTACGCGTTCTGGACCTGGCTTCGTTGCGGTCGCTGCAGGTCGACTAAACGCGAAGTCGGCGGTTCTGGTGCAGAGTTCGGTGTAAAGTGATGCAATACGTTAAATCCGTTAATGCTGCGTACTTTGTACCGCCTCAGCCTGCAAAGTCGGCCCACAAATGGAAGATTCATGAAGCATCCACGTAGGAGTAGTCCTCCACTGCCGCGTTTCAGCCTGCCTGTGGTGTTGGCCGGCATGCTGACCCTGGGTGCTTGCGCCACCACGGAGCCCGAAGGGCCGCCGGCCAAAGAGTTCGTCTGGGCATTGACCCAGGACCACCAGCTCATGCGCTTCAACAGCGGCCAGCCCCGCCGCATTCTGGAGCGCAAGCCCGTGACGGGTCTTGGCGCTGGCGAGTCGCTGCTGGGTATCGATTACAGGGTATCGCACGGGGTCCTTTTCGCGCTCTCCAACCAGGGCCGGTTGCTGACCATAGACACCGCCACCGGGGCCGCCAGGCAGGTAGGCCAGCCCGGCGGTGCTTGGCCCTTGAACGGTAAGGTCTACGGTTTCGACTTCAACCCGGCAGTCGACCGTATCCGTGTGGTCAATGAGGCCGGCCTGAACATGCGGCTGCACCCCGAGAGCGGTGCACAAGTGGACAGCGATTCTGCTACCCCCGGCGTCCAGGCCGACCCTTCGCTCGTCTATGCACCCAACGACGTGAACGCCGGCAAGGCGCCGCGCGTCACCGCGGCTGCCTACACCTACAACACCCGCGACGAGAAAATCACCACCAACTACGCCATCGATGAGGCACTGGGAACATTGGTCACCCAAGGCAGTATCGAGGGGGTGCAGCCAGCGGTCTCTCCCAACACCGGTCGGCTGTTCACGGTAGGCACGCTGGGACTGGGCCCGCTGTCGGGTGTGTCTTTCGATATTTCTGATGTAAACAACACCCCGCTGGTGTCTGCGGTGCTGGCCGGGCAGTCCACCACCCGGCTTTACCGCCTCGACCTGGCCACGGGCAAGGCCACGCTGCTGGGCACCGTGGACCGGGGTCAGCCCCTGCGTGGTCTGGCCATCGAGCCCTGACGCTGTGACATTTTGGGTTTGCACATGCCGCCCCAACTTCCCCATGTTTGTGCAGCAGTGATGCGCAAAGGACTCAAGCCGGTACTTGGTTTGCTCGGCGGGTTGCTCTGGGTGGGGGCTGCAGCGGCCACCTCGCTGGAGGTGACAGTGCGCGACAGCGCGGGCCAACCACTGGCAGGTGCCGTGGTGGTGCTGGAGTCCCCGGCCGCGCGCAGGGCGGTCCAACCGCTGGAATCTGCCTCCATCGCACAACGCGGCAAGGCATTTGTGCCTTCGGTGCTGGTGGTGCCGCGCGGCACGCCAGTGACGTTCCCCAACCAGGACACGGTGCGCCACCACGTCTATTCCTTCTCGGAGCCCAAGCGGTTCGAACTGAAGCTCTATCTGGGCACCCCTGCCGTGCCCGTTGTTTTCGACAAAGCCGGCGTGGTGGTGCTGGGATGCAACATCCATGACGACATGGTGGCCTGGGTGGTGGTGACGGACACACCCTATTACGGCACCACCAACGAGTCCGGGAAGGTCTTGCTCTCAGGGCTGCCCGCCGGGGACTACCAGTTGCGGGTCTGGCACCAGCGCCTTCGTGACGGCGCGCCTGCTGCACAGCAACCCCACCAGGTGAGTGCGGAGCCAGCCCGTACCACCGTCACCCTGCAGGGCCTCGAGGCACCGTGACGAAAGACCCTGGTACGGGCCAGGCCAAGGGCGCTGCTGCGGGGTATTTCACCCACATGTCGCTGGCCACCCGCATTGTGTGGGTGGTCTTGCTGCTCCTGCTGGTGGTACAGATTGCGGGCTTCTCGGTGGTGCGCGCCACCGTAGAACGGCAAGCCCTTGCCGAAATCGAGAGCAACCTCCAGGTGGGTGAGCGGGTGTGGCGGCGGCTGCTGGACCAGAATGCCCAGCGGCTGCGGGAGGCTGCCGTGGTGCTGGCGGCAGATTTCGGCTTCCGGGCCGCTATTGCCACCGCCGACCGCGAGACCATAGGGTCTGCCCTGGAAAACAGCGGCGGGCGCATCGGTGCAGGGGTGACTGCCTTGTTCGATCCAGCCTTCCAGCTCATCAGCGCCAGCGGCACCGAGGGGGCGGACACCATGACCAGCGAGGTCTTGCAAGGCGTGGCATCCGGTTTGTCCCAAGACGAAGGAAACGGTCGCATCGGTCTGGTTCAAGGCCGGCCTTACCAGTTCATCATGGTGCCGGTGCGCGCACCGCGCACTGTAGCGTTCGTGCTCATGGGCTTCCCGTTGACGCAGGCCCTGACAGAGGATTTCTTCCGGCTCTCCTCGGTGCATGCGGCGGTGCTGGTCACCGGCCCCCGTCAGGACAAAGCCCTCAGCGTCAGCACACTGCCGCAGTACGAGCAGCGCCTGCTCGCAGCCGCGGCCGAGAACCAGCCCCGCGTCACGCTCGAGCAAGGTGTCTATGCGGTGCGCTACGCGGTGCTGGACTCGCTCGGCGGGGAGGTCAGGACGCTGCTGCTGCGCTCCATGACCGATGCCACTGCGCCGTTCCTGGAGTTGCAATGGCGGCTCGGCCTCATCACAGTGGGAGGCCTGCTGCTGTTCGGGCTGGGCAGCTACATGGCGGCGCGGCGCGTTACCCAACCGCTGCAAGACCTGACCCGTGCCACAGAATCCCTCAAGCAGGGCGAGTTCGAGGTGGACGTGGCTGGCATGGATCGAGGCGACGAGGTGGGGCAGCTGGCGCGCGGATTCGACCAGATGCGCACCAGCATTGCCGCGCAGCGTCACGAGATTTTGCAGTTGGCCTACTGGGACCGGCTCACCGGATTGCCCAACCGCGAAAGCTTTCGCAGCCACCTGAGTGCGGCCATCGACGGGAGCAAGAGCGTGCCCAAGCCGTTGGTGGTCATCACTCTCAATCTGGACCGTTTCAAGCATGTGAACGATGTGCTGGGTTATGCCTTTGGCGACGAATTGCTCAGGGCCGTGGCTGGCCGCCTGAAAGACCAGGTACACCGCGAAGGGGACTTTGTAGCGCGCCTGGGTGGCGACGAGTTCGCCATCCTGCTCACCCGCACCAACGCGGAGGGCGCGCTGCAACTCACCCAGCGCATCACCCGTGCCTTCGAGGTGCCGCTGGCGTTCGAGGAGCAGACGGTGGACATCAGCGCCAGCATGGGTATGGCCTGCTGGCCCGACCATGCCGAAGGCCCCGACGAGCTGATGAGCCGTTCGGAGATTGCCATGCACGCGGCCAAGACCAAGACTGCGGGCGTGCTCCTCTACAGCCCCGCCCTGGATTCTTCCAGCTCGCAAAACCTGTCGTTGCTCACCGACCTTCGGCAGGCGTTGCAGCAGGGCGAATTGCGCCTGTTCCTGCAACCCAAGCTAGACACCGTCAGCCGCCGTGTGGTCGCTGCGGAGGCATTGGTGCGTTGGCAGCACCCCGAGCGCGGGCTGGTGCCGCCCATGCAGTTCATCCCGTTTGCCGAACAAACCGGCTTCGTGCGCCAGCTCACACTCTGGATGTTCGAGGAAGCTTCGCGTCTGTGGCGCGACCTGCAGCCCGCCGATGGCTCGCACCTGCGCAT
>JALOSG010000142.1 GCA_025458665.1 Serpentinimonas sp.
GGCCGCAGGCATGGGCCTGGCGGTGGTTTCCCAGCACGCGCTGGCCCCACAGCCAGCCGCCGAAGGGCTGGCGGTATTGCCAGTTTCCGGGTTCCCGCTCCGCCGCCAGTGGAAACTGGTGTGGCGCAAGGACCGGCGCTTGGCCCTTCCTGCCCAGGCGTTTGTAGAAGAAGCCCGGCAAATACTGGCCGAACTCTGACCCCGGAAGCCCCGGAGCCCGCGCGTTGCGCCTCAGTAGGCGTACACGCCGCGGCCGCTCTTGCGGCCCAGGTAGCCAGCGGCCACCATTTCCTTGAGCAGCGGGCAGGGGCGGTACTTGCTGTCGTTGAACTCGGCAAAGTACACGTTCATCACCGCCAAGCACACATCCAGGCCAATCATGTCGGCCAGGGCCAGTGGCCCTATCGGGTGGTTACACCCCAGCTTCATGCCGGCGTCTATGTCTTCGGCCGTGGCCAGGCCCTCGGCCAGCACGAAGAAGGCCTCGTTGATCATGGGCACCAGAATGCGGTTGACCACAAAACCCGGCGCGTTCTTCACCGTAATGGGGGATTTACCCAGTTTTAGCGCCATGTCGCGCACGCGCTCGTGGGTGGCGTCGCTGGTTTGCAGGCCCCGGATGATCTCCACCAGCGCCATCATGGGCACCGGGTTGAAGAAGTGCATGCCAATGACGCGGTCGGCACGGCCGGTCACGGCGGCCAGCTGCGTGATGCTGATGGAGCTGGTGTTGCTGGCAATGAGCGTGTCGGCCGGCAGCATGCCGTCGAGCTGGCGCAGGATCTTGATCTTGAGTTCCAGGTTCTCTGTGGCGGCTTCAATCACCAACTGCGCGCTTTTCAGGTCATCGTAGCTGGTAGTGCCCTGAATGCGCGCCAACGCAGCGTCTTTGTCTGCGGCGGTGATTTTCTCCTTCTTGATCAGCCGGTCCAGGCTGCCGGCCACGGTGGCCACGCCCTTCTGCACGGCTGCCTCGGAAATATCGAGCATCACCACATCGATGCCGCTCACCGCGCAGGCCTGCGCAATGCCGTTGCCCATGGTGCCCGCGCCCACAATACCTACTTTGCGAATCTCGCTCATGACTGCTCCAGAACTTCAATAAGACCGTTCATTATCTCTGGCCTTAACGGGCCCCAGAAACGACAAAACCCCGGTGCCACCCTGTCGGGCAGCACCGGGGCTGTCGGGTCACCGGGAAGCCAGCCCTTGCCGGCCAGCCTCAGGTCCCGGTGGGTTTCAGGCGGCAGCCTTGGTGGCCTTGGCGGCCTTCACAGCCGTGGCAGCCACGGCGTTGAAGTTGGCTTCGGCCATCTGGGTGGCTTGCTTCACAGACTTCTGCACCGACTCCATGGCGGCGGTGGCGGTGGCCACGGCGTTCTTCATGGCGGCTACGGCCGGCTCGGAACCCTGGGGAGCGCTTTTCACGGCGGTGTCCACGGCGGCAACGAACTGCTTCTGTGCGTCAGCGGCTTGGGCTTCGGCCACTTTGGCGAACTCGGCGCTGGTGCCGGAAGTGATGTCGTACACGTGGCGGGTGTAGGAAGCTGCCTTCTCGGCCATGGGTTGCACGGCGGCGGCTTGCAGCTTCATCAGCTCTTGCACGTCTTTGGCGCTCATGACGGCGCTCAGGTGGCCAGTGGTCTCGGCCAGAGCAGCCTTGGTGGCTTGCATGTTCAGCTCGGTCAGCTTTTCCATGCTCGACAGGGCTTTGGTGCCCAGGTCAAACAGGGTGGCGACTTGGGCTTTCTGGGCGGCGATGATTTGTTCTACGGTCAACATGATGGAACTCCTTGAAGGAAGGGCGGTTTCAGGAACTGAAGCGCTACACATCGATGATTCCCGGAGGGATTTCGTTTATGCTGCGCTGCAACATGGTTCTCAGTATAGGGGTTTTCCATGACGATGCAAGCAAAAATGTTGCATCGCAACAAATAATTTGTAACAGCGCCTATTCAGCGCTGAGCGCCCTCGAAATTGAACCCTGCCCGGGCGGGACTCTCCAAATGCCGCAAGCTACGCGTCTTTTCGCCAACCCGTCACCCACTTTTTTCTCAGAAACGGAATCCCGGTGCTCTATCTCATCCTCAAAGCCATCCACGTCCTGTCCATCGTCGTCTGGGTCGGGGGCATGGTGTTCTCGCACTTTTTCCTGCGCCCGGCCGTAGCCCCGCTGGAGCCCGCCGTGCGTTTGCGCCTCATGCACGATGTGCTGGGCCGCTTCTTTGCCACGGTGCTGGCCGCATCGCTCACTGCACTGGGCACGGGCCTGTGGATGATGGGCCGCGTGGCCAAAGCCACCGTACAGGGCGGCGGCACCTTCACCATGCCTCTGGACTGGTGGGTCATGCTGGTGCTGGGCGTGCTGATGGTGCTGATCTTCATGCACATCCGCTTTGCGCTGTTCAAGCGCCTGCGCACTGCCGTGCAGGCCTCCAACTGGCCCGCCGGCGCCGACGCCATGGTTCAGGTGCGCAAGTGGGTGGCGGTGAACATGGGCCTGGGCCTGTTCATCATCGCGTTCACTCTGGCGTACTGACCAGCCGCAACTCCAGCGCCCGCAGGCTCGGGTCTTGCGGGTGCACCTGCACCGTGAAGCCCACCCGCTCGGCCAGTGCCAGCATGCCGTGGTTCTCGCGCAGCACCTCGCCCACCACGCGCTGGGTGCCGTGGCTGCGCAGATAGGCAATCAGCTTGTTCATCAGCAATACGCCCAGGCCCTGACCCTTCATGTCCGAGCGCACCAGGATGCCGAATTCGGCGCTGTCGTTGTCGGGGTCGCAAATGCCACGCACCACGCCCACGGTTTCTTCCGCCCCACTGTCCGGGCTGGGCGCGGTCGCCAGGAACGCCATCTCGCGGTCGTAGTCGATCTGCGTCAGCCGGGCCAGCTCGGAATGCTCGATGCTGCGCCGCGTGTGGAAGATGCGCATGCGGATGTCCTCCGGGTCCATGCGCTGCAGAAAAGCCAGGTGCGCGGCTTCGTCTTCGGGGCGGATGGGGCGCAGCGTGAGCGGCCGGCCGGGCTGCCAGGGCAGCGTCTCGGTGAGTTCCTGCGGGTAGGGACGGATGGCAAAGCGCGCCGCACCTGCCGGTAGCGTCTTGCTCAGGCGCACGCGCGCATCCAGCGCCACCGCACCTTCGTGGTTCACCAGCAGCGGGTTGATGTCGAGTTCAGCCAGTTCGGGCAATTGCGCCAGCAGTTGCGACACAGCCACCAGCGCCTGCGTGATGGCCGCCTGGTGCGCGGCTGGCACATCGCGGTAACCCTGCAACAGGCGCACCACGCGCGTGCGCTGCACCAGCGCCTCGGCCAGTGGCGCGTTCAGCGGCGGCAAGGCCAGCGCGCGGTCGGCCACCACCTCCACCGCCGTTCCGCCCTGCCCGAACAGAATCACCGGGCCGAACATCGGGTCGATGCTGGCGCCCACAATCAGCTCGTGCGCGTGCGCCAGCTTCACCATGGGCTGCACGCTGAAGCCTTCCAGCCGCGCCTCGGGCCGTTCGCGGGCCACGCGCTCCAGCATGGCGGTGGCGGCCTCGTGCACTTCGGCGCTGGTGTGCAGGTTCAGCCGCACACCGCCCACATCGCTCTTGTGGCTGATGTCGTGCGAGATAACTTTCAGCACCACCGGGAAACCCAGCGTTTCCGAGGCATAGGCAGCGGCTTCGGCCTCGGGCGGCACCACGCGCATAGGCGTGACGGGCAGGCCCGCCAGGCGCAGCAGTTCCTTGGCTTCGGGTTCGGTGAGCAACTCGCGCCCATCGGCCAGCACATGCTGAACAATGGCCCGGATACCGGCCATGTCCAGCGGCGCAGCGGCACTGGCTGCCGGTGGGGTCTCCATCAGCTCCGCCTGGTGGCGGTGGTACTGGCGCAGGAAGGAGAAGGCGCGCACCGCTTCTTCGGGCGTGTCGTAGTCGGGCACGCCACCGGCACGGAACAACGCGCGCGCTTCGGCCACCGCGCCCTCACCCAGCCAGCTGCCCAGCACGCGGGCCGGCTTCTGGCTGGCCAGGGGCAGCAACGCCTGGGCTACTTCGGTGCTGGGCACAATGGCCGTGGGCGCCTGCACAAACAGCACGGCGCTGCTGCGGTCGTGCAGCAGCGCTTCCAGCGCCGCGGCGTAGCGCTCGGCCGGCGCATCGCCAATGATGTCCACCGGGTTGCCGCGCGACCAGTTGGCTGGCAGCACGGCATCCAGCCGGGCCAGCATGGCGCTGTCCAGCGTGGCCAGTTCCACGCCGGCAAAGGCAGCGGCATCCGCCGCCATGACGCCCGCACCGCCGCCGTTGGTGAGGATGAGCAGCTTCTCGCTGCGGTTGTCGCGGAAGCGCGCCAGCAGTTCGGCCGCCAGGAACAGGTGCTGCAGGGTGTACACGCGCAACATGCCGGCACGCGACACCGCGGCGTCGAACACTTCGTCGGAGCCCGCCAGAGCGCCGGTGTGTGAAGCGGCCGCTTGCTGGCCACGCGCCGAACGCCCCGCCTTCACCAGAATGACGGGCTTGTTGCGCGCCGCCGCCCGCGCCGCCGACATGAACTTGCGCGGCGCATCGATGGATTCGATGTAGAGCAGGATGGCGCGGGTCTGCGGGTCGCTGCCCAGATAGTCCAGCATGTCGCCAAAGTCCACATCGGCGTGCTCACCCAATGACACGAACTTGGAGAAGCCTATGCCGCGCGAATTGGCCCAATCGAGCATGGCCGTGACCAGCGCCCCGGACTGCGACACAAACGCCAGCCCACCCGGCGCCGCGCTGGCGTGGGCAAAACTGGCATTCACCCCCAGCTGCGGCACCAGCATGCCGATGCAGTTGGGGCCCAGCACGCGCAGCGTGTGGGGCCGGGCGGCGTCCAGCATGGCCTGCTTTTGCGCAGCGGTGAAGCCCGCGCTCACCACCACCGCCGCCTTGGTGCCGCGTGCGCCCAGCTCTGCAATGAGGCCCGGCACGGTAGACGCGGGTGTACAGATGATGGCCAGATCGGGAGTCTGCGGCAACGCGGACACGTTGGCATACACCGGCTGCCCGTTGAGCGTGGCCAGGCGCGGGTTCACCGCGAACACAGTGCCCTGGAAGGCGGCGGTCATGTTCTGCCACACCGTGGCGCCCACGCTGTGGACCCGGTCGGAGGCGCCGAACACCGCCACCGAACGGGGCGTGAACATCGCATCGAGGTGGCGTATGGTCATGCCTGGTTCCTGCCTGCCATCCACGCAATCAGGGAAGAGCGCATGGCCTCCTCCACCGACATGGCAATGGGCGTGACCCAGGTGCGCGGCACGAACACGGTGTATCCGCCAATCATGTAGCCCATGGGCAGGTACACCGCCACGCGGTCGCCCTCCATGAAGCCTGCGGGCAGGCCGTTCACGTGGTTGCGCGTTACCAGCCCCACTATTTCCATGTCCTGTCCCGGTACGCGCAACACCACCACCTGCTGGCGCGGACCGCCGTCTTTGTGGGTGGGGGAGAAGTAATCGGCAAAGCTCTTGAGCGATGAGTAAATGCTCTTGACCACCGGAATGTTGGTGAAGGGCAGTTCCACCCAGCCCATGACCCGTGTGGTGAAAGACTGCGACAGCAAAAAACCCAGCAGGAAGATGCTTCCCACCAGCAGCAGCAAGCCCAGGCCGGCTACGTAGTATTCGCCCACCAGCGGGCGGATGAAGGTGCGTGCGAAGGCTTCGGACCAGCTCACGAACACATAGAGGAGGTAGATGGTCAGCCCCAGCGGCAACACGGCAATGAGGCCGCGGAAGAAATACTGGTACAGGCGTTTCATCAGCACAGGGAACTCCAGGGGGAAAAGTGTTTCGATCATATAGACCGTGAATGACACCATTCAAATTTCGCGCCAGCTGCCCTTGCAGCGCGCGAATGCGGCCCCAAGTGCAGGGCTACACTGTCAAGACATGCAATCCATCCGAGAATTCCTTGCCCGCGTTCTGGCCACCCTGGTCAGGCTGACGCTGTGGCTGTTCACCGCTGTGCTGGCCCTGTTGCTGCTGGCCGTGGCCATGGTGCTGCTGTTCTTTGGTGTGCTGTGGGCACTGGTGCGCGGCAAGCGCCCGGTGCAACCGGTGTTCGTGGGGCGGTTCCGGCAATACGCCAGCCAGAAGGTGTGGCCGGGTGGACCGGGAGGCCCCGGCGCCCGCCGGGACAGCGCCGAAGTGGTGGACATCGAAGTGCGGGAAGTGCGCGAGGGGCGCGAGGTGCGTGAACCCGACGACGTGCAGGACCTGGCAGACTCCCCGGACCGCCTGAACAGCCCCAAGCGCCCGGGTTGAGGCGGGGTTAGTCCCCCGCCGGCCCTTCGGCTTCTTTCTTCCAGCCCAGCGCCGCCTGGTACAGCAGGTTTTTGGGCTCCCCCGTCAGTTCGGCGGCTAGGCGGGCAGCGGTTTTCAGCGGCAGTTCCTCCAGCAACAGGCGCAGGGTGCGCTCGGTGGCAGGCGCCAGCGCCTTGCTATCCGGTGCAGCAGAATCGGCTACGGCCGCAGGCGGATGCAGCACCAGCGCAAACTCGCCCTTGCCGCGCTGCGGGCTGGCTGCCAGCCAGCCAGGCAAGTCCGCGCAAGGCAGCGTGGCCACCTCCTCGAACTGCTTGGTCAGCTCCCGCCCCACGGTGACGCGCCGCGCCGCCACCGCCGCATCACCCGCCAGCTCGCGCGCCAGCTGTTCCATGCGGTGCGGGGACTCCAGCAGCACACAGGCCTGCTCAGTACCCGCCAAACGCAGCAAAGCCCGGGCCCGGTCCGCTCCGCGCGACGGCAGGAACCCCACAAACGCAAACCCCGTGGCAGCGCTCTCGCCATCGGGGGCGGGCAGCCCGGCCACGCTCACCAGCGCCGTCACGCTGCTGGCGCCGGGCAGCGGAAT
>JALOSG010000143.1 GCA_025458665.1 Serpentinimonas sp.
CCTACTGGGAAGCGCTGAAGGAGCCCGACGCCTGGTCGGCCATCCGCCTCACGCTCATCACAGCGGCCATTGCGGTGCCGCTCAATCTGGTGTTCGGCATTGCCGCGGCCTGGGCGGTGGCCAAGTACGAGTTCCGTGGCAAGTCCTTCCTCACCACGCTCATCGATCTGCCCTTCTCCGTCTCTCCGGTGGTGGCGGGCCTGGTGTATGTGCTGGTGTTTGGCGCACAGGGCTGGCTAGGCCCCTGGCTGGCCGAGCACGACATCAAGATCGTGTTTGCGGTGCCCGGCATCATCCTGGCCACGCTGTTCGTGACCTTTCCCTTCATTGCCCGTGAGCTGATTCCACTCATGCAGGCGCAGGGCAACGAGGAAGAACAGGCCGCCCAGGTGCTGGGCGCCAGCGGCTGGCAGACCTTCTGGTACGTCACGCTGCCCAACATCAAGTGGGGCCTCATCTACGGCGTGATCCTGTGCAACGCACGCGCCATGGGGGAGTTCGGTGCGGTGTCGGTGGTCTCGGGCCACATCCGCGGGCAGACCAACACCATGCCGCTGCATGTGGAGATTCTGTACAACGAATACCAGTCGGTGGCGGCGTTTGCCGTGGCTTCGCTGCTGGCGTTGCTGGCCATCGTGACGCTGGTGGTGAAGAGTGCGGTGGAGTGGCGCCACGAGCGCGAGATGAAGGCGCTGGCCGAACTGCCGCCCGAACCCACGCACGCAGCCGGTGCGCCCGGCGGCCTATCCGCATCGGCATTGGCTTCGGCCACCACCTGGCCTTCGAGCCCCCGTCCACCCCAGATGTCCCCCACTCCCCACGGAGCCCTGTCATGAGCATCGCTATCCGCCAAGTCTCCAAGCAGTTCGGCGACTTCCACGCCCTGCGCAACGTCTCGCTCGACATCGAATCGGGCGAACTGGTCGCGCTCCTCGGGCCCTCGGGCTGCGGCAAAACCACCCTGCTGCGCATCATTGCGGGACTGGAGTCGGCCGATGCCGGCAGCATCCTGTTCAGCGGCGAGGACACCACCGACAAGCACGTGCGCGAGCGCAACGTGGGCTTCGTATTCCAGCACTACGCGCTGTTCCGCCACATGACCGTGTTCGAGAACGTGGCCTTTGGCCTGCGCGTGAAGCCGCGCGGCGAGCGCCCCAGCGAAGCGCAGATCCGCAGCCGCGTGCACGACCTATTGAAGCTGGTGCAACTCGACTGGCTGGCCGACCGCTACCCCTCGCAACTCTCGGGCGGCCAGCGCCAGCGCATTGCCCTGGCCCGCGCACTGGCCGTGGAGCCCCAGGTACTGCTGCTCGACGAGCCCTTTGGTGCGCTGGACGCCAAGGTGCGCAAAGAGCTGCGCCGCTGGCTGCGCCGCCTGCACGACGAGCTGCACGTCACCAGCATTTTCGTGACGCACGACCAGGAGGAAGCCCTGGAGGTGTCCGACCGCGTGGTACTCATGAACCAGGGGCAGGTGGAGCAGATCGGTTCACCGCAACAGGTGTGGGACCACCCTGCCAGCCCCTTCGTGTACGGCTTCCTGGGCGATGTGAACCTGTTCCACGGCCGCGCCCACGAGGGCGAGCTGCACCTGGAAGGCATGAAGCTGCAGGCGCCCGAACACGCCGACGCGCGCGACGCACAGGCCTACGCCTACGTGCGCCCGCACGACCTGGAGGTGCAGCGCTACACCTCCGAAGGCAGCGGGCGCGTGGTGCAGTTGCAGCGCGCCATTGTGGTGGGACCGATTGCGCGGCTGGAACTGCTGCCGCTGGAAGATACCGGCACACACCCCGCCAGCGAGGCCCTGATAGAGGCCCAGATCCCCGCCGAGCGTTTTCGCGAACTGGGCCTGCAGGAAGGCGACACGGTGCGCGTGCAGCCCCGCAAGGCCAGGGTGTTCCTGCAGCCAGCGGCGGCTTGAAAGGGGCTGCCTGAAAGAGGCGGCGCCCGCTGCACGCCGTCACTGCATGGGCGGAATGGGCGGGCTGGGGTTGAGCTGCTGCGCCAGCTCCAGCAGGCTGCTGGCAGACACATCCACCGGGCAGGTGGCGGCAGGTTCTCCGGTACCCGGGCCGTACTCGTCCGGGCGGGCCACGAAGGCGGTGCGCAAGCCGGCTTCGGCCGCGGCCTCCAGGTCGAACGAATGCGCCGCCACCATCATCACCTCGTGGGGTTGCAGGTTCAGGGATTCCGCCGAGGCGGTGTAGACCACACGCTTCGGTTTGTAATCGCGCGCCACTTCCGCACCCAGAATGGCGTCCCACGGCAGGTGGTTGCGCCGCGCCAGGTTCACCATGATGGCAATGTTCCCGTTGGAACAAGGCGCCAGCAGGAAGGCGGGCCGCAAGGCCTGCAGCCCGGCACTCACATCGGGCCACGCATCCAGCCGGTGCCAGGCCAGGTTCAGCTGCACCCGGGTGGCCTCGTCCACCTGCGCCAGGCCCAGGTCCTTCAGCACCACGTCCAGGTTGCGCCGGTGCAGTGCATCGAGCTTGGAGAACGGCAGCCTGCCGCTGCGGACTTCTTCCATCGCAGGCTGATACTGGGCACGCCAGGCATCGGCAAAGGCCAGCCAGTCGGTCTCTATACCCTGCGGACCGAGCGCCAGTTCGGCTTCGCGGGCTATCGACGTACGCCAGTCCACCAAGGTGCCAAACACGTCAAAAATCAGCGCCTTCACGCGCTTCAGGGGCTCCGGCAGGGAGACGTAGGTGGCTGGCATCTCGGGCAGTTCCTGGGGTGAAATCACGGGGCGCCGCAACCGCTCAGCGCCCGACACTCGGAGCGTACCAGTTCCAGGTTGGTCAGCAATTCGCGGCTGCGGCTATCGCAGCGCGCCGCCAGGGCCGCCATTTCCGTGGAAATGGACTGCTCCCAGGTGGCGCCCGCCAGATTGTTGTTGGCCAGTGTTTTCTTGCCCTGCAGATCGCGGTATTCGCGGTCGCACTGGGCACGGTGCTGCGCGATCTGGTTCTGGGCGCGCGGCACCAGGTACAACTCCAGTTCCTGGCGGCGGCGCTGGGCCTGCATCTGGTCGGAAAGGCGGTTCAGCCGCTCCACTTCAGACTCCTGCGGGACAGCAACCGGCGCTGCGGCCTGTGGGACTGGCTCGGGCGGCACCCCGGGGTTGGCAGGGCGAAGCAGTACCTCGCCACCCCGCCCGGGACAGGGTTTGTCCTGGAACACCACGCGGCCACCCGGCTCCACACAACGCTGTACCGCCCACGCGGGCTGTGCCGTCCAGCCCAGTACCACGCTCGCTGCAGCCGCCAGCAACGCGGGCAGGCGGGCAGGCAATCCTGCAAGAGGACCGGCAAGGAGCCGGCGGGCTGGGCGGTTTGGTCGCATAGGCTTGAGGGTAGCAAAACCGACCGAAAGTTCAGAGTGGAGGGGCTCGCTCCTCACCGGGCTCCACCCCGAGCCGCCCGCCGGGCCTCCCGGCCCATGAACAGGTACAGCCCCTCCACCTTCTCGCGGGCCCAGGGGGTCTTGCGCAAGAACTTCAGACTCGACGCGACACTCGGGTCGTGGGTGAAGCAACGCAACGGGATACGCTCGGCCAGGCCAGCCCAGCCGTAGTGGGCCTCCAGCGCCCGGACCATCGCCTCCAGGGTCACCCCGTGCAGCGGATTGCGGGGCTGTTGGGCAGGTGCGTCAGGGTCCGTCATGGCGCCATTGTGCCTCGGCCCTCAAAGCTTGAATCCGTACTCCACCGTCAGCGGCGCGTGGTCGGAAAAGCGCTGATCCTTGAACACGGCAGTGCGCTGCGCGGTCTCGGCCAACGCCCGCGTGGCCAGGTGGTAATCAATGCGCCAGCCCACGTTCTTGGCATAGGCCTGCCCACGGTTGCTCCACCAGGTGTAGGCGGCCTCGGTCTCGGTGGGGTGCAGGCGGCGGTACACATCGTGCCAGCCGGCCTCGGTGAGCAGGCGCGTCATCCAGGCGCGTTCCTCGGGCAGGAAGCCGCTGTTCTTCAGGTTGCCTTTCCAGTTCTTCAGGTCTATTTCCTGGTGCGCAATGTTCACGTCGCCGCACAGCAGCACCTCACGGCTGGCGGCCAGGGCCTGGAGGTGCGGGTACATCACATCCAGAAAGCGGTACTTGGCGGCCTGGCGCTCGTCGCCCGAAGAGCCGCTGGGGAAGTACGCGCTCACCACGCTCAGCTTGCGGGCGGGCGTATCGAAGCGCAGCTCCACGTAGCGGCCCTCGTCATCGAACTCGGGCACGCCCAGGCCCACCACCACATCGCTGGGTACGTGCCTGGTGTAGATGCCCACGCCGGAATAGCCCTTCTTCTGCGCAAAATGGAAATGGCCCTGCAAGCCGGCCAGCGTTTCAAAGCGGCCCGCCACATCGGGCTGCTGGGCTTTGAGCTCCTGCACGCAAATACAATCGAGCGCATGGGCCGCCAGCCAGTCTTCCAGGCCTTTGGAAGTGGCAGAACGGATGCCGTTGAGGTTGAGACTGGTGAGTTTGAACAAGGAATTTCCCATCGTGAATGCACAAGACGCCCTGGCGCAGGACTTTGTCCGATTTTCCGTGGAATCGGGCGTGCTGCGCTTCGGTGAGTTCAAGACCAAGGCGGGCAGGCTGTCGCCGTACTTCTTCAATGCCGGACTGTTCGACGACGGCGCCAAGCTGGCCCGGCTGGCCGAGTTCTATGCCAGCAACATCCTGGCCAGCGGGATTCAGTTCGATATGGTGTTCGGGCCCGCCTACAAGGGCATCCCTCTGGCCGCCGCACTGGCCATGGAACTGGCGCGCCGCGGCCACAACAAGCCGTTTGCCTACAACAGGAAGGAAGCCAAGGACCACGGCGAGGGCGGCACGGTGGTGGGAGCACCGTTGGCGGGGCGGGTGCTCATCATCGACGATGTGATGAGTGCCGGAACCGCAGCGCGGGAATCTATCCGGCTGATTGAAGCCGCCGGCGCACAACCCTGCGCACTGGCCATTGCGCTAGACCGCCAGGAAATGGCCACCGAGAAGGACGCCGACGGCACCCAGCGCGATGTACCCTACAGCGCTGTGCAGTATGTGCAACAACGGCTCGGCCTTCAGGTCACCGCCATTGCCAGACTGACCGATTTGCTGCAGTATTTGGCCCACAGCCCTCAGGCTTACGCGGGCGGGGAAGCCCTCCGCTACCGCGACAGCGTGCAGGCTTACCGCGACCGTTACGGCGTGGGCTGATCCGGTTCGTCACCTGCGTCCCACATGCTTTTGTCCAACGCACCACCCCACCCTCAATCCACCGTTCGCGGGCTGGGAAACGCTGCCGGCCTGCGCCTACGCCCGCGCCTGCACTTGCGCTGGCAGTCTGTACTGGGGGGTATGGTTCTCCTGCTGGGCGTCAGCGTGGCGTCGGCCCAGAACCGTGCGCCGACCCCGGCCCCAGGTGGAAGCATCTTCACCTGCGTGGATGCGCAAGGCCGCAAACTCACCTCAGACCGGCCCATAGCCGCCTGCATGGACCGGGAGCAGCGGGAACTCTCACCCAGCGGTACGCTGCGTCGTGTGATTCCCCCCACATTGACGGCTTCCGAAAGGGAAGCGCTGGCCGCCAAGGCGGCCGCCGAAGCCGCCGAGAAGGCCCGTGTGCAGGAGGAGCAGCGGCGCGACCGCGCGCTGGTCACCCGCTATCCCACCGAGGAAGCCCACACCCGTGCGCGCGAGGGGGCGTTGGAACAGGTGCATGCGGTACTGGTCATCATCGAGCGCCGCATGGAAGAGCTGGGAAGACAGCGCAAGGAAGTGGACGCAGAGATGGAGTTCTACCAGCGCGATCCGACCAAAGCCCCCGCCTGGCTACAAAGGCGCAGCCTCGAGATCAACCAGCAACAGGCGGAGCAGGACAAGCGCCTGATTGAGCAAGAGGCGGAGAAGCGCCGGATCAACGAGCGCTTCGACGAAGAACTGGCTAAGCTGCGCACGCTGTGGGCAGCCTCTGCCACTGGCGCCCCCGCCACCGCGGCATCCAGCCGCTGAAGCCGGAATCAGCCGTCCAGCCGCGCCTTCAGCGCCGCGTTCACCTGCGCCGGGTTGGCCTTGCCCTGGCTGGCCTTCATGACCTGCCCCACCAGCGCGTTGAAGGCCTTGTCCTTGCCGGCGCGGTATTCGGCCACGTTCTTTTCGTTGGCCGCCAGCACGGTGTCGATGATGGCGTCGAGCGCACCGCTGTCGTTCATCTGCTTGAGGCCTTTGGCGGCAATCACGGCGTCTACCCGTGCCAGAGCGGAGGACAGGTCGGCCGACAGATCGGCGGGCGCGCCGGAGGCAGCAGACGCGTCCGCCCACAGCGCCGCAAACACCTCGCGCGCCGCCTTGTTCGATACCGTGCCATCGTCCACCCGCTGCACCAGCGCGGCCAGTTCCAGCGGGCCCACACAGGCCTGCTCCACCTCCAGCCCCTCGCGGTTCAGCGTGGCTGAGAGTTCGCCCATCATCCAGTTGGCCACCAGCTTGGGCTGGCCGCAGGCCTGCTGTGCGGTGGTGAAATAGCGCGCAAAGCCGGGGCTCTGCGTCACCATGAGCGCGTCGTATTCCGGCAGGCCCAGCTCGCGCACAAAGCGCTCGGCCATGGCACGCGGCAACTCGGTCATGCCGGCGCGCACCTCGTCCACCCAATCGCGCGCAATCACCAGCGGGGGCAGGTCGGGGTCGGGGAAGTAGCGGTAATCGGCCGCATCTTCCTTGGTGCGCATGGCGCGGGTCTCGCCGGTGTCGGGGTCGAACAGCACCGTGGCCTGTTCGATGGCGTGTCCGTCCTCAATCTGCTCGATCTGCCAGCGCACCTCGAAGTCGATGGCCTGCTGCATGAACTTGAAGCTGTTGAGGTTCTTGATCTCGCGCCGCGT
>JALOSG010000144.1 GCA_025458665.1 Serpentinimonas sp.
ACACCCGCGGCGGCCCGGCCAAGGTGTCGGTCATTTCCTCGGGCCTCATGGGCACCATCAACGGCTCCGGCGTGGCCAACGTGGTCACCACCGGCCAGTTCACCATTCCGCTCATGAAGCGCTTCGGCTACCGCCCTGCCTTTGCCGGTGGTGTGGAGGCCACCGCCAGTATGGGCGGCCAGATCATGCCCCCGGTCATGGGTGCCGTGGCCTTCATCATGGCCGAGACCATCGATGTGCCCTACCTCGCCATCGTGCAGGCGGCGCTGATTCCGGCCATTCTGTACTTCGCCACCGCGTTCTGGATGGTGCACCTGGAGGCCGGGCGGCGCAACCTCATGGGCCTGCCCAAGGACGAATGCCCCAACCCCTGGACAGCGGTGAAAGAACGCTGGTACCTGCTGCTGCCCCTGGCCGGTCTGGTGGCGCTGCTGTTCTCGGGCTACACACCGCTGTTCTCGGGCACCGTGGGCCTGGCACTCACCATCATCCTGATCTTCGGCGCTGCCGTGATCAGCGGGGTGAAGGGCCTGCCGTTGCGCGGCCTGTTCTGGGTGTTGCTGGGCCTGGCCTGCGCGGGTTTCCTGGAGTTTGGCGTGCTCACGTTCTTCGTGATCACCGCGGTGCTGATTGCCATCACGTTCATTGCCCGCAGGGGCGGCGATGCCCGCAAACTGGCGGTGCAAGCGCTGGTGGACGGGGCCAAGCACGCCCTGCCGGTGGCCATTGCCTGTGCGCTGGTGGGCGTGATCATCGGCACCATCAACCTCACGGGTGTGGCCGCGGAAATGGGCGGCCATGTGATTGCGCTCGGCCGTGACAACCTGTTCCTGGCGCTGGTGCTCACCATGCTGACCTGTCTGGTGCTGGGCATGGGCATTCCCACCATTCCCAACTACATCATCACCAGCTCGCTGGCAGCACCGGTGCTGCTGGAACTGGGTGTGCCGCTCATCGTCTCGCACATGTTCGTGTTCTATTTCGGCATCATGGCCGACCTGACACCGCCGGTGGCGCTGGCCTGCTTTGCCGCCGCACCCATTGCCAAGGAGACTGGCCTGAAGATCAGTGTGCAGGCGCTGCGCGTGGCCATTGCCGGTTTCATCGTGCCCTTCATGGCGGTGTACAGCCCCGCGCTCATGCTGCAGGGCGGGGACTGGCTGGCCACCGTGTGGGTGGTGTTCAAGGCGCTGGTGGCGATTGGTATGTGGGGCGCCGGCGCCACCGGTTACCTGTTCAGCCCGCTGGCCTGGTGGGAGCGCATTCTGGCCATTGCAGCGGCCAGCTTCCTGGTGGTGGCCCTGCCCCTGACCGACGAGATAGGTCTGGCCTCGGTGGCCCTGTTCCTGGCCTGGCACTACTGGCAAACGAAGCGCCGGGCTGCGCGGGTGGCTGCGGCCTGAGGCCAGGCCAGGGAACCCCGCATGGGCATCCTCCCCGGCCTGTGTCTGGCCACCGCGCTGGCCAGCACCTTTGTGCCCGGCCAGCAGTTCACGCTGGCCTGGGTGCACAGCATAGAAAAGGTGCGCTGGGAGGAGGATTACCGGGTGGACCTGCGGGCCGGTGCACGGCTGGTGGCCACGGAAGCCCGGGTGCGCGGTTCTGCGGCTGGCATGGAACCACCGCCCGGTGCGGTGCTGCGCGATGGGTGGTTTGCCTACGCGCCGCAAGACAGATACCCGCAGGAGCTGCGCCTGAGCCGGTCGGAGTTCGTGCCCGACTATGAGTTGTGCGTGAACCAGAATGCAGGCGAGCGCCCAGGCCCGGACTCGCGCGATTGCCAGCCTATGGCCCGTTGGCTGCCCTCCGATGGCAGCATCACCACCGTGAGGGCCTGCACCGGCCAGCCATGAGTTGCGCTCAGTGCGCCGAGGGCATCAGGAAGTCCTGCGTGATGCGCGCGCCCAGCTCGTTCACCCGGTCCAGGAACTGGGTCAGGAAGGCGTGCAGGCCGGTGGCCAGAATCTCGTCGATGCGGCTGTACTGCAGTTCGGCGCGCAGCTTGCCGGCACGCCGCTCGGTTTCCCGGGACTGGTCGTTGCCCACCTGCTGCAGGTTGTTCACCACCTCGTTCAGGCTGGCCAGCAGGCTTCGGGGCATGTCGGGCCGCAGGATCATGAGTTCGGCCACGCGCTCTGGGGTGATGACGTCGCGGTAGACCTTCCGGTACACCTCGAAGGCGCTGACGCTGCGCAGAATGGCGCTCCAGTGGTAGAAGTCGTACTCCTGGTCCAGCTCGCTGGCGGCGCCGAAGAAGTCGCTCTCCACGGCGTGGAACTTCACATCGAGCAAGCGCGCCGTGTTGTCGGCCCGCTCCAGGAAGGTGCCCATGCGGTAGAAGTGGAAGGCCTCGTCCTGCAGCATGGTGCCTATGGCCACCCCGCGGGAGAGGTGCGAGCGGAACTTCACCCATTCAAAGAAGTGCGTGGGGTCGCGCTCGAAATCGCGGCCGCGCAGGGTACGGGTCAGTTCCAGCCAGGTCTGGTTCTGGGTTTCCCACAGTTCGGTGGTCAGGGCACCACGCACCGCGCGGGCGTTTTCGCGCGCGGCCTTCAGGCAGGACACGATGCTGGAGGGGTTGGTCTCGTCGCGCACCATGAAATGCAGCACGTCGCGGGACTTCACCTCGCCGTACTGGTATTGGTAGGCGGGCATGAGTTCACTGATGCGCAGCAGGCCTTCCCAGCCCAGCTTGGCGACCTCGGCCGACTGGGGCAGCAGCGCGGTCTGGTAGTTCACGTCGAGCATGCGCGCGGTGTTTTCGGCCCGCTCGGTGTAGCGCGACATCCAGAACAGGTGGTCGGCGGTTCTTGACAGCATGGTCTTGTCTCCGGTGTTCTCAGTGTTCCAGCACCCAGGTGTCCTTGGTGCCGCCGCCCTGCGAGGAATTCACCACCAGCGAGCCTTCTTTCAGCGCCACACGGGTGAGGCCACCCGGCACCATCTGCACCTCGGTGCCCGAGAGCACGAAGGGCCGCAAATCGATGTGGCGCGGCGCAATGCCGCTCTCCACATAGGTGGGGCAGGTGGACAGACTCAGCGTGGGCTGGGCGATGTAGCCATCGGGCTTGGCCAACACCGCCTCGCGGAAGGCCTCGATCTCGGCCTTGGTGGAAGCCGGCCCCACCAGCATGCCGTAGCCACCGGCACCGTGCACTTCCTTCACGACCAGGTCCTTCAGGTTGGCCAGGATGTACTTCAGCTCATCGGGCTTGCGGCCCATGTAGGTGGGCACATTGCTCAGGATGGGTTTTTCGCCCAGATAGAACTCGATCATCTGGGGCACGTAGGGGTAGATGGACTTGTCGTCGGCCACCCCGGTGCCTATGGCGTTGCACAGGGTCACGTTGCCCTTGCGGTACACATCGAGCAGGCCCGCGCAGCCCAGCGTGGAGTCAGGACGGAAGGCCAGGGGGTCGAGGAAATCGTCGTCCACACGGCGGTAGATCACATCGACCCGCTGCGGCCCGAGGGTGGTGCGCATGTAGACGAAGTCGTCCTTCACGAACAGGTCCTGCCCTTCCACCAGCTCAATGCCCATCTGCTGCGCCAGGAAGGCGTGCTCGAAGTAGGCGCTGTTGTACATGCCGGGGGTGAGCACCACCACCGTGGGCTCGGCCGTGTGGGCGGGACGCACGGCGCGCAGGGTTTCCAGCAGCAGGTCCGGGTAGTGCGCCACGGGGGCCACGCGGTTCTCGCTGAACAGCTCGGGGAAGAGGCGCATCATCATCTTGCGGTCTTCCAGCATGTAGCTCACACCGCTGGGCACGCGCAGGTTGTCTTCCAGCACGTAGTACTCGGCCGGCCCGCCGCCGGGCTGCGGGGCCCGCACAATGTCCACACCCGCTATGTGCGAGTACACCCCACCGGGCACGTCCACACCCACCATTTCCGGGCGGAACTGGGCGTTGCGCTCGATCTGTTCGCGCGGCACCAGACCCGCCTTCAGGATGTCCTGGTCGTGGTAAATGTCGTGCAGAAAGCGGTTCAGGGCCGTGACGCGCTGCGCCAGGCCGCGCTCCATGCTGCTCCACTCCTGCGCCGGAATGATGCGGGGAATCAGGTCGAAAGGAATGAGCCGTTCGGTGCCCGCGCCGTCCTCGTCCTTGGCGCCGTACACCGCGAAGGTGATACCGACACGCCGGAAAATCATTTCGGCCTCTTCGCGGCGCGCCAGCATGATGTCTTCGGGTTGCTCGGCCAGCCACCGCGCGTAGCGGGTGTAGTGCTCTCGCACAGCCTCGGGGGTGGCGTGCATTTCGTCGAAGGTCGGTGGGCTCATAAACAGTGCATCAGGTGGATGATCGGCTGTGGCCCAGGAGGCTGCAGCCGCAACAGGCTCACGGTCCTATGTTAGCAATTACCAAGCCAGCCCCCGCGCCATGCGGTCGCGAGAGCGGTCTCATGCTGGCGCAGCATCACTCCCCGGGCCTGGCCGGAGAGCCGTTCGGCGCCGGGTGCTGCGGCTCCGGGGGGCGGTAGTGCCAGTACCGGCGGTGGCTGTCGCGCCAGCAACCCACCCCACCGGGCTGGACGCTGTGCCAACTGGCTGCGCCGCACTCGGGGGTTTGCACCCAGGCAATCTGGCGCGCTTCGTACCGGTCGGTCACCAACGGCGCAGGGTGCCCGAAGCGGTTGCGGTGGCCCGCCTGCACCACCACCTGGCGGGGCTGGAGGGTGTTGAGCCAGACCGGCCCCGACGAGCTGTGGCTGCCGTGGTGCGGCGCCATCATGAACGTGGTGCGCAGTTGGGGCTGGGCCAGCGCCAGCCGGGTCTCCATGGCCACGGTGATGTCGCCCGTCAGCAGGGCCGATAGGCCGTTGGCCGCCGTGATGTGCAGCACGCAGGACAGGTCGTTGGAGGGCAGCGGCGGGTTGCGCTGGTAGTCCGCCGCGGTGGGATGCAGCACCTCGAAGGCAACGCCATCCCAGTCCCAACGCTGGCCCGCCTCGCAGCGCCCGGCAGGCAACAGCGCCAGTTCCGACGCGCCGGCCTCCTGAGGCGGGAAGGACGTGAACCACTCCACCGGCTTCTGGCTGCCTGCCCAGTGCTGTACCAGCGCGGCCATGCCGCCCGAATGGTCGTTGTCCACATGACTCACCACCACCGCATCGGGTTGTTCCCCCAGCGCGCGCAGCAGCGGAATGAGCACCCGCTGGGCGGCATCGCCACCGCTCTGGTAGCTGGGGCCCGCGTCATAGAGCAGCGTGTGGTGGGCGGTACGCACCAGCACCGCCCCGCCCTGCCCCACATCGGGCGCCAGCACCGCAAACTCACCTGGCGCCGGTCGCGCTGGCGAAAACGCCAGCAGCGGCCAGAGCAGGATGCCGCCCCACATGCGGTGGTACCAGGGCAGGCGCAACACCAGCAGCACGCCGCCCAGCACCGCCAGCACCCCCAGCGCCCAGGGCACGGCGGGCCGCTCCAGCGCAGCCCAGGGCCAGGTGGCCAGCCAGCCCAGCCACAGCACCAGAACCTCCACCGTCCAGGCCGATGCCGTCCACAGCGCCGGGCACACGGCACCGAGCATGGCCAGCGGCAGCGTCAGCCCGGTAACCCAGGGAATGGCCACCAGGTTGGCCACCAGACTCACCAGCGAGAACTGCCCGAACAGCATGAGTGTGAGCGGCGCCAGCGCCACCGTGACCACCGCCTGGGTGTGCAGCAAAGTGCGGAACTGGCCCCACAGCCCTTGCACGAGAAGGCCGGGCAGGGCGCTGGCAAACAGCACCCCCACAGCCACAAAACTCAACCAGAAACCGGCCTGCAACAGGGCCCAAGGATCGAGCAACACGACGGCGTTCAGTGCCAGCAACCACACCATGGGCCAGGGCCAGTGGCGCCCGGCCAGCCGCAGGCCCACCACCACCGCCAGCATGAGGAGGGTGCGTTGCGCAGGTACGCCACCGCCCGAGAAGGCGGCGTACAGGCCGGCCAGTGCGATACCCCCCACGGCTGCAGCCACGGGCAGGGGGCAGCGCAGCAGCAGGCCAGGCCAGGAGCGCGCCGCCGCCCGCAGGACGAAGCCCACCAGCGCCACAGCCAGCGAAGCGAACATCGTCACATGCAACCCCGATACGCTGATGAGATGGGCCACGCCCGTGGTGCGGAAGATGTCCCAGTCGCCGGTTTCTATGCTGGCCTGATCCCCCACGACCAGGGCCACCACCACGCCGGCGGAGCGGGTATCGGGCACCTGCGCATAGATGGCGCTGCGCACCACCTGCCGGGCGCGGTCTATGGGGTGCACCCAGCGCCCTGGGTCCAACCGCTGGGGCGGACCACCGGCACCCTGCGGACGCACCTGCCCGGTAGCCTGTACACCGAGTTGCCAGTGGCGCAGTTCCTGGTCGAAGCCATGGGGGTTGGCCAGTCCATGCGGCTGGCGCAGGCGCACGGTGAATGCCCAGCGCTCGCCAGGGCGCACGCGGTCGGGCGGGCGCTGGGTCCCGGTACCACGCGCCGCACCCGCTGGTTCCGGGCGGGCAAACACCCCCTCACCCCAGGTAAGCGCCACCCTGCCGGGCAAGGTCACCGTTCCGGCAGGCCCGCTGGCCTGCTCCACCTCGAACTCGAACTGCGTGCTGCCGTTGCGCTCGCGCGGCAAGGAAGCCACCACGCCCGTCACCTGGATATCGCGGTCCTGCAGGTGCGCGGGCAGGCGGCTGGCATCGAAGTGGGCAGCCCGCGCGCCGGTGGCGCCAAAGCCTGCTAGGGCCAGACCACCCGCCAGCCCACCCAGCAGCGCCAGATGCCACACGCCGCTGGCGGCCCATGCGCCTGAAACGAATGGGGTGGCAATAGCGCAGCCCACCGAACAGCCCTGAAGAGCC
>JALOSG010000145.1 GCA_025458665.1 Serpentinimonas sp.
CGGGCTCATCTGCCTGACGCTCACGCGTGCGCACTGCGAACGCCTGAAACTGCCCCCCATGGTGCCGCGCAACGGCACCAAGATGGGCACCGCCTTCACCGTGTCCATTGAAGCTGCCGAGGGCGTGACCACCGGCATTTCTGCCGCCGACCGTGCCCGCACCGTGCAGGTGGCCGTGGCCCCGAACGCGCAGGCCCAGGACCTGGTGCAGCCCGGCCACATTTTCCCGCTGCAGGCGGTGGACGGCGGCGTGCTCATGCGCGCGGGCCACACCGAAGCCGGTTGCGACCTGGCCGCCATGGCCGGCTGCGCGCCGGCCGCCGTGATCTGCGAGATCATGAAGGACGACGGTACCATGGCCCGCCTGCCCGACCTGCAGGTGTTTGCCGCCGAGCATGGCCTGAAGATAGGCACCATTGCCGACCTGATTGAACACCGCAGCCGGACCGAGAGCCTGGTGCAGAAGCTGGGCACACGCACGCTGAACACCGCCTTTGGCGCCTTCACTGCACACGCCTTCCGCGACCAGCCCAGCGGCGCCCTGCACCTGGCTCTGGTGCGCGGCAACTGGAACCCAGAAGACGTGGTGCCGGCGCGCGTGCACGAGCCGCTGTCGGTGCTGGACGCACTGGAGGTGGGCCGCTCCATGCACTCCTGGAGCCTGGAGGCCAGCCTGCGCCACATTGCCGAAACGGGCCGTGGCGTGGCCGTGCTGCTGAACTGCGGCGAAAGCGCCGAGCAGTTGCTGGCCCAGTTCGAGGGCACCGCCCGCTCTGCCCAGGCGCCCGAGCGCGGCCGCATGGACCTGCGCACCTACGGCGTGGGCGCCCAGATTCTGCGCGAATGCGGCGTGGCGCGCATGCAGCTCATGGGCAACCCCCGCCGCATGCCCAGCATGACCGGCTACGGGCTGGAGATCACCGGCTTCCTGACCCCTCAGACCACCAATTCCCACAAGGACTGACCCATGTTTGGCGCAGACAAAGGCAACGCTTCCCGCCTGGACGGCAAGAAGCTGCACATCGGCATCGTGCAGGCGCGCTTCAACCAGGGCATTACCGATGCGCTGACCAAAGCCTGCATCGAAGAACTCCACGCCCTGGGGGTGCAGGAAAAGAACATCGTGCACGTGCAGGTGCCGGGAGCGCTGGAGGTGCCATCGGCCCTGCAGGCCATGGCCGAGAGCGACAAGTTCGATGCGCTGATTGCGCTGGGCTGCGTGATCCGGGGCGAGACCTACCACTTCGAGCTGGTGTGCAACGAATCGGCCGCCGGGGTGACCCGCGTGGCACTGGACTACCAGATCCCGGTGGCCAACGCCATTCTGACCACCGAAAACTTGCCCCAGGCCGTGACGCGCCAGGAAGAGAAAGCCAGAGACGCTGCCCGTGTGGCCGTGGAAATGGCGCACCTGCTGGACGAGCTGAACTGACCATGAGCGACCAGCCCACCCACGGCGCCAGGACCGATGCCCAGCCGGGTTCCACGGCCGCAGGTTCCGCTGCCGCCGCACCGGCCAAAGCCCGCAAATCCACCGACAAATCGGCACGCACTCGCGCGCGCGAGTTTGCGCTGCAGGCGCTCTACCAGCACCTGGTGGGCCGCAACGAAGCCGCCGACATCGACGCCTTCACCCGCGACCTGACCGGCTTCCACAAAGCCGACAGCGCGCACTACGACGCGCTGCTGCACGGTTGCGTGGAACAGGCCGAGGCGCTGGACGCCGCCCTGGCGCCGCACCTGGACCGCCCGCTGGTGGAGTTGTCCCCCATCGAACATGCGGTGCTGTGGATAGGCTGCTACGAATTCATGCACTGCGTCGATGTGCCGTGGCGCGTTGTGATCAATGAATGCATCGAGCTGGCCAAGTCTTTTGGCGGTACCGACGGCCACAAGTATGTGAACGGCGTTCTGAACCCGCTGGCCCGCGACCTGCGCGGCGCGGAAGTCTCGCGCGACGAGGCGCGGGGCAGAGCGCGCCCTGCTGCCTGAGGAATGGCCGCGGCCACGCCCTTCATCTGGCCCGTGCGGGTGTACTGGGAAGACACCGACGCAGGCGGCATCGTTTTCTACGCCAACTACCTGAAATTTTTCGAGCGCGCGCGCACCGAATGGCTGCGCAGCCTGGGGCTGGGCCAGCAGGCGCTGCGCGAACGCACCGGCGGCATGTTCGTGGTGACCGATACCCACCTGCAATACCGCAGCCCCGCGCGACTGGACGATTTGTTGCACATCTCTGCAACCGTTACCGAGCTGGGCAGGGCCTCCATCACGCTGAAGCAGGAAGCGCGGATGTACGATGCCGGGTGCGCCGAAAATGCACACGGAACCCTGCTGTGCGAGGGAACCATCCGCATTGGCTGGGTTCTTGAAGATAGCCTGAAACCACAACGCCTGCCGCCCGATATTGCCCTGGCCCTGCAACCCCAAGTTCCACCCCACACCTAGCCCTTCGAGCCTCCCAAATGCCCACCGATTTTTCCATTCTCGAACTCATGCTCAACGCCAGTTGGGTGGTGCAGGCCGTGGTGCTGTTGCTCATCACGGTGTCTGTCATCAGCTGGGCGGCCATTTTCAGGAAGGCGCTGACACTCAAGCGCATACGCCGGCTCACCGAATCCTTCGAGCGCGATTTCTGGTCGGGCGGCAACCTCAACGAGCTGTACGCCGCAGCCTCGGCCAACGCGCGCAACGGCAGCCCGATGGAGCGGATTTTTGCCAGCGGCATGCGCGAATTCCAGAAGCTGCGCGAGCGCCGCATCACCGATGCGGGCTCCCTGCTCGACGGCGCACAGCGCGCCATGCGCGCCAGCTACCAGCGCGAGCTGGACGCGCTGGAAGTGAACCTGTCTTTCCTCGGTTCGGTGGGTTCGGTGTCGCCGTACGTGGGGCTGTTTGGTACGGTGTGGGGCATCATGCACGCCTTCACCGGTCTGGCTTCGCTGGAACAGGTGACGCTGGCCACCGTGGCTCCCGGCATTGCCGAGGCGCTGGTGGCCACCGCCATTGGCCTGTTCGCGGCCATTCCGGCGGTGCTGGGCTACAACCGCTTCACCCACGACATTGACCGCGTGGCCAACCACCTGGACACGTTCATGGAGGAGTTCTCCAACATCCTGCAGCGCTACGTGGCTTCCAGCGCGAGCGCAGCACCGGTCACGTCCGCTGCCTCGGCGGCGGGCCCGGCTTCGGTCCTGCCCACCCGCTGAGGTACGCATGGCCAGTCTTGCCAAACGCGGACGCGGCGGAAAAGGCCGCCGCACCATGAACGAGATCAACATGGTGCCCTTCATCGACGTGATGCTGGTGCTGCTGATCATCTTCATGGTCACGGCGCCGCTCATTTCGCCCAGCATGATTTCGCTGCCCAGCGTGGGGCAGGCCGCGCGCCAGCCCGACCGCTTTGTGCAGGTGATCATCGACAGTGAAGGTGCGCTGTCGGTGCGCACCGGCAATACCGCACAGCCGCCCCGGCAGCGGGGTGGGGCCGGCACCCCGCAAGACCCCGACCGCGTGAGCCTGGAGGGCCTGGTGGCGCGCGTGCGCGAGCTGCAAGGCACGCCTGCCACCGCCGACCCTGCCGCGCAGACGCCGGTAGTCATCAGCGCGGACAAGAACGTGAAATACGAAACCGTGGTGGCCACCATGGACCGGCTGCAGCGCGCCGGCATAGCGCGCGTGGGCCTGTCGGTGCAGACCACGCCCTGAAGCCTGCCATGCCCAGCCCAGCTGCCCTGCGCGACGCCGACCTCTACCCGCCCCGCCCCGGGCCGTGGGGCCGCCCTTTGCTGCTGGCCGTGCTGATTCACGGTGCGCTGGTGGGTGCGCTCACCTGGGGCGTGGGCTGGCAGCACAAGAGCGAACCGGTGGTGCTGGAAGCCGAATTGTGGTCGCGCACCGTGCAGGCGGCTGCACCACGCGCGGCAGCCCCGGAGCCGACGCCGCCTGTGCCTACACCGGCTCCGCCACCTCCTCCTCCGCCACCTCCTCCACCGCCGGCCCCGGCGCCGCGGCCAGCACCCGCGCCACCGCCCCCGCCGCCCGGCCCCACGCAGGCCGAGATTGCGCTGCAGAATGAGCGGGAGCAGGCCCGCCGTGCGGAGGAAGCGCGCCGCGCCGAAGAAGCCCGCCGAGCCGAACAGGCCCGGCGCGAAGCCCAGGAGCGCCAGCGCGTAGAAGCCGCACGCAAGGCCGAAGCCGAGCGCAAGGCCGCCGCCGAGAGGCGCGAAGCCGAACGGCGCCAGGCCGAGCTGGAGGCCGAGCGCCAGCGCAATCTGGAACGCATGATGAGCCAGGCCGCCACATCGGGCAGCGGCTCACCGCAGTCCACCGGCACCGCTGCGCAATCGAGCGGGCCCACGCCCACTTACGCGGGCCGGGTGGTGAGCCGCATACGCCCCAACATCGTGTACCCCGATGTGATTGCCGGCAACCCGCGTGCCGAGGTAGAGGTGCGTGCTGCGCCCGATGGCGCCATCGTGGGCCGGCGCCTGACGCAGTCCAGCGGCAACGCCAGCTGGGACGAAGCGGTGCTGCGCGCCATAGACCGCACCGCACGCCTGCCCATAGACGAAAACGGCCGCGTACCCAGCACACTCATCCTGGGCTTCCGGCCGCAGGACTAACGCCTTTCCAGCCGCCCGCGCAAGCCAGCGGCCTGCCGGCGAGAATCACTCGAACACAATCTCCGCCTGCCGCTCGTGGGCCTGTGCCATCCAGCTGGCCAGGGCCGCATCGGTGGGGAAGAACAGCGAGCGCTCGTCGAGCTGAATGTCGCAGCGCACCGTATCGCGCAGCACCTGCAGGCGCACCGGCAGGCCGCGCAGCAGTTCGCCCTGCTCGGTGTTTTCGCGCTGTGGCGGGAACTCGCGCACCAGCGCCGCAATATCGGGCGCCGTGCCGTTCACCGCCACGCGCAGGTAGCGACCAAAGCGGCAGCGCGCGGCAGCCAAGTCCCACACCTGCGTGAACTTCAGCCGCAAACCGCCCGAAAAACGGTCGGGCTGCACCACCGCCTGCACCACCACCAGTTCGTCGTCCTTCAGCAGGTTGCGGTGCGCGTTGATGAGGCCTTCGTCGGCGGTGGCTTCCATCACGGCGGTCTTGTCGTCGAACTTGAAGATGGCGACCTTGCCGCGCTGCCCGTTGATGACGCGCAGATCGGAAATGATGCCGGCCAGCAGCACGGGTTCGCGGCTGTCGGTCACGCTGTCCAGCGGGGTGCGGGCAAAGCGGCGCACTTCACGCTCCACCTCGTCGAACAGGTGGCCCGAGAGGTAGAAGCCGATGGCGGTTTTCTCGTGCGTCAGGCGCTCTTTCACGCCCCACGGCAGGGCCTCCACCAGGTCGGGCTCCTGCGTGCTGGCGCCGTGGTCGTCGCCGTCGGTGGCGAACATATCGAACAGGCCGCCCTGGTTCACGTTGGCCTGCTGCGCGGTGGCGTAATCGAAGGCACGCTCCACCGATGCCAGCAGGCTGGCGCGGTTCAGGTCCATGCTGTCGAACGCGCCGGCCTTGATGAGTGCTTCCACGGTGCGCTTGTTCAGGCGGCTGCGGTCCACGCGGGCGCAGAAATCGAACAGGCTCTTGAACGGCCCGCCTTCGTTGCGCGCCGCCACGATGGCTTCAATGGCCTGCTCGCCGGTACCTTTCACCGCGCCCAGTCCGTAGCGGATGACGCGGTCGCTCACCGGCTCGAAGCGGTAGGTGCCGCGGTTCACATCGGGCGGGTCGAAGCGGATACCGAACTTCAGCGCATCCTCGAACAACACCTTGAGCTTGTCGGTGTCGTCCATCTCGATGGTCATGTTGGCGCAGAAGAACTCGGCCGTGTAGTGCACCTTGAGCCAGGCCGTGTGGTAGGCCAGCAGGGAATACGCGGCAGCGTGCGACTTGTTGAAGCCGTAGCCCGCAAACTTCTCCATGAGGTCGAACACCTCGTCGGCCTTGGCCTCGCTGATGCCTTTTTCGGCGGCGCCTTTCCTGAAGATGACGCGGTGCTCGGCCATCTCCTCGGCCTTCTTCTTGCCCATGGCGCGGCGCAGCAGATCGGCGCCGCCCAGGCTGTAGCCGCCCAGCACCTGCGCGGTCTGCATGACCTGTTCCTGGTAGACCATGATGCCGTAGGTCTCGGCCAGCACCGGCTCCACCAGCGGGTGCGGGTACTCCACCGGCTCGCGGCCGTGCTTGCGCGCCACGAAGCTGGGGATCAGGTCCATGGGGCCGGGGCGGTACAGCGCGTTCAGCGCAATCAGGTCTTCCAGCCGCGTGGGCTTGGCGTCGCGCAGCATGCCCTGCATGCCGCGGCTTTCAAACTGGAACACCGCCTCGGTCTTGCCGTCCTGGAACAGCCGGTAGGTGGCCGCGTCATCGAGCGCAATGTTTTCGAAGGCAAAGCCGGCCTGCCCCGGGTGCCGCTGAATGATGAACTGGCGCGCCAGTTCCAGAATGGTGAGCGTGGCCAGGCCCAGAAAGTCGAACTTCACCAGGCCGATGGCCTCCACGTCGTCCTTGTCGTACTGGCTCACCGCCGACTGGCTGCCCGGCTGCTGGTAGAGCGGACAGAAGTCGGTCAGCTTGCCCGGCGCAATCAGCACACCACCGGCGTGCATGCCCACGTTGCGCGTCATACCCTCCAGCTTCTGCGCCAGCTCGATGAGGGTGCGCACGTCGTCTTCTTTCTGCAGGCGCTCGGCCAGCAGCGGCTCCATGGCAATGGCGTAGTTGTTCTTGTCG
>JALOSG010000146.1 GCA_025458665.1 Serpentinimonas sp.
GCTTGGCGCGGTAGAGGGCCTGGTCCGCGCGCGCCAGCACGTCCCGGGAGAGCGCATCGGCCGGTGTGGCCGTGGCCACCCCGATGCTGATGGTGACGGAGACGCGCAGAGCGCCCACCGGCACCGGCGCGTTCATGATCTGCAGCCGGATGCGCTCGGCCACTTCTGCCGCCTGCGTCGCCTCGCTGCCTGGCAGCAGCACGGTGAACTCCTCACCGCCTACGCGAGCGGCCATGTCCGACACCCGCAAGCAGCCCTGCAGGGTGGCCGCCACGTGCCGCAGCACCTCGTCACCCACCGCGTGCCCGTGGGTGTCGTTGATGTGTTTGAAATGGTCCAGGTCCAGCACCAGCAGGCTGTAGGCCTTGCGGGTACGCAGGAACAGGCTGTGCTCACGCTCCAGCACCGGCACCAGGGAACGCCGGTTGGCCAACTGGGTGAGCGCATCGGTCAGGGAGAGGTTGCGCAGGTGCCTGACCAGGCCGCCCACCACCACCACCGCCATGGCCAGGTTGAACAGCATGAGCACCACGAAGCCCGTCACCACGAACAGGTTCATGAACGAAGAGTCGGCGAGCAGCAGGTACTCGGCCGCGTTCTCTGGCAGCCAGAGTACGGCCAGCGGGCGCAGCGAAATCAGCACCACGATGGCCAGCACCGGGAATAGGCCCAGCGGCAGGAACAGCCGACCATAGCCGGCATCGCTCAGCAGCCGCTGCAACAGCCACGCCGAGCGCAGCAGGGTCCAGCCTACCGCCACACTGAAGAGGGCCAGCCGCACGACGATCCATTCCGTCTGGGTGGCCCGTAGCAGCACCAGCACTACCAGCATGCCCAGCGGCACCAGCGTGTCCCAGCGACTCAGGGGGTAGCGCCCCATGTGGGCCAGCCCGCGCATGAGTGCGTAGAAGCCACCCACCGCCATGGCACTCACGAAGGGGAGCAGGGCGCCGGCAACATGGCTGCTGCCCCCTTGCTCCAGCACCCCGCAGCCTACGGCCAGCAGCAAAAAAGCGGCTGCCCACCAGAAGCAGCTCTCCCGCCGAACCCCGAACACCAGACCCAGCACCAGCCAGGTGGCACCGTAGAGCACCAGCTGCAAGGACAGCAGCGCCAGAGGATTCACACGCGGCCTTCGGCGGTCCCGTCTGCAGCGGGGTGGAGGAAGCGGCGTGCGAACTCCGCAGCGGGTACCGCCGGCGACCAGAGATAACCCTGTGCCACATCGCAGCCCAGCGCAGCCAGCTTCTCGGCCACCTCCTGCGTCTCCACCCCTTCGGCCACCGTGGTCAGCCCCAGCTGCGAGCCAATGTTCACCACCGCCCGCACGATGGCCAGATCGGCCTGGCGGGCGTCCAGCCTGCGGATGAAGGACTGGTCGATCTTGAGCGTCTGGATCTTGGCACGCACCACCGCGTGCGAGTCCGACAGCAGAGACTCGGTGAGTTCCAGCTCCAGCAGACTGCCCTGTAAGCCGGCGGCGCCCAGCGCCTCGTGGACCACGTCCTGCAGATTGCCTTTGCGGAACTGCACCATGGACACATTGACCGCCACCGGGCATGCAGGCAGGCCGGCCTGTTGCCATTGCTGCAACTGCTGGCAGGCCGTGCGGATGACCCAGGTGCCCAACTCGGTGATGAGCCCGGACTTTTCTGCCAGCGGAATGAAGGTGGACGGAGGGACGCTGCCGCGCACGGGGTGTTGCCAGCGCAAAAGCGCCTCGGCACCGCACAGAGCGCCGCTGCGCAGGTGGAACTTGGGCTGGTAGAAGAGCTGGAACTCGCCGCTGCGCAAGGCCTCCCGCATATCCACCAGCAGGCTGAGGTGGTCGGCCTCCTGTCCCTGTTGCCCGTCGAAGCGGCGCACTGTGTTGCGCCCCGACTCCTTGGCGCGCTGCATGGCCGTATCGGCATGCATGAGGAGTTCCTTCGGGGAGTTGCCATCCGCTGGAAACAGCGCCAGCCCAGCCGATGCCGTGATGCTGATCTCCACCCCGGACAGATTCACCGGCCGCGCCACGTGGTCGAGCCAGGCACGGGCCCGCTCGTAAGCCCGGGTGGTGGACATGACCGGGTCATCCACCCGGTGGAGGATGACGAGAAACTCATCGCTGCCAATGCGGAACAGCTCTTCGTGTTCCGAAAGCTGCTGTTGCAACCGTGTACTGAGCGCCACCAGAAAGTCGTCCCCCACCTGCGGCCCCAGCGACTCATTGATGCTCTTGAACTGGTCGAGGTTGAGTAGCACCACCGCGCCGGGAAGGGTGCGCCGGGAGGCTGGGGCACACAGGGATTGCAGCGCTTCGCTGGCCGACCTGCGGTTGGGCAGCTGGGTCAGTACATCGTGGCGCAAGGAGTGCTCCACCTGCGCCAAAGCCTGCGAAACGCGGGCGTTCTCGGTGGCAAGCGCATGCAGGTACTGCCGTTGGTCTTTGGCAATGTGCGAGGATGCAAATGCAGTCAGCCCCAGTACAGCGGCAATCGGCAGAATGAGGATGGGGCCAGCGACACCAGGGCCGGACCCCGGCAAACCTTCATGGGTGAATCCAACCCCGATCACCAGCGCCAGCTGCCCCACCAGCAGCGCCAGCATGGTGCGGTCGCGCCAAAGCATCACGGCGTACACCAGCAGGCCTGGGTAGGCCAGCAAGGCGGTGTCCCGCAAACCGTAGCCCGTGGCTGCCAGCACCCCCACCGACACCGTCAGCGTCCAGAGCAACCAATCGGCGGCCAGGTCAACCCGACGACGCCGCGTGAACTCAAACGCCACCAGCAGGCTGAGCGAGGCCACCAGCAAATTCAGGGTCACCAGATGGCGCCCGGCAAGGCCGAACATCAGGCTCAGCGCCAGCAGGACGCCCAGCACCGCCAACACCACGGTGCGCATTCGCGCTTGCTCCACACCCGGGAAGGCAGCTTCAGAACCCGGCCGATGCCATGTGGAACTCTGTTGCGGAGACTCGGGGGCCATGGTTCAAACGCCTTGTGCCTGTGTTCCTGAAAAAAGTGGCGCCGGTGCCGCGCCACCCATGTTCTCCGGGGGCATTCCCGGCCATCACTTCACCCGGGACGCCCTATTGTTCAGCATTTTTTCAGCACTTGTTCAGCATTTTCCTAGCCGGCAAGGGGAATACGCCAACGCTTCGACCCACCACTGGCGGAGGCGTGGCCGATTCAACCCTCCTGCTTCAGCTCCGGAAAATCGTCGTCCCAGTACTCCTGCGGCCCGCGGGCCACCACGTTGCCCACGCGCCGCTCCACCTCCTGCGCGCGCAGTTGCACCCGGCGGATCTTCCCCGAGATGGTTTTGGGCAGTTCGGTGACAAACTCCAACCGGCGCACCCGCTTGTAGGGGGCGAGCTGCTGGCGCGCAAAAGCGAACAGCTCGTGCGCCAGCTCCGGGCCAGGGGTGGCGCCGGCCGCCAGCAACAGGTAGGCCTTGGGCACGGCGGTGCGCACCGGGTCAGGGCAGGGCACGATGGCCACTTCGGCCACGGCGGGGTGCTCTATCAAGGCACTTTCCAGCTCGAACGGGCTGATGCGGTAGCCCGAGGCCTTGAACACATCGTCGGCGCGGCCCACGAAGGTGTAGTAGCCGTCGGCATCGCGGGCGGCGGTGTCGCCGGTGTGGTAGTAGCCATCGCGCATGGCCTCGGCAGTTTTTTCGGGGCTGTCCAGGTAGCCCACCATCAGGCCCAGCGGCCGGTCTTTCAGCACGATGCAGACTTCGCCTTCATCGGCTTCCTGCCCATCCGCGTCCAGCAAGGCCATGCGGTAGCCGGGCAGGGGCAGGCCCATGGAGCCCGGCTTCAGGCGCTGGCCCGGTGCGTTGCCCACCTGCGCAGTGGTCTCGGTCTGGCCGTAGCCGTCGCGCAGGGTCAGGCCCCAGGCGCGTTGTATCTGCTCGATGATTTCCGGGTTCAGCGGCTCGCCGGCGCCGATCACCTCGCGCAGCCCCAGCCGCCCTCGCCACGCGGCCAGGTCTTCCTGGATCAGCATGCGCCATACCGTGGGCGGCGCACACAGGCTGCTCACCTGGCAACGCGCCAGCACCTCCAAGAGCGCCTGCGCCGAAAAGCGCGGCATGTTGTGGATGAACACGCACGCGCCGGCGTTCCACGGCGCAAAGAAACAGCTCCAGGCGTGCTTGGCCCAGCCCGGCGATGAAATGTTCTGGTGGATATCGCCCGGCCGCAGCCCCAACCAGTACATGGTGGAGAGGTGCCCCACGGGATAGCTCTGGTGGGTGTGCAGCACCAGCTTGGGTTTCGATGTGGTGCCCGACGTGAAATACAGCAGCATCGGGTCGGTGGCCTGCGTGGGGCCATCGGGCACGAACTGGGCCGCTGCTTCGTAGGCTAGCGCGTAGGGCGTCCAGCCATCGGGGGCTGGGGCGCCACCCACGCACAGGCGCGTGAAGCTCCCCTCCAGCCCGGCGAACTTGTCGGTGTGCGCATGCCCCACCACCACGTGTTTCACCTGCCCGCGCTCCAGCCGGTCGCGCAGGTCTTCGGGGGTGAGCAGGGCGGTGGCGGGAATGAGCACCGAGCCCAGCTTGATGGAGGCCAGCATGGTTTCCCACAAGGCCACTTCGTTACCCAGCATCAGCAGAATACGGTCGCCACGTTGCACGCCCTGGGCGCGCAGGAAATTGGCCACCTGGTTGGAGCGGGCCGACATCTCGGCAAAAGACAGCTTCTGTTCGCTGCCGTCGGCCTCCACGATCCAGAGTGCCGTCGCGTCGTTGCCGGCGGCCATGCCATCGAAATGGTCCAGCGCCCAGTTGAAGGCGCCCAGCTGTGGCCAGCGGAACTGGCGGCAGGCCTCGGGCTGGTCCTCGCGCAGGCGGAACAGCAGGTCGCGCGCGGCGCGGAAGGCCTGGAGTGAAGTGCTTGGGTTCTGCATGGTGGCTCAGGTGCTGTGGCTCAGGTGCGGTAGCTCGGGTCGGTGCGTTCGAGTTTGCGCATCAGCGCCGGCCAGGCCAGGTTGGCACCCTGCCCAGCGGTGGCGTTCTTCATGACCGCACCCATGCCCGCCAGAATGGCCGGGTCCACCATCGTCAGTTCACCGCCGCCTTGCGCGTCGATCTGGATGCGGCAGGTGTTCTCGAAGATGTACATGGACAGCCATGCATCGGCAATGCTGTGGCCCACGGTGAGCAGGCCGTGGTTGCGCAGCATGAGGTACTTGTTCGTGCCCAGATCGGCCTGCAGGCGCGGCTTCTCTTCGTCTCGCAGGGCCACGCCTTCGTAGTCGTGGTAACCCAGCGAGCCCAGCACGAAAGTGGACTGCTGGCTGATGGGCAGCACCCCCGCCTTCTGTGCCGATACCGCCACGCCCGCGCGGCTGTGCGTGTGCATGACGCAGGCCGCGTCCTCGCGCGCCTCGTGCACGCAGCTGTGGATGACAAACCCGGCCGGATTCACCGGAAATGGCGAATCGCTCAGCTTGTTGCCGGCCTGGTCCACGCGCACCAGGCTGGAAGCGGTGATCTCGTCGAACATGAGCCCGTAGGGGTTGATGAGGAACTCGTGCTCGGGGCCAGGAATGCGCGCGCTGATGTGCGTGAACACCAGGTCCGACCAGCCGTAGAGGGCCACCAGCCGGTAGGCCGCGGCCAGGTCGCAGCGCAGCTGCCATTCGGCATCGCTCACCTTGCCTTGCAGCGACGGGATTTGCAGTGGCGCGTAGGCGGGGCGGCTAGCGTTCGTGGCGCCTGCCGCTGTGGCTTTGGGCTGGGGTAGGGTGGTGGTGTTCATCTGGTCTCCTGTGTTGTTATGGTGTGTTCCGGATGGCGTCCGCGGGCCCGCAGGCTTTCGCTCACTGCCCCTTCACGGCTTCGCGGATCTTCTTGTCCGTGTCGTATTGCGAGAGCGCGTACACCGCCCACAGCGCCGCTGGCGCCCAGCCAATGATGGTGAGTTGCAGCAGCAGGCAGAAGATGCCGGCAAACGGCCGCCCGATGGTGAAGAAGGCCAGCCAGGGCAGAAAAATGGCGAGCAGCAAGCGCATGGTGCAGACTCCGGCGGTGGGTGAATGGGTGGTGCTGGCCGGATGCCTCCGGGGCAGGCCACAGCGTAGCAGAACTGCCCCCCGCTGCCACCCACTACAGACGCAAACGCCCGGCGTAGCCCGTCATCTCCAGGTAGCCTCGCCCCACCCGCGCACCCGTGCCCGCCGCGGCGGTGGTGTCTGCGCTGCGCTCGGGCTGCAGCAGGTCGCTCAGGCCTTCCCAGTAAATGGTGCCGGTGCTGCGGCGGCTGTCCAGCTCCTGCGCATTCATGCGCGCCTGCACCACGTAGCGGCCCACCGGCGTGTCCACCTGCCAGCGCACTGGGTAGCGCGCGCCAGAGCCGGGGCTGGTCCAGTGCGCCAGCGGGGTGAACACCACCTCATGGTCGGCAAAGGCGCGTGCCAGTGATGCGCCTGCAGGGCGCCAGCTGCCACCGGCCCACACCGCACTGCCATCGGTGCGGCGCAACTGGAAGGCGGTGAGCGCGCCGCCATCGTCCAGATTCATGCCGATCCAGTCCCAGCCCACCGCATCCGGGTGCATGAGGGACTCGCTCCATTCGTGGTCCAGCCAGGCCACGCCCGTCACCGCGGTGCGCTGGCCGCGCTGTGCCGCGCCCCGCCACACCGTGCCCGATACCGCCAGCTGCGGTTGCGTGTAGTAGCAACTGGCCTGCTCCCACTGCGGGCCCTTGCGCGAGTAGCCGGCATCGCCCTGCAGCAGCAGCGGCTGGGTGGTGTCCAGCATCAGGTCGAAGCCGAATTCGGTGTCTTCCAGCAACGCGTGGTAACGCCCGCCGCCGGGGTGCACCTGTTCGTGCGGGCTGCGCTGGAATGCCCACTGCCCGATGGCCACGCCGGTATCGTCCAGCCGCGCATACGCTGGCCGTGCTGCGGGGTTGCCGTTCCAGCGCGCCAGCCGTTCGCCGTGCCACTGGCGCTGCGCGGCCACATCGGTCAGGGCACCGTGCGCAAAGAGCAGCTGGCGCGGCTCGAAGCGGCGCAGCGGCGCGGCGGCGGTGGCTTCCGAAGCCGGCGCCACAGGCGCATCGCCTACCCGCGAGCGGAAGAACGTGATCTGGAAGCCCAGCGTCTGGCCATCGGCCGTGCGCAGTTCGCCGGTGGCGTACCACCACTCTGTGCGCAGCGCCGGGTGGGCGCCGTGGTCGCGCGGGAACTGCAGCGGCAGCACCAGCGGGCCGGTGGAACGCGGAAGGGCTGCCAGCACACCACCGTGCCCCGCCCCCAGCCAGCTTCCCGCCATAGCCCCCAGCCAGGTTCTGCGTCGCACCATCACCAGTCCTCCTTCACGGCACGAACCGCCTGCACCGATACCGCAGCGCGGGCACTCAGCGCTGCGGCTGCGCTGGCCAGCACCACCACGCCCGCTGCCATCAGGGCCAGCCGGTCCCAGGGCACCACCAGCGGCATGGTCCAGTGGAAGCTCTGGGGGTTCACCACCATCACCAGCACAGCGGCCACAGCCAGGCCCAGTACCGTGCCCAGCAGCGCGCCCGCCGCGGTCCATGCCGCACCTTCGGCGGCCATGCCCACCAGCACCTGCTGGCGCGTGAAACCCAGGTGCGCCAACAAGCCAAACTCGCGCCGCCGCGACAGCACCTGCGCAGAAAAGCTGGCTGCAATGCCGAACAAACCAATCGCAATGGCCAGCCCCTGCAGATAGCGCGTCACGGCAAAGCTGCGGTCGAACACACGCAAGGACTGGGCCCGGATTTCCCGCGGCACGGCAAATTCCATGGGTGCGCTGCCGCCCAGTTGCTGCTGCAGCGCCGCCTGCACGCCAGCCAGATCTGCCCCGGGTTGCAGCCACAACGCCAGGTCGTTCACGCGCGTGTCGCCGGTGATCGTCTGGTAATCGGCGGTGTCCATGACCACGGCACCAAACTGGCGGGCGTAGTCGCGCCACACGCCCAGCACCTGGACCTGCACCTGGACCTGGACCTG
>JALOSG010000147.1 GCA_025458665.1 Serpentinimonas sp.
CCCACTGCACCCATTTCACCCAGCCCGCCCCAGCGCCCGGTGTGCGCCCATTGCGGCTGTGGCGTGAGCACAGCGGTAGAGCGCTTTTGCAAGAACTTCAGCCAGCGCTTTGGCGGGCAGGTGTACTGCATGGAGCACCAGAAGCTGTTTTGATGCGAACAGTGAAGCTGGACAAACCGCCTGTAGCTTTAGGTGTGTGTTTTGTCACACACTGTGAAGCGAGTTTCTGCGCTCGGCGGAAAACTGCGGCAAAATGACTGTTGGCATAGCCTATGAGGTCTCCCCCACAATTTTGGAGGCCGCCAAGAGCCCACTCCGGTGGGCTTTTGCGTTTCTAGCTGAAGCAGCTGTACTTGATTCCGAAAAGACCGTTCTCGGCTGTACAGCGAGCATCCAGCAACTTCCCGTTTTGCTTCAGCGCTAGCGCAAGCGCTACCTCCTCCGTGCGGGGCGCACACGGGAGTGCTCAGAACTGCGTAGGCGGCCAAGTCTCCACGCCGTCTGCCCTTTGCCTCCGGTGCCACCAACGGTCGAAGGCGTAGCCCACCACGCCGCCCAGCACAATGGGCACCAGCGCAAACACTGGCAGCACGGCCAGGGCCAGCGCGGCGTTCGGATCGGAGGCCAGGTCCAGCCGGGCGTGCTGGTAGGCCAGGTAGGCAAAACCAGGCAGCGCGGGAAAACACCACGACAGGGCGTGCCGGTAGAGCCGCCCCAGCAGCAGCATGCTGCCCCAGGCCAGCGCGTTGAAGCCGGTCAGCAGGAGGGTGCCCGTCAAGGGGGAGTCTGGCGGCACGTACTGCAGCATCCAGTCCAGTCCACGCGGCAAGCGGACCGCATAGGGCAGCAGCAGGCCCACCAGCACCACCAGGCGCTGCGCTTGTTGGGTCGTCATGGCAAATACCATGGCCCTTTTTACAGGGCGGGGGCGCACCGCGCCATCCCCTGTTTGGGGGATGGGCCGGGCCGTTCAGCCAGCGGTGCGGCGGGCGTGGGCTTCGGTGAGCTTGTCCGCGAGGTTGCGGCTGACCAGTTCGTTGAAAGCAAAACGCAGGCTTTCCTGCTCCAGCAGCAAAGCCTTCAACCGGTCGCGGCGGAAGGCCAGCACGCGAATGGCACCGCCTGCCAGCACGGTGGCGTTGGCGGGTCGGTCGCGCACAAAGCTGGCCTCGCCCAGCAGGCTACCGGCCTCCGCAATGGCTACGCGCTCGCCGTTCACCTCAATGTGAATGGGCCCCTCCAGGGACACGTACACCGAATCGGGCACCTCCCCTTGCCGAATCAGCACTGCGCCGGGCTGCAGGGTCTGGCGTTCACCGGTCTTGAGCAGGTAGTGGAAGTTGCGGTTGCTCATGAGCGGGAATAAAGACTCGCGCAGCGCGTTGTCCTCTGGGCTGAGGCGTGTGGCCCGGTATTCGCGGTAAATGAACAGCAACTGGATGGCGTTGATGGCGATAAAGACAAAGGACCAGACGATACCCACCCACAGCGGCGAGTCCCCGCCCACATAGAAGTACACCGCCTCGGCCCCAATGGCCAGTATGGCCAGTACCCGCAGCCACACCATCCGGACCACGAGGTAGGACGCCGCCAGAATGAGATAGCTGACATTGCCTACCCAATCCTCCCAACCCATCTGACTGCTGATGAACTCCAATTTGCGTATCCCTGAAAAATGCCGCCGGGCCGGCCCCGAGACGCCAGCGAGAATACGCCGAATCCTATCTGTACCTACAGATTTTTCTGTAGTGGTTCCACCCCGACGGGCCCGGATGGCACCTGCGGCACGCAGACATACCGCCTGAGCGAAAATCAGGCCTCGGCCAGTTCTGATCGGACGCTGCGACTTCCTTCCCTCCCACCCTCCCTCCCCTGTCCGCCATTGCCCCCGCCCCAAGAATCTTTCCTGCCACTGGCAGACCGCCTGCGGGCGCTGATGCCCACCAGCCGGCAGCGCTGGCTGCGGCTCATGGCCAATGCGCGGCAGATGTGGAACACCCTGGGGCTGGCGCCGCGCATGCTGGCCGTGGCCCTGGCGCTGCTGGTAGGCATGCAGCTGGTGGTGTTCCTGCTGGTCACCGGCGCCATCACCGAACAGGCCGAGCGCCAGGTGGACCAGGAGCTGGAGGCCGCCGGGCGGGTGTGGAACTCGCTGCAGGCGCGCAACCTGCAGCGGCTGAACCAGGGCGTGAATCTGCTGGCCGGCGACTTCGAGTTCCAGTCGGCCATAGCCCGCCGCGACCGCCGCGCCATGGAATCGGCGCTGGGCGAACGGGGCCGCCAGGTGGGCGCGCGCATCACGGCGCTGCTCGATGCGCGCCTGCAGGTGCTGGCCACCAACCAGTACGACGAGCTGTTCCTGCTCTGGCTGCGCGAGTCCTCCTACCCGCAAATGGCGCGCGAACAGCTGGGCGCGGTGGACACGCCCGACGACTTTGTTCAGGCGGTGCAGGAGGTGGCCACCCGCCTGCGCGCCCAGGATGCCACCAGCGCGGTGGCGCTGATTGGGGGTGCGCCCTTCCAGTTCGTGCTGGCACCGGCCATACCTTCGGCCATCGGTGCCGGCTGGGTACTCATGGGTTTCCCGGTAGACCAGAGTACGGTCAACGAGATGCAGCAACTGCTGTCGGTGCACATAGCGCTGGTGTCCTCTGCCACGGGGGCGGCCGAGGACATGCAGCTGGTGGCCAGCACCCTGCCCGGCCTGTCGCGGGAGACGGCGGACCGCGTGCTGGCGCGCCTGCCCGAGGACAGCGCGGCGACGTCGGCCAGCGGCCTGCTGCTGCCCGCCGGCCCCACCCGCGTGCGGCTGGATGGCGAGCGCTACGAATGGCGGCTGGTGGCACTGGCGCCGCAAAACGGCCGCGCCTATGCCGTGTTGCTGCGTTCGGTGACGGAGGTCACCGGGCCTTTTCGCCAGCTGCAGTGGTCTCTGGCGGGCCTCACGCTGCTGGGCCTGCTGGTGTTTGGCATGGCCAGCTGGCGGGCCATGCGGCAGGTGGCCCAGCCGCTCACGGCCCTGACCACGGCGGCGCAAGCCATGGAGCGCGGCGACTTTGACACCCCGGTGAACACAGGCCGCCGCAACGACGAGCTGGGCCAGCTGGCCCACAGCTTTGTGCACATGCGCAGCAGCCTGCAACAAACCCAGGCCGACATCAGCCGCATGGCCTTCGAGGACGCGCTCACCGGCCTGCCCAACCGCCTGCGCTTCAACCGCGCGGTACAGGCCAGCCTGCAGCAGGGCGCGCACCAGCCCGCAGCGGTACTGGTGCTCAACATACAGCGCTTCAAGCGCATCAACACCGTCATGGGTTATGCGGTGGGGGACGACCTGCTGCAGGCGTTCGCCCGGCGCCTGCAGGAAGCCTTGCACGAGCCGGGCGATGCGCCCACTGCCCTGCTGGCACGGCTGGGCGCAGACTCCTTTGGGGTGCTGCTGCAGGGCAGGCCCACGCCAGACTGGGCCGAGCAGCTGTGCGAGCGCATTGTGCAGGCCTTCGAGGCCCCGGTGCGCCTGGGCGAGCAGGAAATAGACACGCCCGTGAACGTGGGGCTGGCCTGCTGGCCACAGGACGCACCCGATGCCGATGCCCTGCTGGCCCGCGCGGAACTGGCGCTGCAAACCGCCAAGGCGCGCGCGCTGCGCGTGCTGCGCTACAGCAGCGCCCTGGATGTACGGGATGAAGACTCCCTATCCCTGCTGTCCGATTTGCGCCACGCCCTGCGCAACCACGAGCTGCGTCTGTACCTGCAACCCAAACTGGCCCTGGGCTGCCAGCGCATTGAGGCCGCAGAGGCACTGCTGCGCTGGCAACACCCGCAGCGCGGGCTGCTGTCTCCCGCCGCGTTCATCCCCTTTGCCGAGCAGACGGGATTTGTGCGCGAATTGACGCTGTGGGCCATGCGCGAGGCGGCCACGGCCAGCGCCGAGTTGCGCCAGCACGGCACGCCAGTGCAGATCGCGGTGAACCTGTCGGTGCGGGACCTGCTGGACAGTGCCTTCCCCGGCCGCCTGCTGGCGCTGCTGGAGCCCAACGGCGTGCAGCCCCAGGACTTCTGCCTGGAGATCACCGAGAGCGCCATCATGGACGACCCACAGCGCGCCGAGGCCACGCTGCGCACGCTGGCGCGGCTGGGTTTTGGCTTGTCCATTGACGACTTTGGCACCGGCTACTCATCGCTGGCCTACCTGCGGCGCCTGCCGGTGAACGAGCTGAAGATCGACCAGTCTTTTGTGCGCGACATGAAACACAACGCCAGCGACCGCGCCATCGTGGCCTCCACCATCGGGCTGGCGCACCACCTGCAGTTGAAGGTGGTGGCCGAGGGCGCAGAAACCGATGAGGAGCTGGCCCTCCTTGAGGCCATGCACTGCGACACCGCGCAGGGCTACGGCATTGCGCGGCCCATGCCGTGGCAGGAGCTGGCGGGGTTCATCCGCCAGTTCCATGAAGCCCGATCCGCTCAGTCGGCCGAACCGAATCCGCCGCCACCCGGCGTGTGAATCTCGAACACATCGCCCGGCTGCATGTCGGCCTGGCCAATGTGCTGCAGGGTTTCCACGCGGCCATCGGTGCGCACCACACGGTTCACGCCCGGCGCGCCGGTGCGCCCGCCGGCCATGCCAAAGGCCGGGTGTACCCGCCCGTTGGACAGGATGCTGGCCGTCATGGCCTCCAGGAAGCGCACGCGGCGCACGCCGCCGTCGCCACCGTGCCAGCGCCCCGCGCCGCCAGAGCCGCTGCGGATTTCGTAACTCTCCAGCCGCACCGGGAAGCGGAACTCCAGAATCTCCGGGTCGGTGAGGCGGGAGTTGGTCATGTGGGTCTGCACCACGCTGGTCCCGTGGAAGCCGCCCACCAGTTGGCCGTGGGCATCGAACTCGCCGCCCGCGCCACTGCCACCCGATATGGTTTCGTAGTACTGGTGGCGTTCGTTGCCAAAAGTGAAGTTGTTCATGGTGGGCTGTGAGCCCGCCATCACGCCCAGCGCACCCAGCAGCGCGTTGGTGATGCAGGTGGACGTTTCCACGTTGCCCGCCACCACCGAGGCAGGCGGGTTGGGGTTGAGCATGCAGCCCGCCGGGATGATGACCTTGAGCGGCTTCAGGCACCCTGCGTTGAGCGGAATGTCGTCGGCCACCAGGGTGCGGAACACGTACAGCACCGCGGCCATGCACACCGCGCGCGGGGCGTTGAAGTTGTTGGTCTGCTGCGGGCTGGTGCCGGTGAAATCGATCACTGCACTGCGGCTGGCCGCATCGATCTGTACCGCCACACAAATCTGTGCGCCGTTGTCCAGCGGCAGGGTGAACTGGCCGTTCTTCAAGCGCCCGGCCAGGTGCGAAATGGCGCGGCGCACCGCTTCCTCGGCGTTGTCCTGCACGTGGCGCATGTAGGCCTGCACCACCGGCAGGCCAAACTGGTCGGCCATCTTGCGCAGTTCCTGTACGCCTTTTTCGTTGGCGGCAATCTGGGCCTTCAGGTCGGCCAGGTTTTGCTGCGGATTGCGGCTGGGGTACGGGCAGGCGCCCGAGAGTTCTGGCCGCTGGCCAGCCAGCAGGGCCAGCATCTCGGCCTCCTGCAGGGTGCCGCCCGCATCGTCGCCCAGCAGGCCATTGCCATGCACCAGCTTGAAGTTGTTGATCTGCACGCCCTCTTCTTCGATGCGCGTGGAGAACGGCGGCATGGAACCTGGCGTGGTGCCGCCAATGTCGGCGTGGTGGCCGCGCGAGCCCACATAGAACGTGGGGCGCGCGGGGTCTTCCAGAAACACCGGGGTGATCACCGTCACATCAGGCAGGTGCGTGCCGCCGTGGTAGGGGTCGTTGAGCACGTACACATCGCCCGCCTTCATGCGGCCCGCGTTTTCGCGGATGACGGTCTGGATGCTCTCTCCCATGCTGCCCAGGTGCACCGGCATGTGCGGTGCGTTGGCAATGAGTTCGCCTTCGGCGCTGAAGATGGCGCAGGAAAAGTCCAGCCGTTCCTTGATGTTGACCGAGTACGCGGTGTTTTGCAGCTGCAGGCCCATCTGCTCGGCAATGTTCATGAACAGGTTGTTGAACACTTCCAGCAGCACCGGGTCGGCCTGGGTGCCTGCGGCAAAACGCTGTGCACGTGGCACGGTGCGCTGCAGTTCCAGGTGGTCGAGCGCGCTCAGGCGGGCGCGCCAGCCGGGCTCCACCACCGTGGTGGCGTTTTTCTCGGCAATGATGGCGGGGCCTTCGATCTCATCCCCAGGGCGCAGGTCTTCACGCACCACCAGCGCGGCATCGTGCCAGCCGTCCTCGCCGTTCGTGCCTTCGGTGTACACGCGCACGGTGGCGCGGCGCGGCACCTCGCGGGCCGGGTGCAGGACCAGCGTTTCTTCCTGCGGCGCATCGCCAGCAATCACCGCTTCCACCGACACCGCCTCCACCACCAGCGCCTTGCCCTGCATGAGGAAAGCGAAGCGTTGGCGGTAGGCGCGCTCAAAGCCCGCCTGTATGGTGGCCAAGTCACCAAACGGCACCACCAGCGCGGAGTCGCTGCCCTGGTAGCGCACGTGCACGCGCCGCAGCACCTGCATGGCGCCGGTGCCCACCTGCTGGCGGGTGAGTTCCTCCGCCGCCGCCTGGGCCAGCGCATCCAGCTGGGCCGCAATGCCGGGCAAGGCGTCGGCCTGCAGCCAGGCCCATGCCGTAGGCGCTCAACACACCGGCCAGCGGGTGCACAAACACCTTTTCCATACCCAGCGCATCGGCCACCAGACAGGCGTGCTGGCCGCCCGCGCCACCAAAACACTGCAGGGTGTAGCGGGTCACGTCGTAACCGCGCGCCACCGAGATTTTCTTGATGGCGTTGGCCATTTGCTGCACGGCAATGCGGATGAAGCCTTGCGCAGTGGCCTCCGGGCTCAGCCCAGCTTCGGCGCCTAGCGCGGCAAAGCGCTGGCGCACCACCTCGGCATCGAGCGGCTCGTTGGCGTGCGGGCCAAAGCTGCGCGGGAAGTACTCGGGCTGCACCTTGCCCACCATCACGTTGGCGTCGGTCACGGCCAGCGGGCCGCCGCGCCGGTAGCAGGCCGGGCCGGGGTTGGCGCCTGCACTTTGCGGGCCCACGCGCAGCCGGGCGCCGTCGAACTGCAGCACAGAACCGCCGCCCGCCGCCACGGTGTGGATGCTCATCATGGGCGCACGCATGCGCACGCCGGCCACCTGCGTCTCGAATTCGCGCTCGAAGGCGCCGGCGTAGTGGCTCACGTCGGTGGAGGTGCCGCCCATGTCGAAGCCGATGACACGGCCGTGGCCCGCCAGCTGTGCGGTCCGGGCCATGCCCACAATGCCGCCCGCCGGGCCAGACAGGATGGCGTCCTTGCCCTGGAACACCTGCGCATCGGTCAGACCGCCGGAGGACTGCATGAAGAACAGGCGCACGCCGGGCATTTCGCTGGCCACCTGGTCCACGTAGCGGCGCAGGATGGGAGACAGGTAAGCGTCCACCACGGTGGTGTCGCCCCGGCTCACGAACTTCATCATGGGGCTGGTTTCGTGCGAGGTGCTCACCTGCGTGAAGCCCACCTCGCGGGCCAGCCGGGC
>JALOSG010000012.1 GCA_025458665.1 Serpentinimonas sp.
ACCGGATCCGGGGCGGTCATGGGCACGTGCTTGGCCTCGTAGGTCTGAACCAGCGTGACCAGGATATCCAGCCGGTCGCCATCCGGGCTGCCCAGTTCGGGGTCTGAATCCATGAGGACGGATATCTCCCTGAGTGCGGCCGCGTAGTCTGCATGGGTGCGAATGGGGTGTATGTTCATGGGGCTCCTGGGCCTATACGGCCATGTCAACGGTCTCGGCGTTCACAGCGTCGTACTCGCGGTGGGTTCCTACAAACTTTACGTACACGATTTGCAACTGGTAGGCCACCGCCACAATCAGCCGGTAGTCGTTGCCCTTGATGTTGAAAACCACCCTTCGGTTCTTCAGCACACTGGCGGTCCGGTAATGGGCCTTGATGTCTGCGGGTTGCGTCCAATGCGTGTTGGCAACTTCCTCGTACCAGGACTTGAGCGGTTGTTCTGCATCAGGGTGGCGCAGCCAGAATGCCCGAAGGGTGGATACGGCTATGACGCGCATGGGCTCAGTGTAGTCCCGTTTTGGGACTCTCGCAAGAATACCGTTTCATCGCCACCCAGCCCGCGCCCGAACGCTCCGGCCACATAATTCCCCGCATGCAGTACCGAGTCTTGGTAAGTTTGGGCATAGTTTGGGCAAGCTTGTCCTGGGCTGCAGCGGCACAGCCGCACCCCAAGCCCTTCCTGGACGCCCACTCCCACTACACCGCCGCCGATGCGCGGGCCCTGGGGCCGGCAGCCATCGTCCAGAAGCTGGATGAGGCGGGCGTGTCGCAGGTGGTGATTTCCGGCACGCCCGGGGCGCTGGCGCAGGAACTGCACGCCCACGCGCCACAGCGCATCATCCCTTTGCTGGGAGTCTATGGTTCCGACGCCGACAAGGCCACGTGGATGCGCGACCGCAGCCTGCCCGCGCGGGTGGCTGCGCAACTGCGCAGTGGCACCTGGGCGGGGCTGGGTGAGTTGCACCTGTTTGCCCAGGACGCGCACAGCGAGGTGTTTGCCGAACTCGTGCGCCTGGCAGCCGAGCATGGCCTGGTCTTGCTCCTCCACGGCGACGCCGAGGTGGTAGACCGTGCCTTTGAACTGGAGCCCGGCTTGCGGGTGCTCTGGGCACACCTGGGCACCCAGCCCGTGCCCGATACCGTGGCGGCGGTGCTGCAGCGGCACGCCCAGCGCGCCCTGTGGATAGACACCTCGGTGCGCGACGACCGCATAGCACCCAGCGGCCAGTTGCTGCCCGCATGGCGCGCCCTGTTCGAGGCCCACCCCGACCGCTTCGTGGTGGCCATAGACGCCTTCAGCACCCAGCGCTGGGGCCGCTATGCCCAGGTGGCTGGCCAGATCCGCCAATGGACGCAGCCGCTGGCCCCCGAACTGCGTGAACGCCTGTTGCGCAGCAACGCCGAGGCGCTGTTCGCGCCTTGGACGAGGCGTTAGAGGCACTTACAGGGTCAGGGCACAGCCGTACCTGCCATGGTGGCCCGATAAACCTCCACCACCGCGACGGCCAGAGCCTGCTGACTTTCCAGGCGCTCGCGCTCCAGCTGGTTGACCACCCGCAGGGCCTCCAGGGCGGTAGAGAGTGCTCCAACGCCCCGCTCGAACCGAAGCTGTGCCAAGTCCCTGACTTCCCGCTGAGTGTGGACGGCCTGCAGCGCGGCATCCCATTCGGCTTGTCGGGCGGCGACGCGTGCGAGGGCCATTTCCGCATCGGCAAAGGCGGCCAGCACGGTCTGTTTGTAAGCGGCTGCGGCTGCCTGCTCGGTAGCCTTGCGGCCTGCAACCGCGGCATCCAGTTCCCCGAAGTCCAGCGCCCGCCACGCCAGCGACGGCGCGAGTGTGGCCAGCAGCGCATCGGTGGTTCCCAGGGTGGCCAGGCTGGTAGCAGCCATGCCTACACTGGCCAGCAGGTTCACCCGGGGGAAGCGCTCGGCGGCGGTGGCAGCCAGATCGGCCGATGCAGCGGCAAGCCGGAACTTGGCCGCGGCCACATCCGGGCGCCGGGCCAGCACCTGTGTCGGGGTCTCTGCAAAGGCTCCGAGTCCTCGGGGCTTGGGCATGGCCGCTTCACCCACAGTGGTGGCTGCGGAGGAGGGCGTGGTGGCCAGCAGCACGGCCAGGGCTTGGAGCGCGTCGGCCATTGAACCTGCCAGGCGGTCCCGGCTTGCCTGGGCGCTCTGGAGCTGTGCGCGGGCACGCCACACGTCGGCCTGATTGACCGCGCCGCCGCGAAGCTGGGCTTCGGCCACCGCCACCAGGTCTTGTTCCAGTTGCACCGCTTTGGCGGCCAGACGATCTTGCGCTTGCAAGCCGCGAAGCTCGATGACCCGGCGCGCTGTTTCGGCGCTCAGACTCAGAGCCAGGGCGGCGTTGTCGGCCTCGCTCGCTTGCGCCCTGGCGTTCTCTGCCCCGACGACGGCCGCCGTGCGTCCAAAAAAATCGGGCTCCCAGGAGGCAGTCAAGTCTGCCCCCACGCTGTGGGTGTTGGCGTCAAAGCCCGGGGCTTTAGCTGGCGCGGTCTGTGAGGACAGCCGGTTCACCGAGGCGCCGGCTCCCACATCCATGCGCGGCCGCGTGCGGGCAACGGCCTGGCTGGCCAGTGCCCTGGACTGCTCTACCCGCAGGCGGGCCTGCTCCAGGTCCAGGTTCTGCGCGAGTACCTGCGTTACGGCGCGGTCGAGGCCTTGGTCTCCAAAGGCCAGCCACCAGGGCCCCTCCGGCGCCTTTTGCGCAGCGGCGGGCGCAGCTTGCGCCGCAAAGCGCTCGGGCAGCGCCACGGTGGGTGGGGCTTCGGGAGTGGGCAGGGCGGCGCACCCCGCCAGCAGCAGGGCCATGGCCAGCGCAGCCGGTGCGGCCCCAGCCCTTGCTGGGGCCCTCACCGGGTACCTCCCGTGACCACAAAGGCATCCACCTGCTGGCCGGGATAGAAGCCGCTGGCGCCGGCGGGCAGGGCATAGATGACTTGAAGCACGCGGGTGTCCACCCGTTCGCTCACGGCGTTGGTCAGTGAGCGCTTGGGAATCACCAGCGGGTCTATCCGCACGAACCTGGCCTGCACCTGGTTCTGTGAATCGCCACGCGGGCTGACGGTGGCGGCTGCACCCGGGGTGAGTCTGGAGAGGTCGGCCTCATCGACATCGATGCGCACGTGCAACGGGTCCAGACGCCCCAGGGTAACCAAAGGCTCCTGAAGCTGAGCGGCCGGGGCAAACTGGCCAGGCCGCGCCGTCAGGCGCAACACGGTGGCATCGACCGGAGCGCGCACGCTGAGCTGGGCCAGCGCTGTGGCCGCTACGCGCACCGCCGCCTGCGCCTGCCCCACGCCGGCCTCCGCGCTGGCTACCCTTGCCACTGCAGTATCTACCGCGAAGCGCCTGCGCTGAAGCTCCTCCGTGGTCATCGCACGGGCGTCACCAATTCCCTCGTACAGCGCCAGGCTTGCGCGGCGTTCCTGAAGCAGGACCTGCGCCTCCGCCACCTGCTGGCGGGCCACCAGCAGGGCAGCCTCGCGCTGTGCCAGCTCGGCCCGGGCGGCACGGGCATCGAGCGTGAACAGCACCTCACCTCGTCGGACCGACTGGCCCACCTGCACATGCACCGCATCGATGACGCCGGGGCTGGCCGCAGCAATGGCGAGCAGCTCGCTGGAGGGTTCCACCAGCCCCGCACCGGCAATCAGCTCAACGGCCGCCGGTGCGGTGGCGGGCGGGTTGGCCAGCGTCATCCGGTTGTCTTGCGGCTGGTTGCCCGCGATGATGCGGTAGGCCGTGAACGCCAGCAGCAGAGCCACCAGAGGTATTCCCCAGCGGGCCAGAGTCTGCTTGATCTTCATGGTGGTGGTTCCTGTCCTTGTGGGTTTACTGGGCGCTGCCGATGCCACTGCCTGCGGGCGGGTCAATGACGTGGCCGTCTTCCATGTGCACGATGCGGTCGGCCAGATCAAAGATGCGGTTGTCGTGCGTGACCACGATGCAGGCGCGGTCCTGTGCCACAGCCGCTTCGCGCAGCAGTTCCATCACCGTGTGCCCGGTCTTGGCGTCCAGTGCTGCGGTGGGCTCGTCGCACACCACCAGGCGCGGCCCGTGCACCAGCGCACGGGCAATGGCCACACGCTGCTGCTGGCCGCCAGAGAGCTGGCTGGGCAGCTTCCCGAGGTGGTCTCCCAGGCCCAGGCGGTGGAGCATGTCGCTGGCGCGCTCCAGTGCAGGCCGGCGGGCCATGCCTGCAGCCGCCAGGGCCACGCAGGCGTTCTCGGCGGCGGTGAGGGTGGGCAGCAGGTTGTATTGCTGGAAGATGAAACCCACCGTCTGCCGCCTGAAACGCACCAGTTCTGCTCTTTTCATGCGCGTCAGTTCCTGCCCGAACACGCACACCTCGCCCTGCGTGGCCGAGAGCGTTCCTGCAATGATGGAAATGAGCGTGGTCTTGCCGCAACCCGAGGGGCCCACCAGCAGCGAGAGCTGCCCCGCCGCAAAGGTCGTGTCTATGCCGCGCAGCACTTGCAGCGTCTGCGAGCCGTCGGTGAATTCCTTGACAAGTCCGCGGCAAACCACGGCACTGGGTGTGGTGGCGCTCATGGGCATCAACCCCGGAACACCGCTGCCGGGTCGAGCTTGAGCACGCGGCGCAAGCCGCCCAGCCCTGCCCAGGCAATGATGAGTACCACAATGGCCGCCGATAGCGCCGCCACCTGCCAGGGCACGAAGAAGCCCTGAAATGCCAGCACGTTCTGCGCGCTGGTCTCCACCAGCCAGGTAGCCATGCCCAGGCCTATGGCGTAGCCCACCACGCCCACCACGGCGCCCTGCAGCATCACCATGCCGGCCAGCTGCCAGCCCGATACGCCAATGGCCCGCAGCGCGCCGAACTGCCTCGCGTTGTCGCGGATGAACAGCGAGAAGGTCAGCGCCACCACCACAATGCCCACCACCACGCCCAGCGTGACCACCGAAGCGAAGCTTTGCGGAATGCCGGTGTTGAAGATGATGTAGCGCTGCGTGGCGTCGCGGAATTCCTCGCGCGAGAGGGCCTTGAGCCCGGTCACGTCCTGGATGCGCTGGGCCACCGCGCGGGGGTCTTCGCCCGGGGCGGCTTTGGCCAGCACGAAGCTCAGGCGGTTGCGGCCTCCCGGCGCAAACGACAGCGCGGTGCCGTAGCGCGCGTATATCTGTACCTGCTGGGAAAGCGTCTGGCTGGTATCCAGCAGCCCCACCACCACCGCACGGCTGTCATTGAGCTCCAGTTCCAGCCCGGGCTCGAAGGGCCTGTCCTTGAACAGGAAAGTCCAGCCACTGCCGTTGAGCATCACGGCGCCCGGCGCACTGAGCGCCTCCCGCGTTCCGTGCGACAGCTGCGCCGGCAGCCCTGCCAGAGACGCGTCGTCCACCCCCACCAGGGTAGCCGCCGTGAGTTCCACCCCTGCCGTGGCTATGGTGGTGGTGGTGCGCAGGTGCGGCGCCGCCCAGGCCACACCGGGCACCCCCCGCACGCGTTGAAGAGCGGTATCGGGCAGCCCGCGGGCGCCGTCAATGAACTGCACGCGCGGGTCCATGACCCAGATGTCGGCGTCGCGCACCTCCACCACGGCCGCCGCAGAGCGTTGCAACAGCCCCAGGAAGATGGAGCTTTGCTGGGTAATCAGCAGCACCGAAAACGCCACCCCGAAAATCATGCCAAGGTACTTGGCGGTGTCGCCAACCAGCATACGAAGGGCAATCCAGCTCATGCGTGAGACCCTTCAGACAGGCTGCGAAATGGAGCAAAATTGCAGGAGATGACTGATGCAAGACCCTCTGCTGCGGGCAGACCGCTGAGCGATGCCAAGCGCGAGATGATCCTTTCGGCCGCCCGCCGAGTGTTCCTGGAGGAGGGGTTCGATGGCGCCAGCATGCAGCACATCACGGCGCTGGCTGGCGTGTCCAAAGCCACCGTCTACAACCACTTCCCCAGCAAAGACCAGCTGTTCGAGGCGGTGATGCTGGAGCAGGTGCGCCAGCTGCGGGAGCAAACGTTCAGCCTGAGCGGTCAGCTGGGCCGGCCTGAAGACGTGCTGTTTGGCCTCGGCATCGGGTTCATGAGCGGCATCCTGCAGCCACAGAACATGAAGCTGGCCCGGCAACTGGTGTCGGAGGGCTGGCGCTTTCCGCACCTGGGGCGCGCCTTCATGGAGGAAGGCCCCACAAGGGGCACGCAGCTGCTGGCCCACTACCTTCAAGCCCTGTGCAGCCAGGGCGTGCTGCGCATGGAGGACACCACGCTGGCGGCGCAGCAGTTCATTGCCCTGGTTGAAGTAGGGCAGGCGAACGTGGCGCACATGACCGGCGAGTTTCCGTCGCCCGCCCAGATGGCGCAGCGCGTGCACAGCGCGGTGCGGCTTTTCATGCGGGGTTATGCACCCTGACAGCTGGTACCCTGACAACTGGTAGCCCATGTGGGTCAGTCAGCCGGCGTGGCCTGTGGCGCGGTGGATGGGACGGCAGGATCGGGTCGATGTCATGGGGTGGGTTTCTGGTTCGGCACGGAGTGTACCCAAAAATGAACCGAACCGTTCAGTATGGTCTTTGCCCGGATGGCGCTGTTGCAGGCCCACCCGCCGGACAACAGATCTCAGGGCAGGTGGCGTTCCAGCGTGAACCAGGCCGTCAGGCGCGCCACCAGCAAGCCGCCATTGGCCACCGCGAGGATGGGCCATGCCTCGATGATGCGGCTGGGGTCTGGCATCAGCAGTGCGCCCAGCCCCGCGAACAGCAACACCACCCCGTTGAAGCGCCACCAGTTGCCCCAGCGGTTGAGGGGCCGTGAGCGCAAGACAGGCGCCTGCGCAGCGCTGAAGTCGTCCAGGCAACGTTCATGCAGCGCAATCAGGGACCGGCCCACCACCACCAGTTCGGCCCGCGTGCGTATGGGCTCTTTGCAGTGGTGGCAATGGATGGTGGGCATGGGCGTGAATATACGGCTGGCGTTGCGGTGAAAGAGCAGGGTTCCGTCCTCTATCGGGTGCCGCGCATCAGATCGGCTTCTTCCTGTTCGGTCAGTTCCCGCCATTCGCCAGAAGACCGAAGGAAACGGTCGATGTCTGCCTGTGCGGTGCTGCTTGCTGTCTGGTAGCCATTCGGCGTGATGGCCTGGCGCACGGCATGCGCCACCGTCCACTGTCCTGCAGGGTCTTGGCACAGCAGGGCATGTGCTTCGTTCAATTCAGGCCCACTGGAGCGTTCGGTCACCTCTCGGCACCAGAGTCCTTCGGGGCTTTGCAGGCTGGCCACCACGCTCAGTTCCCGGCGTGGCAGTTGCACCTGCGCACCGCTGCGCGCACCTTGAAGCAGGGTGAGCAGGGCAGGGTCGGACACTGCGCTGCCTGCCGCCGTCCAATCTGGCTCGGCAGTGTGGCCCGCGTAGTTCCCGGGCTCGCGCAACACCGCGGTTGCCACCACCGCTCCCACTGCTATCCACGCCACCGAAGCCAGGGCCGCTGCGCCCATCCGCCCTGGCACAAGCAGCGCCATCCACCGCTCCACGCGGGCCCACAGGTTCGCGGGCTGCGGGCTGGTGTCGCCGCGCCGTGGCTGCGGCGGCTGGCTGGTCTGGGCCGGCCAGGGGGCCTTCCATATGGCATCAATCAGGCGGGCGGGGACGGGCTCCTGCAGCTTGGCCCGGTAGGCCAGCTGGACCGCCTCGGCGCTCACCACCAGCTCCTGCAGCCGTTCACGCAGGGCTGCATCTGTCTCCAGGCGCGCCTCCATGGCGTGGTAGTCGGCTTCGTGTTCCATCTGCCCGTCCAGGTAGGCCAGCAACTGCTCGTCGGTGTGTGGCATGTCAGCGTCCATGTCTGCCCAGCGCATCGGCAAGGCGGGAGCGTGCCCTTGCGAGGCGGCTCATGACCGTCCCCACGGGTACGTTCAGCGTGTCGGCGGTCTGTTTGTAGGAAAGGCCTTCTACCGTGACCAGCAGCAGCACCGCGCGCTGGTCCTCCGGCAATTGGGCAATCAGCTCGCGCACACGGCGGGCTTCGCTGCGGGACTCCAGGAGCGTGGTGCCGTCGTCGCCCACCATGAACTCCATCTGCTCGTCCAGCGCATCGGTCGGGCGGCGTTGGCGGCTTCTGTAGTCGTCCAGCCACGTGTTCTGCACGATGCGGAACATCCAGCTCGACAGGCTGGTACCCGGCTCGAACTGGTCCCAACGCTCCATGGCCTTCAGGCAGGCGGACTGCACCAGGTCGTCGGCCAGGTGCCCGTCGTTGACCAGGCCATAGGCAAAGCGGCGCAGCCTGGGCAGCAGCGCCACCATTTCGGCTCGGGGGTCGGGGGACATCATGGTTGCAGGAGACAACGTGGGGCTTGCTGAATTATTCCCGCTAGTGCGATATTCTGAGCGCATGACGCAGCGCGCTGCCCGCTACCCCATCCACACACACACCTACTGCCCGGCCCCGGGCGGTCCGTGGCGCCTGGCTGCATGGCCCTTGCAGCTGGCCCTGGCAGCGGTGTTGGTGCTGGGCCCGGCCGTCTGGGCACCCGGCCCTGGCTGGCCTGGATACGCCTATGCCGACGACGGGGATGGCGACGGTGGCGCCGACGGCGGGGCTGGCTCCTCCAGCGCCGACGGGGGCAGCGCCGGGTCGGGCGGCGCTCCCATCGACCCGCTCGATCTGGCGCCTCCGGTAGTGGCCGAGCAGTTTGTGGCCACCGAGTTGCTGGCGCTCAACCCCAGCCCGGCTGCGCTGCAAAGGGCCCGGGCGTTGCTTGGGGTGGAGGTGATTGAGCGGGCTGGCCTGGGCTCCCTGGGGCTTCAGGTGGTCAGGCTGGGCCTGCGGGGGGTGGATGCCCAGACCGCCCAGGACGTACTTTCCGAGCGCGACCCCAACGTGTTCGCGCTGCACCACCGCTACACGCTGGCGCAGGCAGCCGCAGCCTCCACAGCCCGTGGGGGTGCCGCACCGGGCGGCTCACCGCTGGCACCTCTGAAGGCGTCACTGGGCTGGCCGGTACAGAGTGCCTCATGCGGAAAGGGCCTGGTTCTCGGCATGATCGACACCGCGGTTGCGCCCCGCGTGGAGCCACTGCAACAGGCCAGGGTACAAAGCCGCAGCTGGGTGCCGCCGGGCCGCAACCCCTTGCAGGACGACCACGGCACAGCTGTGGCAGCTCTGCTGGTAGGACAGCCCGGCACTGCTTACGAAGGGCTGGTGCCTGCCGCCCGGCTGCTCGCAGCGGCTCCCTTCTACACATTGAATTCTGGCAACGGCAGCGCCGACGTCATGGGCCTGGTCAAGAGCCTGGACTGGTTGGTGCAGCAAGGCGCGCGGGTGGTGGGTATGAGCCTGGCCGGCCCCGGCAACGAGGTGCTGGATGCGGCTTTGCGCCGAGCCCGGGAACGGGGCGTTACGGTGGTAGCCGCCGCAGGCAACCAGGGACGCGCCGCTGCACCGGTGTTCCCCGCAGCCTACGAGCAGGTGCTGGCGGCCACAGCGCTCCATTCCAGCAAGCGCGTTTACCGCCGAGCCAACCAGGGTGACTACATCGACTACGCCTTGCCGGGCGCCGATGTGCCCACGCTCACCCGCGATGGGCAACAGGCGGTTTCCAGCGGGACGTCCTACGCGGTCCCTTTTCTGGTGGCGCTGGTGGCCCAATCAGGGGCAGAGCGCCTGGCGCAGCCGGGCGACTGGATGTCGGGCGGTGCCATTCCCAGCGAGGACTTGGGTCAGCCCGGAAAAGATGCCGTCTACGGTCACGGCTTGCCTACCGTGGCGGTGCGTTGCCCAGCCTGAAGCCACTGGGCAGGGCACCACGGGAACGCTCACTCCCGGGCCAGGCGGCCCAAAGTGCGTGCCAGCCGCTCGGGCGTGGCCACGGCGGCCGGCAGCGCGGCCGACAAAACCACCTCGCGCTGGCGGCTGCCCTCCAGCCACTCGCGGCGCACGTAGTGCCCAAGGGCAGGTGCGTAGTCCCATTGAATGCGCTGCAGCACCAGGGGCACCCTGTCTCCGCGCGCCTCGCAGGCAACCCGGTAGGTCTCGAAGTCACCGGCAGGCACGTAGCTCATGCGCGCGTCCTGCACGGTACAGGTCCAGCGCAGTGTCTGGCGCAGTTGCGTACCCGTGAGCGTCAGGGTCTCGGTCCTTTGTTCCGTGAACGCCACCGTCTTGCCTGGCTCAAGCGGCCACAGTGCTCCAGGGTTGCCTTCTATGGTGCTGCTGGTCGCTCCGCTGGTGTAGCGGTGCTCCAGCACGGGCACGAAGAAGTCCCTGCTGGCCAGCCATTCCACATTGCCCGTGCGCCAGCGCAGCGCGCCTGGCACGGCGGTTTCCACCCCCACCACCTGCATCACGGTGCTTCGGCCAAAAATGAATGCATCGCCCGGGCGCAGCATCGGGCGCGGGGCAGGGCCGGGCGCGGCGGGGTGTGGCGATGCCTGGAACTGCGCCACGGCATCCCGCACGGACTGGGGTACCCATTCGGGCGGCGTGCCTGCGCAGCCCGCCAGCGCGCTGGCAGCGAGGATAAGGGCCCACCGCCTCGGGCCATGGGCCCTGGCAGGTGGCAGGCAAGCAGCAGCAAAAAATGGCACAGACATGGAATAAGTGGCGTCGCGTCGCGTTGTCTTGGGCAGGAACCCCGACCTGGGGCTCACCCGCCAACCCTTTCACCGCGTCGGTCAACGACGAACGCCATGAACCCGCAAACGCTTGGAAAGAATACGACAGATCGCGCCTCCGGGCCCGACAGCCCGATACGCCTGGCCAGAGTGCGTGCCGGATCGCGCGCTGAATGGCGGTTGCGCCAGCGTGCCGCGCAGCTGGAATCCGCCATCAAAGCCCTGGCCTGGGTGGTGGGGGTGAGTGGTGTAGCCCTGCTGGCCATGGGCCAGATGGGCTGAGGAGTACCAAGCGCTGAGAGGTACTTAGCGTTTGTCTCGCGCCTCTTTGCGGTACCAGCCGTCGCTGGCGGCGGTGGCGCGCTGTATGCGTACCCGTGACTCCGCCTCGGCAGGAGTTTCTGCGCGGACCACCCCTGGCAGTTGCACGCTGCTGCGCTGAAAGGGAATCACCTGGGCCAGGGGCATTCCTTTCTCCAGCGTGTGCAGCCCATCGGGGCCGGTGGCAAAGAAGGGGAAGTGAATCAGCGAGGTGTAGCTGTCTGTGTCCACCACGCCGGCAGCAATTTCAAATACGCCGTTGGGGCGGTTCAATGGCTGCAAAAACAGGCAGCTCCAGCCCTTGGGGGTGCGTATGGTCCAGTGGTTGTGGAACTTGCAGGGCGGTCGCGGCTGCGCCGGGTGCCCGGCCACCTGGTAGGCGTGGTGGTTGCTGATCATGGTGCGGTCGAAGTCCCAACCGCTGTGCACCGTTTGCCCGCCATCGGCAATCTCCAGCCGGACCGTGGCGGCCAGTGGAATGACCCAGCCGGTGGTCATGGCATCGAGGAAGGGCATGCAGCGCTTTACGGTCAGGGCGTTGTCGCTGGTGGAAAGGTGCTGCTTGTCGACGGCGGGCAGGCGGCGGAACCAGTCTGGCAGGACCTCCCGCGCGGGAATGGGCGCGGCAATCACGCCCAGGTCGGCGGGGTCACAGAGGAACTCGATCTGCGGGGGTGTTCGTAGAGCAAACATGGTGGTGGCAATGGATGGGGCTCGGCCAAGAGCGGGTCGCCCGAAGCAGCGCGGCCAAGGCCATGCCGCCCGGGCGGAGGGGCTCAGCGGCTGCTGTTGGAACTGGAGTTGCTGGAGGAATTGCTGGAGGAGTTCGAGGAGCTGTTGGAACTGGAATTGCTGGACGAGTTGCTGGAGGAGTTGCTGGAGGAGTTGCTGGAGGAATTGCTAGAGGAGTTGCTCGATGAGTTGGACGAGCTGTTGGAGCTGGAGTTGCTGGACCGGTTGCTGCGCTCCAGGCCCGCGGCCTGCGCAGCGCGGTTCAGCCCGCGTTCCCAGGACCCGAAGAACCGGTGTACCGCGGTGTCTGGGTTGCGCTGGGAGGAGTTGGAGGATGAGTTGGAAGAACTGTTGGAGGCCGAGACCTTCAGCCCCTGGGTTGGCCCCTGGGCCCAGCCGGAAAGCGGCTGCGACCACGACTGCGCCTGCGCGTGGCTACCCAGCACCACGCCCGCCAGGGCGGCGGCAACGACACGGATACGGTGTTTCATGAATGGCTCCTTGTGGCAATGAATGGCTGCAGATGCTGCTATCTGCCTCATGACAACGCGGTGCCCGGCAACGCTATTCCCGGCAATCGCACGGGCTTGTAAGCAAGTGCTACGCGGCCCAAAAGACAACGCGCAGTAGTTGCCTGACGGCAGGCCCATAGCAGGGCCGACTTCACAGGTGGTGGGGCCAGCAACCCGGGGCGCCGGCGGGCACGCCCTTCCCGTACCGCAAGTCAGAGCGATGAGAGGAACGCTTCAATGGCCCGTCCCGGCTTCCCGGTACCAGCGTCGGCAAATGCATACGCTAGTGAAGGAGCGTGATGGTGGCTTTTGGGCTGAAGTTGGATTGCCGCGGGCGGCTGGGTAGCGATGACACCTGTGCAGCTCGAACGTTTCGCCCCGGTTTTCCAGTGCAAAGCGTCCTCAAGCTCCGCGCATGTCAGGGCCTGTGAATGCAATGAGTGCACAAACCAGGTTGACCGTGAGAACGGTACAAAACGCGGCGTAAACCGTCAGGGGAAGTGCTGCGGCCACGGCGATGGACAGCGCTGCACAACCCATCTGCAGAAAGCCCAGCAAGGCCGATGCCGCCCCTGCCTGGTGCCCGAAGGGCTGCAGTGCAATGGCGGTGCCCAGCGGGTTGAGCAGACCCATGCCGAGCAGGAACACCGTCATGGCAACCGCAAAGGCATACACGTTGTGCTGGCCCGCCCAAAGGGCCACGGCACCAGCCAGGGCGATGGCGATGCCAGCACGGGCGACGTAGGTCTGCCCCTTGCGCCGTGCCCAGCGGGGCGCCAGGAACCCGGCACCGAACACCACGAACACGGTAGAGGCAAAGAACAGCGCCAGCCCGAGAGCCGAGAAACCGAAGCCAGCCATGAGGATGGCGGGCGCCATTGCAAAGAACATGTAGAGCGAGCCGATGACACAGCTGACCGATACCGCTGGTGCAATGAAGCGACGGTCACCGAGCAACTGCACATAGGTGCCTGCAACTGCCACGGGCGAGACGGCTGAACGCCGGTTGGCGGCGTGCGTCTCGCCCAGGCGGGTGGCATAGAGAACGGCCAGCGCCACCGCCAGCAACGCCAGCAGCCAGAACGTGGCACGCCAGCCCGTGAGTTCGCCCAGGGCGCCGCCCAGCAAGGGTGAGAAGCCGGGAGCTGCCGCCATGGCAACCATGATCAAGGCCAATGCACGAGCCAGGGCCTCCCCGTCGAACAGATCGCGGGCAATGGCCCGGGACAGCACCGACGTGGCGCAAACGCCCAGGGCCTGAACAGTGCGCCCCACAATGAGTTGGGACAGACTGCCCGATACCGCGCAAATGACACTGCCAACCACGAACACCGCCAGTCCGCCCAACACCAGCCATCGGCGGCCGAATCGGTCGGACAGCGGCCCCACCAGCAACTGACCCAGCGCAAAGGCGATGAAGAAGCTGGCCAGGGTGGCGCTCAGGTCTTTCACCGAAGTACCCAGATCCCCTGCCATGCGGGGAAAACTGGGCAGGATGATGTTGGTCGCCAGCGCACCCAATGCAGCCAGAGCCGCCAGCAACAGCAGCAACAGGCCGTCCAGCCTGGCGGGCGCCTCAGCGCGGGAGAGTGCCACCACGGCTTTCATCCAGGATGCCGATGCTGGCATCCAGCAAGTCGTGCAGTGCAGCCACTTGCGCCAGGCCCAGGCGCTGGTTGAGCGCCGTCTGCGCTGCCTTCCAGGCGCGCTGGGCCTCTGTGCGCAACGCCATGCCTGCAGGGGTGGCTTCCACCAGGCGGCTGCGTGCATCCTCGCCCGCCCCTACCGATAGCCAGCCCTGAGCCACCATCGGTTGCAGATTGCGGGACAGGGTTGACGCATCCATCTGCATCTGGCGTGCGATGTCGCCTGGCCGCATGGGCCCGAGCTTGACCACACAGCTGAGCAAGGCGTATTGCGTGCCCTTGAGTCCCACCACCGACAGGTACTGGTCGTAATGGCGGTTCACCATGCGTCCCAGCTGTCGCAGCTTGAGATTGGTGCAGCCCTGTGGAGCAGAAGTGGTCTTCATGTGTTAGATTGTATCTGCAACAATTGCATATGCAACATTATGGAGTGATTTCATGGGTCCACAGGAAACATTGGAGCAGTGGCATCAGGCCGAGCGGTCGATCCGTAGCCGGTTGGCAGCCCCCGGCGCAGTTTCCCGCGAACGCGCGGCGGGCATGACTGGCATGACGGGCATGGAAGTGTTCGAGGCCATCTTCGCGGGAGATCTGCCTGCACCGCCCATTGGTGACACCATGGATTTCATTCCAGTGCACATGGAGCCCGGCTTAGCGATCTTTCAGGGGAAGCCGAAGCTGCGGCACTACAACCCGCTGGGCACAGTGCACGGTGGTTGGTTCTGCACGTTGCTCGATTCGGCTCTTGGCTGCGCCGTGCACACCACGCTGCCTGCTGGCAAGGGCTACACCACGCTGGAGCTCAAGGTGAATATGATCCGGGCGCTCACCGATACGGTGCCGCTGGTTCGTGCCGAAGGCCGGGTGATTCATGCCGGCCGCCAGGTAGCGACGGCCGAAGGCAAGCTGCTGGGACCGGATGGAAAAATCTACGCCCACGCCACCACCACCTGCATGGTGTTCGACACCCGCAGTCCGGAATGAGGGTGGTGAAACCATGCGCGCCTATCTTTTACAACGCCAATCTAGCCTGGCGGGCAGCTCATTTCTTTCTCTGGACCGCCAGACCCTGAGTTCGCCCGCAACATCGGGGCGCCATGGTTCATGCGGCCCAGCGGCGAGCCGCTCAGGGATATCGCAGCGCTGATCGAGTCGGGTGCCATCCGCCGTGTCGTGCACCGGGTCTTCGGCTTCGACGCCACCAACGACGCCCTGGCTTATGTCGACAGTGGGCGGGCCAAAGGCAAGGTCGTCATCAAGGTTCGGTGAATGGCAGGCATTAGGGCCTGCAGGTTGCGCTGCTGCCGGTTTCACTGGCAGCTTGGCAAGTTGGGAGATGAAACAGGAGGTGGCTGCATGTGCCAGCGGTGCTGAGCCAGTGCGCCACCCCCCCCAAGCCTGACCTTTCCGGGAATTTACTTCCGGTCCACCTCGCCCAGCCGGCGGCCCAGCGATATGGCGTAAGGCGCCGCGCGCGCATTGAGGACCGGGTCGGCCGATGGCTTGATGCCTGCGGGCAGCACCAGCGGGTTGAAGGTCATGGCATCGCAGGCACCGCCAGAGTCTGGGGAGACACTGTCGATCACCAGCTTGCCCGCAGACACGACCTTGCGGCTGTCCGGCCACGCCAGGGTCGGGTCGATGAGGTTGTCTGCCGCATCGGCCAGTTGCAGGCGGAAATCGAACGCCACAGCGCCCTTGCCCACGCGATCGCGAAGCTCTGCGGCCAGAAAGTCGTCGCCCATGGATTTGAGTTGTTCCTCGCTCAGGCCCATCACGCCCGCTTCGGGGACAAACTGCCAGCGCACAAACTGCCCTTTGCCCGGGGCGGTCTCGAACTCGAATGCATTCACGCCCCAGTAGTTTGCGGTGGCGTAGCTTGCGGGCACGGGGGCCTGTGCCAGGTAGGCGGCCTGGCGCAAGGTGTCGGGGTTGGCGTCGTTGAACGCTTTAAGCTTCTCGGGGTTGGGTTTGCCGGTGGCCGGGTCTGCGGTGCGGGCCTGCACAAAAGGCGCAAACTGTTCTGGCTTGCTCACAAAGAACACCGGCGCCGAAATATTGGCCATTTGCCACTGCGCGCCACCGGGCAGCTGGAACTGAAGCGCCAAACCCCTGACGGACTTGCTCTTGTCGCTGGCTTTGGGGCTACCGCCGCCCACCGAGAAGCGCGCCACCACCGGAATACGTTCGCCACTGAACACAGCGGCGCTAGAGAGTTCGCGCCCGGCGGCGTTCCCCACAAAATGGCCGCTGGCGCAAATGCCTTTGGCCCCGGACCTTCGGGAGCCCGGGTGCTTGCCAGCCAGCCCCTCCAGCGCATTGACCTGGGACTCGGCCTGGGAAGTCTGCGCGTGGGCCTGCACAGACAGAAGGCCACTGCCTACGGCGGCGGACGCAGCAATAGCAAGAAGCAGAGGTTTCATGGGATCGACCTTTCGGGTGGTGAAGTCAGACGTTGCGAAATGCATGCGCCTGTGTGTGTGGTCGAAGCTCTAGGCCGATTCTTACTGCGCCAAAAAATACAGTGGCCCAGGCCGATGGCGCTGCAACTTTATGCCGCGGCATCACACTAAGCCGGCCCCGAACCGCGTGCAGCCGGTGCGGGTGTCCCTCAGACGGGTGTACGCAAGCCCTGCGCCAAGTGCTGGCTGAAGCCCGCCATCAAAACCGGCCAGCCAGCGTCCAGCGCTTTGGCAGCGCTTCCAGGCCCAGCCAGTGCGGCCCCGTGCAGGAAATCCACCAGAACGTTCCGCAGCACAGCGTGGCTGGGCGCGGGTGTGGGGTTCCCAAGTGCTTGTTCGAACAGCTCGGAGAACACCGTGGCCAGGGGCGCACCGCCCCTGTGGGCCAGGTGCTGGGTCAATGGGAGAGCCCTCGCGGCACAGAGCAGGTACGTTTTCGCCAGCAGCTGCAGCCTGAGTTCAGGCGTGGGCAGTCTGGCCAACCGGGGCCGAACCGCGAGCAGCGGGGCAAAGGCCTTCTCGATCAACGCCTGCCGCAGCGCCTGCTTGTTGCTGAAGTAGTGGTACAGCGCCATGGCATTGACACCCAGCGCAGAAGCGACCGCCCGCATGCTTACATCGCTCGCACCCGCCGCCATCAGTTTCCCTGCGGCTGAAAGGATGTGCTCGCGACTCAGCAAGGAGGCGTCCTGCCTGGGTCGCCCTCGCTGTTTCGGGCCGGTCTGTGTGTTCATGCCAATAAATTCTACAATGTATATTTAACTGCGGACAAATCTATGCACGGCTTTCCCCAAGTCATCGTCTTTCTGGGTATCAGCCTCGATGGGTTCATTGCCGGTCCGGCGGGAGACCTGTCGTGGTTGTCCGAATGCGCCAACGAGTCGCCCGCCGAGACGGGCTACGACGAACTGATGGGCAGAACCGATGCGCTGGTTCTGGGCCGCAACACCTACGATGCGGTGCTCGGGTTCAGTGACTGGCCCTTCGGCGGCAAACGGGTCTATGTACTGACCCACAGGCCGATGGCACCCGCGCACGGCGAAATCGCGCTGCAGGGGGACATTGAACAAGCGCTGTGCAGGGTGCAGGCCTCGGGCGCGCGCACCGTCTACCTCGATGGTGGGAACGTGGTGCGGCAGGCCCTGGAGAAGAACCTTGTGGATGAGCTGGTGCTGTCTTGGGTGCCCGTTGTGCTGGGCGGCGGCATACGCCTGTTTGAGGAAGGCCTGACGCCTTCGCGCTGGCAGCTTGCCAAGACCCGCTCGTTCCAGAGCGGCATGGTTCAGGCGTCGTACCTGAATGGCTGCTCCGCAGAGCGGCTGGAATGCGGCACCGGCGAACCAGCGTGAGCGTGAGAATATGGGCTGTACCCAGCCGGCGGGGCTGCTTTTCACATGTGCACCAACTACACACCCACCCGAAACCAGAAATGGGTCGCTCAGCACCTGGGGGCAGAACTGCCGAGCGAGCCTTACCCGCCGGAAGCGTTTCCCGGCTACGCGGCCCCCATCGCCCTGGCGGGCCATGCAGGGAAGACCCAGTGCCGGCTGGCACGCTTTGGCCTGGTGCCGCACTGGGCCCAGGACGCCACCCTGGGCCGCAAGACCTACAACGCCCGCACCGAGACCGTGGCAGAAAAACCCAGCTATCGCACCGCATGGCGGAAGCGCCAATTCGCCATTGCCTTGCTGGACGATTTCTTCGAGCCCAACTGGGAAACGGGCAGGGCGGTGCGCTGGCGCATCAAGCGCGCGGACGGCGAGCCCATGGGCGTGGCCAGCCTGTGGGACCAGTGGACCGACCCCGGTTCGGGTGAAGTGGTGACATCGTTCACCATGCTGACCGTGAACGCCGATGGGCACACGGTCATGGGCAAGTTTCACCGGCCAGGGGATGAGAAACGAAGCGTGGTGGTGCTGGAGGCGGGGCAGTTTGAAGCTTGGCTGCGGGCTGAAAGTAGCCAGGTAAACGCGATGCTGCGCCCGCCGCCCGATGGGCTGCTGGTGGCTGAAGCGGCTGCGGTGGGGGTGGCTGTGGGGGCGGCTGTGGGGGTAGCGAGTGGGCAGGCGGGGTTGTTTTAATGGGTACGTTGGCTAGGGCGGTGTGCGACGAAAAGTGAGATCGAGCCTGTAGTCTTTTTCAGCGAGAGCTTCCGTTCTGCTTGAGAGGCTGCAAGACGGTTCCCGGCTGCTTGCAATCAAGGCGCTTGCCACTCCCTCAATGCGGCATTTGTTCGGTCTGGCCTTTTAGTTCCGGAACAATCGTTCCATAATTTGCCACTGGCAAGCCCCAATGCACCTAAAGGAGCAACATGCGCGGCTCTGCGGCATGCACCCCGAGGTCCACACACAGGAGAACCCATGAGCAACCTCACCGGAAAACGCATTCTGGTCACTCAGGCCTCGGACTTTATGGGGCCGGCCATCTGCCATGAGTTGCGGGCCTGTGGCGCTGAAGTCATCGCCGACCAGCGCATGCCCACTGCGTTACAGGACGCACAGTTGTTGGTCCAGTCTGCAGGCCCTGTGGATGCGCTGGTCATCAACCTGGCATTGCCTGCGCCGTCTACGCCAGTCACGCAGATTGATGAGGCCGAGTGGCAACAAGTCTTTGACGCGATGGTTCATCCTTTGCCCCGGTTGGTTCGCGCAGTCGTACCAGGCATGAAGGCCAGGGGAGGCGGAAAAATCATTGTCATGGGGAGCGCTTCGGCCTTGCGGGGTATGAAGAGGGCAGCCAGCTACAGCGCCGCGCGCGGAGCGCAGCTGGCCTACGTACAGGCGGCAGGCGTGGAACTGGCGCCAGACAACATCCAGCTCAATGCGATTGCGCAGAACTTCGTAGATAACCCGACCTATTTCCCTGCTGAAGTGCAATCCAATCCCAGGTTCCAAGAGCGTCTGAAGCGCGAAGTACCTTTGGGCCGACTGGTCAAAGCCGAGGAAGATGCGAAATTCGTGGCCTATCTCTGCAGCGATGCGGCCAACTGCTTTGTCGGCCAGGTGTTTCCCATGTCCGGGGGCTGGGCTGTTCGCTAGGTTTCGTTACTCAGTTACGGCAACCGGTCGGGGGCTGCCCTTGTGTGGGCCGGTTGTGGGGAGCTGCAAGCAGGCCCAAGCAGGCATGACCACTGCCAGACCCCCGTGCGCTCCTTGCCCACACCAGCGTCCCAGCCGTTACTGGTCAATCAAAAAAATCCTCATCCAGCTTCTTGATGTAAACCACTTCCTCCACCCGGCAGCCAATGTCGAAGCGGATCATGAGGCGGGTCAGTTGATGGCCGTCGATGAGAACGATGCGCTTGCTGAGCAAGTCAGCCGTTTCCTTGGCGGCTGCAATGAAGCCAGCACCGTGCAGATAGCGGACAATGAACTTGGTTCTTCAGGGAGGAAGGCCCGCAATGCGGGCCAGTAAAGGGCGGCAATGCGCAACAACATTGTTCTGATTGACTTTGAAAACGTCCAGCCATTGGCATTGGACGCATTGGCGCAACCCCACTTTCGGGTGCTGGTGTTTGTGGGTGCCAACCAGACCAAGGTGCCGTTCGATACGGCGGCCGCTGTGCAGAAGCTGGGGGCGCAGGCGGAGTACGTGAAGATTGCAGGCAACGGCCCCAACGCGCTGGACTTCCACATTGCCTACTACATAGGGGCGCTGTCGGCCACCGACCCCAACGCTTGCTTCCACATCGTGTCGAAAGATGCGGGGTTCGACCCGCTCATTCAGCACCTGAAAACCCGCAAGGTGCGGGCTGGCCGCGTGACGGAAATTGCCGACATTCCCGCCCTGAAAGCTGCGCACAGCAAAACCCCCGAGGAGCGCATGCAGATCGTGCTGGACCGGCTGGCCCAGCCCAACGCGCCCAAGCCGCGCACCGTGAAAACGCTCTCCAATTCCATAGCGTCATACCTACAGAAGCAGGCCACCGAGGAAGAGATTGCCGCCCTGGTGCAAGCGCTGGTTGCCAGCGGCGCGATATCTATGGTGGGTACGAAGGTGAATTACGCCCTTGCCACCCATGGCTGAAACAGAGGTTTTTCATGCAGTGGTGTACCGGATAACCTATCCCAACGGCAAGATTTACGTGGGTCAGGACCGGACCAACAGCATCAACTACTTTGGCAGCGCTTCCTCGGCGTTGATTGCGGCCGATTTTTCCCCGGAGCAGCGCAAAAGCTTTACCGTGACGCGGGACATTCTGTGGGAAGCTGATGCCGCTACAAGGGCAGAAATCAACCGCGTGGAGCTTGATTTCATCCTTGCGTTAAGGGCGAACGACCCCGCGGTGGGGTACAACCGCTGGCCGCCTTACATGCCAGGAAATAGATGTTTTGGATGAGGGCGTCTTGCGATTCAAATATGGGCTTTGCGCGATGGGCGGCTAGGCAGCGCAAGCCGTCGTTGGCTCACCCAATGTGACTGTCTGATGTCAGTCGCCGAGCAGTCATTTGCACCCCATGTGACAGCATTCAACTCTGGGTTGTACCCAGCGGATATGGTTTTGCAGGGGGCCTCGGCATGTCCACAAAGCATTGCGTATCAACACAAGGCAATGATGGGGATGATAGGAGCGGCAAACCCTCAAACTAAGGTCTGAAAAGAGGTGCTTGAGTCAGAAGAGATATCCGGAAGGTTTCAAGACCAAATTGATCGAAGACTACCGACGTGGTTTGGTAGAAAATCAAGGCACCTCGAAACCGCAAGGACGCGTTGCCGTGCATCTGATCCGCTTGCTTTTTGCCCTGCTGGCCACGTGTGCGTCGTTGTGGAATCCTGCAACAGCCGCGACCGCCACGACCGAAGCCGGCATCCCGTTAGAGGTAGGTCAACGTACGGTGCACACTTTTCGCGTGCCTTTGGGGATGTTCACCCCCGCCGAGAGGGCTGAGGCCGCGCGCCGGCGCATAGAGACGGCGTTCCAGCAGGGAGGAGAGGGCTGGACGTCCATACGACCCACTGAACAGGGGTTACAGGTTGAACTCGATGGGCAAGCCCTGTTCTTGGTGCTGCCAGGCGATGCACTGAGCCAAGCCGGCGAAACGACCGAAGACCTTGCAAATCATGCCTCCCGCACACTGCAAAAGGCTTGGGCGGAGTCGCGAGAGCGGCAGGACCCCAAGGCTCTGTTGAACGCTGCGCTGAAAGGGGTGCTGAGCACCACCTTGCTGCTGGTGGTCCTGGCGTTACTGGCGAAGTTGTCGTCCAAGGTGCGTTACTTGACGGTAGAACGGCTGCGTCCGTGGCTAAAGCGGACCGTCGATGCTGCCTTGAGTGAACGTACCATCAACTTGGTGCCCGCCTTGATGGACCGCCTCCTGTTGTTGGGCAGTTGGCTGCTGGCGTTGGGGGTGTTTTTTGTTTACATCACGTACACCCTGGGTCTTTTCGTCGTCACGAGGCCGGCCAGCGAAACCCTGGCGCACTCCATCGGCCAGCTCAGCGGCAACGCCCTGTCCTCGGTGGCAGATGCCCTGCCCGGGTTGTTCATCGCTGTCATCATCTTCCTGGTGGCCTGGGTAGTCACGCGGGTTTCGGCCGAATTTTTTGACAGTGTCGAGCGCCGCCCTGACGGTCAGTCGCCCCTGAACACCCACACCGCGCCGGCCACTCGCCGCATCGTCAATGCCACCTTGTGGCTGTTTGCAGTGGCCATGGCCTACCCCTACCTGCCCGGCTCGCACACCGAGGCGTTCAAGGGCCTGTCTGTGATCGTCGGCCTGATGGTGTCCATCGGCGCCTCGGGGGTGGTGGGTCAAATCGCCAGCGGGGTGATGATCGTTTACACCTACGCCCTCAAAAAGGGCGAATATGTGCGCATTCTGGATTGCGAGGGTACTGTCACCGAACTGGGCCTGTTCGTGACCCGGCTGCGCACCGGCATGGGCGAAGAAATCGCCTTACCCAACGCGCTGGTTTTGGGCAATGTGACACGCAATTTTTCGCGGGTGCACGACGGGCGGGGCTATGTGCTCGACACCACCGTCACCATCGGCTACGACACGCCGTGGCGGCAGGTGCACGCCATGCTCATCGAGGCGACTCAGGGCATTCCCGAGATTTTCAAGGACCCTCAGCCCTACGTGATGCAGACCGCGCTGTCGGACTTTTATGTGGCTTACAAACTGGTGGTGTACGTACAGGCCGATGCGCCGGCCGCACGGGCCCGTGTGGCCAGCGATCTGAATGCAGCCATTCAAGACACATTCAACCGGCACGAGGTGCAGATCATGTCGCCACACTACCTGGGCGACCCACCGACCCCGAAAATGGTGCCCGAGGCCCAGTGGTTTGCGGCGCCGGCACGCAAA
>JALOSG010000148.1 GCA_025458665.1 Serpentinimonas sp.
GTTCCAGAACTACCGCGAAGCCATGTTCCCGTGGATGCGCACCATCGACAACATCGCCTACCCGCTGCGGCTGGAAGGGCGCTCCAAGGCCGATGTGGCACAGCGCATGGAGGAGCTGGTGGCCTCCTTCGATGTGAAGTTCGACCTGAACCGTTACCCCTATGAACTCTCGGGCGGGCAGCAGCAGACCGCCTCCATCATGCGGGCGCTGGCCCCCAAGCCGGAGGTGCTGTTTCTGGACGAACCGTTCTCGGCGCTGGACTACGAGATGACCCTGTTCATTCGCGAAAAGCTGCAGGAAGTGTTCATGGAAACCGGCACCACCATGGTGCTGGTGTCGCACGATCTGGAAGAAGCGGTGTACCTGGCCGATCAGGTGCTGCTGCTCACCAAGCGCCCCACGCAGATTGCCGAGATCCTGCCCTACGGCGACCCCCGCCCGCGCACGGTAGCCACCTTGTCGGAAGCCAGCTTCGTGCAAACCAAGAAACGCAGCCTGGAAGTGTTCCAGCGCGAGGTGCGCAGATGAGCAGCGAGCCCCTGGACGTACTGGCTCTGGTGCACGCCAATGCGCAGGCGCTGGGGCTCGACCTGAGCGCCACCGAGGCCGAGCGCGTGGCCGTGCACCTGGGCCGCACCGTGGCCATGGCCGAGCTGCTGCAGGCCTTCCCGCTGGACGACCACGAAGAGGTGGCCGCCATTTACGCGCCGGGGCCCCAGCCGTGAACCCCCGTACCGAACGCCAGCCACTGGCGCACCACCCTGAAGCGCCAGCCTGCCCCAGCCTGTCCACCCTGGTGGGGCAGTTGCAGTCCGGGCAGGTGAGCGCGCGCGCGGCGCTGGAAGCGTGTGTGGCCCGCATAGAAGCCACCGACGCCGCCGTGAACGCCTTCACGGGCAAACGCTACGCCGCTGCCCGCGCGGCCGCCGACCAGGTAGATGCCGACCGCGCCCAGGGAGCCACCCTGGGCCCGCTGGCGGGCGTGCCCTTTGCGGTGAAAAACCTGTTCGACATTGAAGGCGAGGTGACGCTGGCGGGCTCCAAGGTCAATGCCAGCTTGCCCCCGGCCGGCGCCAGCGCGGTGCTGGTGCAACAGTTGCAGGCGGCGGGCGCTGTGCTGGTGGGCTCGCTGAACATGGACGAGTTTGCCTACGGCTTCACCACCGAGAACACCCACTACGGCCCCAGCCGCAACCCGCACGACCTGGGGCGCATTGCCGGGGGGTCCTCGGGGGGGTCGGGCGCAGCGGTGGCAGCCGGGCAGGTTCCGCTGACGCTGGGCTCGGACACCAACGGATCCATCCGCGTGCCGTCTTCGCTGTGCGGCGTCTGGGGCCTCAAGCCCACGTTCGGGCGGCTGTCCCGGCGCGGCACCTACCCGTTCGTGAACAGCATCGATCACCTGGGGCCCTTCGCCAACGACCTGCGCGGCCTGGCACTGGCCTACGACGCGCTGCAGTACCCCGACCCGCTGGACCCGGGCTGCCACGCCACGCGCGTGGAAGCGGTGAGCCCGCTGCTGCACAGCCCCGGCGCCCCTGATCTGGCAGGGCTGCGTGTGGGCGTGCTATCGGGCTACTTCCACGACCACGCCGGGCCCGCTGCGCGCGAAGGGGTGGCTCTGGCCGCCAGCGCTCTGCAAGCCCAGGGCGCGAATGTGGCGCGCGGTATCGAGTGGCCTGCGCCCCAGGTGGCGCGCGCTGCGGCGTTCATCGTGACCGCCAGCGAAGGCGGCGCGCTGCACCTGCCACGCCTGAGAACCCAGCGCGCGGATTTCGAGCCGCTGTCGGTGGACCGCTTCATCTCCGGGGCGCTGCAGCCTGCTGCGTGGTACCTGCGTGCCCAGCGCTTCAGGACGTGGTACCGGCGTGCCGTGCTGGCCCTCTTCCAGGACTGGGACGTGCTGCTCACACCCGCCACACCGGTACCCGCCACGCCCATAGGCACCGAATGGCTCACGCTGAACGGGCAGCAGTTTCCCTGCCGCCCCGCCATGGGCCTGCTCACCCAGCCCATTTCCTTTGCCGGCTGCCCCGTGGTGGCTGCACCCCTGTGGCCCGATGCCGCCGAAGGCCTGCCCGTGGGCGTGCAGGTCATTGCCGCACCGTGGCGCGAGGACCTGGCCTTGCGGGCCGCGCTGGCGCTGGAGCAGGCCGGGGTGGCACGAATGCGCTAAGCTTGCGCGTGGTTATGCAATACGCCCCCAGTGCTACTCCGGGCGCCCATGCAGCCAATCCAACCCAGCGCCAGCCGACCTTTCCTGTGACTACCCAACCGCCCACTTTCGGTTCACGGCGCCGCCAGGCAGAGCCCTTCCAGTCGCGGGCTGATGAGGTGTACCGCGACATCAAGCAGGCCATTGCCGATTTCCGGCTGGTGCCGGGAGATCGTTTCAGCGAACACGAGTGGTGCAACCGCCTGGGTGTCTCCCGCACCCCTGTGCGCCAGGCCCTGTTCCGCCTGCAGCAGGAGGGCATGGTGGAGGTGCTGTTCCGCAGCGGCTGGCGCGTGCGATCTGCGCATGGTGCTGGAAACCGCTGCCGTGCAGCGCCTGTGCCAGCAAAACACCCCCGCGCAGGTGGAGTTGCTCGAAGCACTGCGGCTGCGCTGGCTGGTGCCCACCGAACAGCGCAGCACCGACGCCGCCACAGTGGCCGCCTGGGACGAGGCCTTCCACCAGACGCTGGTGCAGGCCGCCGGCAACGCCGAACTGGCGCGCGTGCACCAGGACGTGACGGAGCGCATCCGCATCATCCGCCGGCTGGACTTTCTGCAGCAGTTGCGCATTGACGCCACCTACGAGGAACACGGCAAAATACTGCAAGCCATTCTGGCCCGCAAACCCGACCAGGCCACCTTGCTCCTGCGCAGCCACATACAGGCCAGCCAGGTGGAGGTGCGCAAGATCACGCTGCACCAGGTATACATGGCGCAACGCATTGCACCCTCTGCCTGATCTGTTCCGTTTGACGCCGCCCGCTCCTCTCTCCCCACACACCCTGCCCGCGCTGCGGGCCCGCTACGGGCCCCGCTACCGCTGGCTGCTGCTGTTGTCGGTCATGGTGGGCACGATGGCCTCCATCATGTCCTCCACCATCATGAACGTGGCCATCCCGGACATGAGCCAGCACTTCACGCTGGGGCAGGAGCGTGCGCAGTGGGTCACCTCGGGGTTCATGGCCGCCATGACGGTGTCCATGCTCACCACACCTTGGCTGCTGGCGCGCTACGGCTACCGGCGCACGTACTACGGCTGCATGTGGCTGCTCATGCTGGGCGGTGTGGCCGGTGGCTTTGCCAACGACTACCCGCTGGTGCTGGCTGCACGGGTGGCCGAAGGGCTGGCCGCCGGGGTGGTGCAGCCCATACCCGCCATCATCATCCTGCGCGCGTTCGAGCCGCACGAACAAGGCCGACCGGCCCTGGGCCCCAGCATCGGCGGGCTGCTGGTGGAGGGTTTTGGCTGGCGCTCCATTTTCTTCATGGTGGTGCCGTTCTGCTTGGTGTCGCTGTGGCTGGCCAGCCGCTATGTGCCGGTCACCGCGCCGGGCGGCGGCGCGGCCAACCCGCAGGGCGCCGCACTCGACTGGCGCGGCCTGCTGCTGGCAACTCTGGGCACGCTGTGCCTGCTCAACGGCCTGGTGGAACTGCAGGGCGGTACACCCTGGGTGGGCGCCGGTTTGCTGTTGGCGGCAGCGCTGGCTCTGGGGGTGTTCGTGTGGCTGCAGCGGCACATGCTTCGGCAGATGCTCCAACGCAAGCACCACGCCGCGCAACACCCAAGCGCCCGCCTGCAGGCCGATCCGCTCATGAACCTGTCCCTGTTCCAGGACCGGCGCTTCGCCATGGGAAGCCTGGTGGCCTTCATCTACGGCATCGCGCTGTTTGGTTCCACCTACCTGCTGCCGGTATACATGCAGATGGGGCTGGGTCTGTCAGCGGCGTTCGTGGGTACCGTCCTGCTGCCTGCCGGGCTGGTGCTGGCTGTGACCATTGCGCTGGTGGGCCGCCTGGCAGACCGTCAGCCTACGCACCGACTGGTGAGCGTGGGGCTGGTGTTGCTGGCCGCCTCTTTCGCGCTCATGCCCACGCTCGACCTGCGCGAGCCGGCGCAGTTGATCCCGCTGCTCATGGCCTGGGCCATTCTGGGGCGCATCGGGCTGGGCTTCATCCTGCCCTCGCTGAACATTGGCGCCATGCGCGGGCTGGAGTCCAGCCATATCCCGCAGGGTTCCAGCGTCATCAATTTTCTGCGCATGCTGGGCGGCTCGGCCGGGGTGAGCCTGTGCGGTATCGTGCTGGAATGGCGCTCGGCGGTGCATGGCTTTGCGCTCGACACCACGGCACCCAGCCCGGAACGGCTGGTGGCTTTCAACGAAACCTTTTTCCTGCTGGCTGCGCTGTGCGCGCTGGCGTTGCTGGCAGCCTGGCGCCTGCGCGAAGCGCCGGGTGCCTGAACCCCACGGCACAGGCCACGGAGGGCCTCAGGCTGCGGCGGCGGCGGTGGTGGAGGTGGAAGCCGGCGCTGCGTTTTCCTTGTCCCGTCCCAGGGCTGCTACACCCACGGCGGCCAGGTAGGGCACGCTCTGTATGGCCAGCACCAACATCCAGCCCATCATGGCGTGGTCGAGCGGCAGGGTGTCCTGTATCAGGAGCGCCAGCACACACACCACCAGACCCGTCAGCAGTACGGCCTCTTCCCGGACCGACTTCATCCACACGGGGAGCTCGAAGGTGTTGGCCGATGCGGCCGCATCCTGGGCTGTTTTCTTGCCTTTGGTGGTGATCTCGAAGCGCGCCAGCCGGCCGCTCAGGCCCGCCAGTACGCCCCGTGCCACGCTGTGCGAGAGGCCCATGCCAGCCACAGCGGCGCCCACGATGTCGGTGAACTTGCACGGAACGCGGCGTGTATAAAGCAGCGGCACCAGCAGCAGCCGGGCCAGGAAGAACACCACCAGCGGCACCACAAACAGCGCAATAGGTACGGTGAAATACTTGGGCAGTGCCAGCAAGCCGAAGGTCCAGGCCATGGCGGCAAAGCTGAAGCACAGGTGCAGCGCGTCGCCCACCCAGGGCAGCCAGCCGGCCACAAAGTGGTAGCGTTGCGCCACGGTCAGGTGGCCGGGGCTCACGAGCGCGCGTGCGTGCTGGCGCAAGATCTGCATGGCCCCTTCGGCCCAGCGTTTGCGCTGGCGCTGGTAGGCGGCAAAGTTGCTCGGTACCAGGCCCGTGCCCAGCACCTCGTCCACGTACAGCAGGCGTTCCCCGCGCTGCAGCAGGCGCAGACCGAGTTCGGTGTCCTCGCAGATGCAGGTGGTGTTCCAGCCATTCACGGCGCGCATGGAAGACGCGCGGATGAGGGTCATGGTGCCGTGCTGCACCAGCGCGTTGCGCTCGTGGCGGTGGTGCATGCCCAGGCGGAAAAAGCCCTCGTATTCCCAGTTCATCATGCGGGTCAGGCGCTGGCCCTCCCACTCGCGGTGCGCCTGCGGGGACTGCACCACCGCCACATCGGGCGCGGCAAAGTGGCCTGCCAGGCGGCGCAGCCACTGTGGGTCCACCACGTAATCGGCGTCCACCACGCCTATCCAGCCCGCCTCGGGGTGGGTGTGTTCCAGCGCGTAGTTCAGCGCACCGGCCTTGTAGCCCGGCCATTCGGGCAGGTGGTGGAAGTGCAGACGCGGGTCGTTCAGTTCATCGGCAAACTGTTGCAGGGGCTGCCACAGGGCCGGGTCTCTGGTGTTGTTGTCCACCACCACAATTTCCAGCCGGGGCCAGTCCAGCGCCAGCAGGCTTTTCACGGTGGCCAGCACCATGTCGGGCGGCTCGTTGCAGCACGCCAGGTGAATGCTCACCAGCGGCAGCGGCTCGCCGTCGGGCAGGGTGTCACCCGCCACCGGGCTGGCTTTCTCCACGCGGTGCAGGCTGCCGCGCCAGAACAGCTCGGCGAATTCCAGTGCCTGCGACAGCAGGATGGCGCCCATGAGCATGAGCGCAGGGACCAGCAGGCCCAGCAGGATGATGTCGTACCAGCGCAGGTAGTCCGACAGCGGCTGCGTGCCCAGCAGTACGGCGAAGGTGGCAACCGCCTGCACACACACCGCAAAGGTGAAGCGGCCGGAGATGGTCATGCCCGAGAAGATGTACAGGAACGGCAGCAGCGGAATGAGCGCCAGCACCGCGGAGGCCGCCGCCTTGGCACGCCAGAGCGGGTCGGACTCCAGTGGGCCGTCCATGGAGAACTTGGGCGTACGGTTGGCGTTCAGGTAACCCCAGTGGGCGCCCACGCGGCCTTCGGTGGCGGCTTTCCAGGGCTGGTCCACCGCTTCCATCACGTAGTAGTCGAAAGTCTGGTTCTGTATGCGCCCCAGAAACTCGCGGATGAAACGGGCCTGGTTGTCCGGTGTGGCCTCGGCGCCGTCGATGCGGAAGCCGCCACTGGGCCAGCCAATCTCGCCAATCACCACCGGCTTGTCCGGAAAGGCCGCACGCACCTCGCCGTAGCGGCGCAGCGCCTCATCGACCGCGGCTTCCACCGGTACGCCTTCCCAGTAGGGCAGCAGGTGGATGGTGATGAAATCCACATGGTTGGCCATTTCAGGCTGCGCCATCCAGATGTGCCACGGCTCGGCGGTGGACACCGGCACGCTCAGCTGCGCCCGCAGCCGGTCCAGGTAGGCATACAGCTCTTCAGGTTCCAGCAGGGAGTGGAGCTGGGTTTCGTTGCCGGCAATGACGCGGTGGATGTTGGGGTGGCGCGCCACGGCGGCCACCACCGCTTTCATTTCCCGCTCGTTGTTCTCCGCCCGGGTGTCCAGCCACACGCCGGCGGCCAGCTTCAGGCCCTTCTGCAGGGCCAGGGTGGGCAGGTCGGGAAATTCACTGGAGCTGTAGGTACGCAGGCGGTCCGTGTAGGTGGCCAGCGCCGCCAGGTCGGCCTCCACCTCGTCGCTGTCGGGAAAGCGCTGGCTGATGGGGCTGTCCCAGCGCTGGAACGCGTTGTAGGCCATACCCGTGAACTCTTCGGGAGCGCTGTTGGCAATGATGGGGGGATTGAACACACGCCACAGAACGATGTTCAGGGCCACTACGGCGAGCGCAAGTAGGGCCGCTACCACCCCGGAGCGCCAGCGCGAGGCGCGGGTGGCAGAATCTACAGAATTCATACACCAAGAGTTCCTTGAATTGCATCAGCATCCCAGCCCATTGAACGCCGCCGATGCGCAACCCGGAATGGTAGCGGTTGCCGCCCTCTTTTTGGGCTTCTGCGCATGGCTTTTCTGGTTGTTTTTACAAAGTCAGGCCTACCTGCTGCCAGCGCCAGCCGACCCCGCCCCTCCGCCGGGGGCCAGTGTGGCGGCGCCGATACAGTGCCTGTCCTACGCGCCCTTCCGCCGCCCCGGAAAAGCCCCCTGGCTGGAGGAGAAGGTCGTCAGTCAGGCACAGATAGAGGAAGACCTGCGCCTGCTGCGCCCCCTGACGGGCTGCGTCCGCACCTACGGCGTAGACATGGGGCTGGACCAGGTGCCGGCCGCTGCGCGTGCGGTGGGCATGCAGGTCATGCTCGGGGTGTGGATAGGGCGTGACGAGGTGGGCAACCGCCAGCAGCTGGACAAGGGCCTGGCCCTGGCCCGCGAATACCCCGACGTGGTCAAGCTGCTGGTCGTGGGCAACGAGGTGCTGCTGCGGCGGGAACAGTCCCCGGAAGGACTGGCCCGCTGGCTGGCCGAGGCCAAAGCCGCCAGCCCGGTGCCCGTGGCCTATGCCGATGTGTGGGAGTTCTGGCAGCGGCACGCCAATGTGCTGCGCCCGCACGTGAACGTGGTGGCTGCGCACATCCTGCCCTACTGGGAAGACGACCCGGTGGCCATAGAGGACGCCATCGACCATGTGCACGACATTGCCGCCCAGCTCGATGAGTTTTTTGCCCCCCTGCCTGTGCTGATTGCCGAAACCGGCTGGCCTGCTGCCGGTCGCCAGCGGGGCGCCGCGGTGCCCGGGGAGGCGGAGCAGATCCGCTTTGTGCGTGAACTGCTGGCCCGGCCGCTGCCGCGCTACAACCTGATCGAGGCGTTTGACCAGCCCTGGAAGCGGCGGCTGGAAGGCGCCATGGGCGGCTACTGGGGCATGCTGACCAGCGACGGCGAGTTGCGAGTGAAGCTGGATGGCCCCACCCCACCCGACCCCCGGGTTCCCGGTTTGTTGTGGGCCACAGCCGGCGGTCTGGCGCTGGGTGCGGTGCTGGGAGTCGCCCTGGGCGCGCTGCCGGGCGCCTTGCTGGCGGCTTTGGCGGGCGGCGTGGTGGGCCCACTGGCCCTGCTGCAATGGCAGATGCTGCAAACCTGGAGCCGCACACCTACCGAATGGATACTGGGCGGCCTGTACGGGGCGCTGGCACTGGCCACGGCCTTGCTGGCGCTGGCGGTGCTGGCGGCGCGCTACGCCGGCAAGGTGCGGCGCCCGCTGGCTCCCACCACCGACGTGGCCCTGGCCATGACGCAACTGGTGCTGCTGTTTGCCACCACCTGGCTGGCTCTGGGTCTGGTGTTCGATGCCCGCTACCGCCCGCTGGTGTGGCCCATGCTCATGGCGCCGGTGTTCCTGCTTCTGCTGCTCTCCTACGTGCAACTGCGCAGTGGTGCCGGGCCTGCTACACCCGCCCACCCCTTGCAGCGCTGGGCCACGCAGGCGCGCTGGCTGGCGGGTATCTGCCTGCTGGCTGCGCCGCTGGTGGTGTTGCAGGAAACCCTGCACAACGGCCAGGCCTGGGTCGCTGGCCTGCTGTGGGTCGGCCTGGGCGTGGCTACCTGGCGTCAGGTACGCGACGCTGCGCGCTGGGCTGCTGCGGGGGGAGACACCCAGACCCAGCCGGCCAGCAACACGGCCAGCGTGCCGCGGTCGGTGGAGTAGAGCACCAGCGCGGCGGCGCCCAGAAACAGCGCTACGCCTGCCAGCCAGCGGCGGCGCAGCACCAGTGCCAGCACCGCCACGGCCAGAGCCACCGTGGCCAGGCGGTGGTTGACAAACACCTGCACCGTGGTGGCCCGCACCAGACACGCCCAGTCTATCGATGCCCACTGGCTCCAGACCCCCTGCGCCCAGACCTGGCTCCAGACGATGGCGTCGCAGCGGGCGGTGAGCAAGGCCGGTTCCACCAGCCCATGGCGCAACCACGAGGCCAGCGCCCAGCCCAGAAACAGCCAGAACAGGCCCCAGGCGGCGGGGCGGCGGTCGGGCTCGGGCAGGTAGGTCAGGGCTGAAGGGGTGGTGGGCGTTGGGTCCATGCCCGCGATCTTAGCCCGTCTGGCGCGCGGTTTACTTCAGGGGCCGGCCGCCCTGGCGCCAGTACCCGGGCCAGGTCCGGCAAAGGCTTTCAGGGCCATACCGGTGAGATGGTGCAGCGGCCCGAGGCTCTCACGGCGGGGGTCCATGCCGTCCTGAAAACCCTGGGCGCGCAGGCGCTGCAGCAGCGCTTCGTCGCGGGAAATGATGTGTACCGGCACATCCCAGGAAGCACCTTCGCCGGTGATGTTGGCCGAGGGCTGGTGGTCTCCCACCAGCAGGTAGACCGCCTCGCGCGGTTCGGGCTGGCGCAGGTAGCTACCCAGCCACTGGTAGGTGTAGGCCACCATGCCCAGGTAGTCGGGGAACATGTCCAGCCAGTTCGGGCGCGCGGCCAGGGCGCGGGCGGTATCGGCCGGATCGAACGGTTCGGGGGTGAGTACGCGGTTCCAGTCGGGCTGGAACGGGGGCACCGGGCTGAAGGGCAGGTGGTTGGTGATGGTGGGGAAAAAGACACAGCGCGGCGGCACCGGGTTTTCTCCGGTGCCCGCCGCTGTGCCAGGGGTGCGGGGGTACATCTGCTCGAAGCGCGCGGCGGCGAACTGGTCGGGGATTTTCCAGTAGCCCAGTTCCGGGCCCTGGTAGTCCAGGCTGCGGCCTTCCAGGTACACATCGAAGC
>JALOSG010000149.1 GCA_025458665.1 Serpentinimonas sp.
AGCCCGCCAGCCACCCGGCCATGCACCCGGGCCGCTGTGCCCGCGTGCTGCTCGATGGCGTGGAGGTGGGCTTTGTGGGCGAGTTGCACCCCCGCTGGCGCCAGGCCGAAGGGTTGGCACAGGCCCCCGTGCTGTTCGAACTCGACCTGCAGGCCGTCCTGGCACGGGATGTGCCTGTGGCTCAGGGCGTGGCCCGCCACCAGCCGGTGGAGCGCGACATTGCCGTGGTGGTGAAGGAAAGCGTGCCGCACGCAGCCCTGATGGCGGCCGTACACGCTGCGCCCACGCAGGGCTGGTTGCGTGCCGCGGTGCTGTTCGACGTGTACCGCCCGAAGAAGGGCGCCGAGAACGCCACCCTGGCGGCGGACGAGAAGAGCCTGGCGGTGCGCCTGACGCTGGAGCGCGGCGACGCCAACCTGACGGACGAAGAGATTGAAGGCGTGGTGCAGGCCGTGCTCACCAGCCTGAGCGAGAAGGTCGGGGCCCGGTTGCGCGGTTGAGCGCCCGAGACACCGGTCCCACCCACAGCAGAGGAAACAGCCATGGATGCGATGAAGCAAGAACACGAAGAACAGCCAGGCGGAGGCGCCATGGGCAAAGATGGCGCGGGCACGGCAGACGCGGAAACCAGTGCCCTGACCAAGGCCCAGCTGGCCGACTTGCTGTTCGAACAGATAGGCCTGAACAAGCGGGAATCGAAAGACATGGTCGATGCCTTCTTCGACCTCATCACCGACAGCCTGGTGCAGGGCGAGGACGTGAAGATTTCCAGCTTTGGCAACTTCCAGATCCGCACCAAGGCACCGCGCCCCGGCCGCAACCCGCGCACCGGCGAGCCGGTGGCCATTGAGGCGCGCCGCGTGGTCACCTTCCACGCCAGCCCCAAGCTGAAGGAAACCGTGCAGGAAGGCTGAGTGCTGCTCAGGCGGCCGGCCGCCGCCCCAGAGACACGAACCCGGTGGCCAGCGCCACACCGCCCAGAATCACGCTGCCGCCCACCACCATCCACAGCGTGATGGATTCGCCCAGCAGCAGGGCGCCGTAGAACAGCGCGAACAGCGGAATCAGGAACGTCACCGTGAGGGTTTTGCTGGGGCCCGCCTTGGCAATGAGGCGGAAGAACGAGATATAGGCCAGCGCGGTGCACACCACGCCCACGGCCAGCAGCGCGCCCCAGGCGGTGAAGCTCGGCGGGGTGGACGGCCAGAAGTACACCGTGGGCAGCAACAGAAACAGCGATGCGCCCAACTGGCTGCCTGCCGCACTGGCCAGCGGTGCCACGCCCGTGAGGTAGCGCTTGGTGAAACTGGCTGCCACGCCATAGCTCACGGTAGCGCCCAGGCAGGCCACAATGGCCCAGCCCGTGCCACCCGGCGCAAAGCTGGCCTTGCTCCACGACAGCATGGCCACACCCACAAACCCCACCACCAGCCCCAGCACGCGGGAGCGGGTGAGCTTCTCGCCCAGCCACAGCCACGCAATCACAGCCCCGAACAGCGGCACCGTGGCGTTCATGATGGCCGACAGCCCGGTGGTGATGGACAGCAGCGCGTAGGAGAACAGCAGAAAGGGCAGGGCCGAATTCAGCAGCCCCAGCAACAGAATAGGCCCCGCGTGCTGGCGGAAGGTAGGCCACTGGCCACGCGCGAACAGCAGCGGCATGAGGACTGCGCTGGCAATGATGACGCGCATGCCCGCCGTGGCCACCACGCCGAACTCGAAGGCGCCTGCCCGCATGAACAGGAAGGAGGAGCCCCAGATGGCGGCCAGAACGACGAACTCGGCCGCCAGACGCTGGTTCATGGCTGGCCAGTCGCGTTGTCCGGGGAATGGCCGGCTGCGTCGCGCGCGCGCAGCTTGGCGCCTATGTATTCGCCATGCGTCACGTGCAGCAGCCCCGCCACCTTGTTGATGATGTGGTGCTCGTTCTCGTGGATGCGCCCATCGGCGTAGGCCACCTGCCACATGGCTTCCACCACGCGGATCTTCTGCTCCTGCGTGTACCGCTCGTTGAGCAGCCGGGTGAAGCGCTGGTGGTCGTAGCTGGTGCGCGAGGTCTCGTGGGCCAGTTCCAGCAGCCGGTCCAGCTCGTCCGGGGCCAGGGAGAACTTGCCGCGCAGGGCGAGCAGCACGGCATCGCGCTCTTCGGGCTTCAGGTCGGGGTCGGCGCGCATGACTTCCACCAGCAACACGGCGGTGGAGAGTTGGAGCGTGTGCTCTTGCGCCGCAGGGCTGTGGCTGGGTTCCTGGCCAGAGAGCTGGGTGGTCAGGCCATCGAACAGGTCTTTGAGTGTCTTGAACATGGGAATGATTGTGGCCTGCGGGGTAAAACGGCGTGGGCGGGTCGGATTCCCGGCCATGGTCACTTCACCACTTCAGGTGGCAGCACGCCCCCAGACCAGCAACAGGTTGTTGGCGGGCATGGGCTGGCGCTCCAGCAGCCGCAGGCCAAAGCGCGCCGCCTCGGCGGCCACCTCATTCAGCAGGCGCAGGCCCCAGCGCGGGTCGCTCTGGCGCAGGCTGGCGTCGAAGCTGGCGTTGCCGGCGGACGTGGGCACATCGCGCTCCAGGTAAGGCCCGTAGGTGATGAGCTGGCCGTGGGGTGCCAGCAGCGCAGTCGCTACATGCATGAGCCCGGCGCAGGCATCCCAGGGTGCTATGTGCAGCAGGTTGGCGGCATAAACAAGATCGAAATCCTGGCCCAGCTGCTGCGCCAGCACGGCGGGCTCTGCCTGCAGCGCCTGCACCACATCGAGCAGTTGTGGCGCAGCCACATTGGTTACGCCCGAAGCGCCCACCCACTGCGCAATGGCGCGCAGCGAGGTGGTTTCTGCATCGGTGGGCCACCACTGCCAGCCAGGCAACCCAGCGGCAAAGTGCACCGCGTGCTGGCCGGTGCCTGCCGCCACTTCCAGCGCACGGCCCGTGGCAGGCAGGCGCACCTGCAACTGCGCCAGAATCGCGTCGCGGTTGCGTTCGGCGGCGGGGCTGAACGGCAGCGGTTGGGGGACGGCGGGCTTCACTTGCCCCAGCTGTCCTTCAGCCCGGTGATGCGGTTGAACACGCGGCGCGTGGTGTCTCCGCCTGCCTGGTGGTCTTCGCGGTCGGCCACGAAGTAGCCATGACGCTCGAACTGGAAACGCTCGTCGGGCTGGGCATTGGCCAGCCAGGGCTCCACCATGGCTTGCGCCACGGTGAGGCTGTTCGGGTTCAGCGCTTCGATGAAGTCTTTGCCACCGGCATCGGGCTGGGGGTCGGTGAACAGGCGGTCGTACAGGCGCACTTCGGCGCTCAGTCCGTCGGTGGCGCCCACCCAGGTGATGACGCCCTTGACCTTCACGCTGTCGCTGCCCGGCGTGCCGCTCTTGGTGTCGGGCACCAGCTGGGCGCGCACTTCCGTGAGCTGGCCACTGGCGTCGCGGGTGGCGCCGGTGCACTCGATCACGTAGCCGTATTTCATGCGCACCTTGTTGCCCGGAAACAGCCGGAAGAAGCCCTTGGGCGGGGTGTCTTCGTAGTCGGTGCGTTCTATCCAGAGTTCGCGGCCGAAGTGCAGGCTGCGCTGGCCGCGCTCCGGCTGGTGCGGGTGCACCGGGGCGGTACAAGGCTCCAGATGGCCTGCGCCCATGAGGGCGTCCCAGTTCTCTATCACCAGCTTCACCGGGTCCAGCACCACCATGGCACGCGCCGCCTTGCCTTCCAAATCTTCGCGTAGGCAGCCTTCCAGCGTGCTGTAGTCAATCCAGCTGTCGCTCTTGGTCACGCCTATGCGCTCGGCAAACAGCTGGATGCTCTCGGGCGTGTAGCCGCGCCGGCGCAAGCCCACGATGGTGGGCATGCGGGGGTCGTCCCAGCCGCTCACTTTCTTGTCGTACACCAACTGCGCCAGCTTCCTCTTGCTGGTGATGACGTAGGTGAGGTTGAGCCGCGCAAACTCGTACTGGCGCGGCGGCGGTGCCTGCAGCAGGCCGGCTTCGGTCAGGCGCTCCAGCAGCCAGTCGTAGAAGGGGCGCTGGTCCTCGAACTCCAGCGTGCACAGGCTGTGGGTGATCTGCTCCAGCGCATCCTCAATGGGGTGCGCGAAGGTGTACATGGGGTAGATGCACCACTTGTCCCCGGTGTGGTGGTGCGTGGCCCGCCGAATGCGGTAAATGGCCGGGTCCCGCATGTTGATGTTGGGGCTGGCCATGTCGATCTTGGCGCGCAGCACCATGGAGCCGTCTTCGTGCTGGCCGTCGCGCATTTCGCGAAAGCGCGCCAGGTTCTCCGCCGGTGTGCGGCTGCGGAAAGGACTGTCCACTCCGGGCTTGGCAAAGTCGCCGCGGTTCACGCGCATCTGCTCGGCGGTCTGCTCGTCCACGTAGGCGTGCCCGCCTTCAATGAGAGCTTCGGCGGCGCGGTACATGAAGTCGAAATAATCGCTGGCCTGGTAGAGGTGCGGGCCCCAGTCGAAGCCGAGCCAGCGCACCGCGTCCAGGATGGAGCGTACGTACTCCACATCCTCTTTCTCGGGGTTGGTGTCATCAAAGCGCATGTGGCAGACGCCGCCGTAGTCGCGCGCCAGCCCGAAGTTGATGCAGATGCTCTTGGCGTGCCCCACGTGCAGGTAGCCATTGGGCTCGGGCGGGAAGCGGGTGCGGATGCGGGCCGGGTCGGGCTGGCCCGTGGCGTGGTGGGCGGCATCCCCCGGGCTGCCCGCCCAGCGGCGCGTGGCGTAGCTGCCGGCAGCCAGGTCGTGCTCGATGATCTGGCGCAGGAAGTTGCTGGGCTTGGCGGGTTCGGCTTCGGCGGGCGGGCGGGGCGCTGAATTCACGGTGTGACTGGGTGGGGAAAAACCCTGATTCTAGGCGCCTGCCAAGCGTGCCGCGTTACCACTCGATACCGCTTTCACAGCTTGGCGTTGGGGGTAACGCGGTTTTGGGGCTTCAATGGACCCATCGGCCTACGGGGTCGCTACCAGGAGTTTCCCATGTCAGTCATGAACGCCCAACCTTCGCCAGCCGCGGTATCCCCATCGGTACCGGAATTTGCCGGTGCGACCGCACCGCAGCGCGCGAGCCGACGCCGCAGCTGGGGCAGCGTGCTGGCGCTGGCCGCCGGGGCATGGCTGGTAGGTGCCGCCAGCCTGGGAGAGGCGCGCGCCGACAGCGTGTACTGGTCCATTGGGGTGCAATCGCCCGGCGTGCATGTGGGCGTGGGCAACGCGCCGCCGGTGGTGGTGTACCAGGCACCACGCCGCTACTACCAGCCGCCGCACGTGGTGGTGTTGCCGCCGAAGGTGGTGTACGGCACGCCATACGGCCACCGCGGCCCACCCGGATGGGCCAGGCATGGTCACCCCCCCGGCCACAAGCACTGGAAGCGGGGTGGCTGGGACGATGACCGGGGCGCTCGACATGGTGGCTACCGGGGCGACTACCGCGGGGACCACCGCGGGGACTACCGCGGGGACAAATACGCCTGGGACCACCGCCACCGCGACGGTTACCGCCGCTGACGCCTGCGCTGCCAGCATTCGTTGGCTGCTTCGCACTAAACTAAGCCGATCGCGGGACGAGGGCCATGCAGGCCTTCGTCTTTCTGCTTACTCCGGCCCGGGCCCGCGCACAGCGGGCTTCGGTGCTGGTCCGCCTCCCGGAACCGTTTCCCCATGGACCTCACACTGCTGCTCAAGGCCGCCCTCATGGGGCTGGTGGAAGGGCTGACCGAATTTCTGCCGGTGTCGTCCACCGGGCACCTCATCCTCACCGCGGCGCTCATCGACCTGCATGGCGAGAAGATCAAGCTCTTCGAAGTGGTGATTCAGACCGGTGCCATCCTGGCCATCGTATCCCTGTACCTGCAGCGCCTGCTGGGTACCGTGCGCGGGCTGGCCACCGACCGCGTGGCGCAGCGCTTCACGGCCAACGTGCTACTGGGCTTCTTCCCTGCCGCGCTGGCGGGTTTTCTGTTCATCGATGTGATCAAGGGCGTGCTGTTCAACCCGGTGGTGGTGGCCGCCGGTTTCATTGCTGGTGGCGTGGTGATGTTGTGGGTGGAGGCCCGGCAGGCGCGCCAGCCGGCACAGCGTGTACAGGATGTGGATGCGGTGGGCTGGAAAGATGCGCTGGCGGTGGGTGCCATCCAGTGCCTGGCTCTGATTCCGGGGGTGAGCCGGTCCGGGGCCACCATCATCGGGGCCATGGCGCTGGGCTTTTCGCGCAGGGCCGCCACGGAGTTCAGCTTTTTCCTCGCCAGTCCCATGATCTTTGGTGCGGCCACCTACGACCTCTACCGCAACCACCACCTGCTGTCCTGGACCGATCTGCCTTTCTTTGCGGTGGGGCTGGTAGTCTCTTATCTGTCGGCGTGGGTGTGTGTGAAGTGGCTGTTGCGCTACGTGGCCAGCCACACCTATGTGCCGTTTGCCTGGTACCGCATCGCCTTCGGGCTCTTGATTCTGGCCACGGCCTACGGTGGCCTGGTGGACTGGACGCCGTGAACCGCTTGCTGGTTCCACTTGCCTCCCTGCTCAGTGGCGTGGGGCTGCTGGTGGTGGGTGTGGGCCTGCTGTTCTCGGTGGTGGGCCTGCGCGGTGGGCTGGCCGATTTCTCCACCACCGTGCTGGGGCTGGTCATGTCGGCCTACTTTGCCGGCTTCG
>JALOSG010000013.1 GCA_025458665.1 Serpentinimonas sp.
GCTCTCCAGCTTCACCCCCTGGGACATCGACCTGACCGAAGAAGCCGCCTCCGGCACCCTGATCACTTTTGAGGAAGAAGAAACCATGGAACAAGCCGTCGTTTCCGGCATTGCCTTCAACCGCGACGAAGCCAAGATTTCGGTGCTCGGCGTGCCCGACACCCCCGGCATCGCCGCCCAGATCCTGGGCGCCGTGGCCGATGCCAACGTCGAGGTGGATGTGATCATCCAGAACATCAGCAAGGAAGGCAAGACCGACTTCAGCTTCACCGTGCACAGGAACGACCTGGCCAAGACGCTGGACCTGCTCAAAACCCAGGTGGCGCCGAAACTGGGCGCTACCGAAGTGGTGGGCGACGCGCGCATCTGCAAGGTCAGCATTGTGGGCATAGGCATGCGCAGCCATGTGGGTGTGGCCAGCCGCATGTTCCGCACGCTGAGCGAAGAGGGCATCAACATCCAGATGATCTCCACCTCCGAGATCAAGACCTCGGTGGTGATTGACGAGAAGTACATGGAACTGGCCGTGCGCGCGCTGCACCGCGAGTTCGACCTCGACCAGCCTACCGACACCCTGGCGGGCAACGCCTGAGCTTGGCGGTTGCCCTGGCCAGTTGAGGCATAATAGAGGGCTACGGAGCGATGACCGAGTGGCCGAAGGTGCTCCCCTGCTAAGGGAGTATGGGGTGTAGAGCCTCATCGAGGGTTCGAATCCCTCTCGCTCCGCCAGAAATGGAAACCCCTGCAATTATGGTTGCAGGGGTTTTTTTTCGTCTGTATGGGGTTGGCACTTGCGCAAAGGCCCTAGCGTTCATGATTTAGTTATCACAATTATTTGATAATTATGAGACAATAGATGCAATTGATCTCATCTTGAGGCGGAGCGACCTTTCATGTGGACCAGTCAGTGGCTGCCCGAAGCCTCAGTCGACCAACTGCAATGCGCACTCAGTGTGCTGGACGCCGACCCGCAGGTGGGGGCGCTGTGGGTGTTTGCCGCTGACGCCGAGGCCTATACGCCCGAGTCGCTGGACCCCGTGTTGAAGCGGCTGTCCAAGCCAGTCTTTGGTGGCGTGTATCCGAAGGTGATCTGGGGCGCACAGCAGTACGAGCGCGGGGCGGTGGTGGTGGCTCTGGCGGCGCCGCTTCACCTCGCCGTGGTTGAACGTCTGGGCGAACTCTCCGAGGCACCCGACGATCGTCTGGCCAAGGCCCTTCCGCACGAATTGCCACCGGATAGCTGTGTCGCGGTGGTGGTGGACGGACTCTCCAGCGGCATTGCCCGCTTCATCACGCATCTTTTCCACGAGCATGGTGTGGCGCAGCCGTTTTTTGGCGGAGGTGCTGGCTCACTGAGCCTGCGACCCAAGCCCTGCGTCATCACACCGAATGGGTTGTTGCAGGATGCGGCGGTGGTTGCTTTGTTGCCGTTGAAGGCGGGCCTGGGCGTATCCCACGGGTGGCGCATCATTTCCGACCCCCTTAAGGTCACTGCACTGGATCGCAACCGTATCATCGAGCTCAACCACCGGCCTGCGCTGGTGGTGTACCGGGAGATACTGGCCCGCCACGGCGCGGAAGCGTTCGGTCCAGACAACTTCTTTGATGTGGCCAAAGGCTTCCCTTTTGGCCTGCGTCGCCTGGGCGGAGAAATCATTGTGCGCGACCCTATTCAGGCCCTGCCAGATGGAACCCTGGTGTGTGTCGGGGAGTTGCCCCCCGAATCCTTTGTTCACGTGCTTGAGGGGGTGCCCGAAGCATTGATTGCAGCCGCTGCCCAGGCGCGTGTGGCCGCCGACAGCCAACTCGCGCCTCCCGTGCAGCGGGTATTCATCGACTGCATTTCCCGCGTACTGTTCCTGCAGGAGCGCTTCGGCGCGGAACTGATGGCCGTAGCCCAGCAAGAGCCCATCGTGGGCGCACTCACTCTGGGGGAGGTGGCCGGCGACATGGGCGGCTTCCTGGAGTTCTACAACAAGACCGCGGTGGTGGTGAACTTGGCGCAGCCATCCGCTCACTGACGCCCACCACGCACAGGCCGAGTTTCCGTTCGTCATGCCGCATTCCACCGAGTCCCTGGCCCTGGAGACCGAGGTGCTGTTCCGAATGGCGCTGGCCATCGGCGTGACCACAGACCGGGAGTCCATGCTGCGCCACGCTTTCACCGAAATGCTGCGCCTCATGGGAGGACGCGGCGCCGCCCTGATCGGGTTGACTGCGGACAGCGTGGAGGGTGAGGTTCTGTACGCGCTGCCGCGCCCGTTTGCCCGCGAGGTGCAGGGCTTGACCGCGAGCGACTGGTCCACCGCACGGGCGGTGCTGGAAAGCCAAAACTCTGCGGTGGTGCACGAGCCACCTGTGGCGCCGGAGACAAGGAGCGCACAGGGGCATATTCACTGGTTCCGCATCCGTGGGGATTTGCTGCTGCTGCTCAAGCTCAGCCACCCTTTGTCGAGTACCTTGCGCAAGGGTTTCGCGCCGCTGGTGGTGAGGCTGGACGCCAGCCTGCGGGCCGCCGAAGCAGATGCCGCCCTGCGCCGGGCCAAGGAAGAGGCCGAGCAGGCCAACCTCGCCAAGAGTACCTTCCTGGCGAACATGAGCCATGAGATCCGCACGCCCATGAACGGCGTGCTGGGCATGCTGGAATTGCTCAGCGACAGCGCGCTGACCCCGGAGCAGCGCGGCCACTTGCAGGTGATGCGGCAGTCCGCGCAGTTGCTGCTGAACCTGCTCAACGATGTGCTTGAACTCTCGAAGATTGAAGCGGGCCGGCTGGAACTGGAGTTGCTGCCGGTGGACTTGCCGGAGCTGCTGGAGGGAACCGTCAGGCTTTATGAGGGTGTGGCGCGCCAGAAGGGCCTTGGCCTGCAACTGCAGGTGTCTCCCCAGATCCCCCGCTCGGTCTTGCTGGACCCTACCCGCCTGCAGCAGGTGCTGGGCAATCTGGTGAGCAACGCCCTGAAGTTCACCGAGCAGGGGGGTGTGGTCGTCAGCGCCCAGGTGCTGCCGGAGGCTGCCCTGGCGGGGCATACAGGCCCAGCTCTGGAGTTGGCGGTGCAGGACAGTGGCATTGGCATTGCCCAGGATGCCTTGCAGCGTGTCTTCGAGGCCTTCACCCAGGAGGACAGTTCCACCACCCGGCGCTTTGGCGGTACCGGATTGGGCCTTGCGCTGGCGGCGCGCCTGGTGGACGCCATGGGCGGGCGAATCTGGCCCGAAAGCACGGTGGGAGTGGGTTCCATCTTTCGCGTGGTGCTTCCCCTGCGGTTGCCAGCTGTGGGTTTGCCAGCCGCGGAATTACCAGGCACAGGCGGATTGGCTGCAGACCTTGCAGCGGCCCCCGTTGCCTCAACGTCGGTACCCAGCGGCTTGCGCGTGCTGGTGGCCGAGGACAACGCCATCAACCGGCTGGTGGTAGGCACCCTGCTGCGCCGCGCCGGGTGTGAGGTGCTGGAAGCTGCGGATGGCTGGGAAGCGCAACGGCGCTGGGCCTCCGAGCGTCCCGACGTGGTGCTGATGGACATGCAGATGCCGCAATGCGATGGCCTGGACAGTGCCCGGGCCATCCGCGCCGAGGAGGCACGGCTGGGCCTGCCGCGCACTCCCATCATTGCTCTGACTTCCAATGCGTTCGAAGAAGACCGCCGCGACTGTCTGGCCGCGGGCATGGACGCCCATGTGTCCAAACCTGTGAGTCCTGCCGATCTCTGGGCCATACTCGCCAGATACGGCACTGCTACCCCACGCTGACCATGTTTCTTCACATCCAGCACTGCTCGTTCCATGTCAGTCGAACCTGAATCCCCCCCAAGAGGCCAGCCCCTGTTGCCGCTGGACCGTACGCTGCTGGAGGGGCTGTTCGGTGCCGACACAGATTCCATCGAGTTGATGATTGGTTTGTTTGTGGACTCGCTGGAGCCATGGCGAGAACGCTTGCGAACGGAGTCCGAACGCCCGGCTTTGCGTGCTCTGGTTCACGAGATCAAAGGAGCGGCCAGTACGGTGGGCGCCCAGCCTCTGGCCCAGTCCGCCGCCGAGTTCGAGATACGGCTGGTGGGCTGGATCAAGGAGGATGCCGATACCCCGTCGGCTGCGCAGTCCGACCGGCATGCACCTGAGGAACAAGCCTACCGCCTTACCCTGCTGGGCCAGATAGACGAACTGCTGGTTTGGGCGGCGCGCTCCTGAGGCGCTAGTCGTCCAGGGACGCACTCCACCGCTCGTTCCAGCCAGGCGCTGGGTCCGAGCCGACCCCTTGGCGCAGGCCGCGAAGCTGGCGCATGTCCCGCTTGGTGGGGCGGCCTTGCGCAATCGCTTGTGCGGGCTCCGGTGCCAGCCGCCGCTGTTCGGCATGACGTTCGCGCGCCGATACAGACTCCGCAGTTTCTTCGTACAGGAGTGCTGCCTGCGGCGCAGGGCCCCGTACACCGCTGAGCCCGCGCACTTGCACGGTGCGGGCCAGCGTGCCCTGGCGGAATTCGACCGTGTCACCCAGGCGGGGTTCGCGGGAGGCCTTGGCCACCTGCCCGTTCACCTTGACGCGGCCTTTGTCGATTTCCTCGGCCGCCAGCGAGCGGGTTTTGTAGAAGCGGGCTGCCCACAACCACTTGTCCAGCCGGACCTTGGTGCCGCCTGAATCCTTGTCCTGTTGCGCCATGAAGCGGTGAATGCGGGGCTGTTCAGACCGTGGCGCCCAGGGCCAGCGCCCGCTCGCGCGCCGCCTGGCTGGCGGCGGCATCGGGTGCCGCCCGGGTGGGCCAGCCTTGCATGTGCTGTTCGCACAGGTCGGTCAGTGCGCTCATCCAGGGCGCGCTGTCGTTCAGGCACGGGATGTAGTGGAAGGACTCGCCACCGGCGTGCAGGAAAGCTTCACGCACTTCCTGGTCAATCTCTTCCAGCGTTTCTATGCAGTCGCTGCTGAAGCCGGGGCAGATCACATCGGCCCGCTTCACGCCTTCCTGTCCCAGCTTGATGAGCGTGGGTTCGGTGTAGGGTTCCAGCCACTTGGCCTTGCCAAAACGGGACTGGAAGGTGACCACGTACTCTTCCTTTTTCAGTCCCAGCGCTTCGGCCAGCAGGCGGCCTGTCTTGTGGCATTCGCAGTGGTAGGTATCGCCCAGGTGCAGGGTCCGCTCGGGCACACCGTGGAAGCTCATGACCAGCTTGTCCGGGCGGCCGTGCGCCATCCAGTGCTTGTGCACCGAGGCTTTGAGCGCGTCGATGTAGCCCGGGTGGTCGTGGTAGTGGTTGATGAAACGGAACTCGGGAATGGTGCGGATGTCGGCAGCCCATTGGTACACCGCATCGAACACGCTGGCGGTGGTGGTGGCGCTGTACTGCGGGTAGGCGGGCACGACGAGAATACGGGTACAGCCGGCGGCCTTCAGCTCATCGAGCTGCCGCGCCACCGAGGGCTCGCCGTAGCGCATGGCGTAGCGCACTTCCACGGCGGTGTGCCCGCGCTCACCCAGGTAGCCGCGCAACAGGGTGGCTTGCTTCTCGGTCCAGACCTTCAGCGGGGAGCCTTCGGGCGTCCAGATGGTGGCGTACTTGGCCGCCGATTTCTTAGGCCGCACGCGCAGGATCACGCCGTGCAGTATGAGCAGCCACAGCGGCCGGGGGATTTCCACCACGCGGCTGTCGCCCAGAAACTGCGCCAGGTACTTGCGCAACGCGGGCGCCGTGGGCGCTTCCGGGGTGCCGAGGTTGCACAACACGATGCCCGTCTTGGCGGCTTGTCCGTGTGTATAGGGGGGTTCTTTGCGCGATGCCATGCGGTATTCTCGCTCACCTATGCTCAACCTGGCCCGAATTCAGGCAATCACCCTCGACCTCGACGACACGCTGTGGCCCGTCTGGCCCACCATCCACCGCGCCGAAGAGGCGCTGCAACTGTGGCTGCGACAGCACGCCCCGGGTACGGCGCTGGCGTTCGCCACCCCTGCCCAGCGGCACGCGGTGCGCACTGCGGTGGTGGAGCAGAACCCGGAGCGGGCGCACGACCTGAGCTGGCTGCGGCGCGAATCCATACGCCACGCCTTGCGGCAGGTAGGTGAGGACACGGCGCTGGCTGAGCCTGCCTTCGAGGTCTTTTTTGCCGCCCGCCAGCAGGTGGACCTGTTTGCCGACGCTTTGCCTGCGCTGCAGGCCCTCAGCCGCCGCTTCCCGGTGGTGGCGCTTTCCAATGGGAATGCCGATGTGCACCGGGTGGGGCTGGGGTCTTACTTCCGGGCCTCGGTCAGTGCCCGCGATGCCGGCGTGGCCAAGCCACACCGCGCCATCTTTGCCGCTGGCGCCGCAGCGGTGGATGTGGCGCCGGAGGCCGTCCTGCATGTGGGCGACGATGCGCACCTGGATGTGGTCGGTGCGCTGGACGCCGGCATGCAGACCGCGTGGGTGAACCGCGAGGGCAAGGCCTGGGAGCACCCTGGTCACCGACCCCACTCCGAGGTGACCGATCTGGCTGCCTTGTGCCGTTTATTGGGCCTGTAGCTGTTGCTGTCGCTGTTCCTCCAGCAGCCCATCGACGGCCTGCTGCCCGCTCCGGACCGCACCCTCCAGCGTGGCCGGGTAAGGACCAGCCACGTAGTCCCCGGCCACCCACAAGCCAGCCAGGCCCGCCATGGAAGCGGGGGGACGCTGCAAACCCGGCTCGCAGGCAAAGGTGGCGCGTTTTTCCACCACCGTCTGTTGCAGTTCCAGCCGCCAGTCCAGTTGAGACAGGGCCTGTTCCGCAATGGCCTGTTCCAGCGCGGACTTGTCGGTGCTGGCGGCACTCACCACGAACGCCACTTGCAGGGGCTGCAGGGCCAGTCCCAGCAAGCGGCTGCGGTTGAACACGAACTGTGCAGGGTGGCAGGCGCTGGAGCGCAGCGCCATGAGGGCGGTATCGGCAGGCCAGAGAGGGCTGGTGCCGCCGCCTGCATGGGTCGGGTGTGCCGTGGCATACACCGTGGCAATGGGTTCATAGCGCAAACCACGCGCCATGCCAACCCACCGCGCTGCCTCGGGCGTGAAGCCCGTCTGGGCGAAGGCGGATTCCACCAATCGTGCTGCCTCCGTGGCCGTGCAGGCCAACAAGACGGCGTCGAAGTCGTCCGCTTCGGTGATTCCTTCGCTAACCCAATCCAGCCGCCAGTGGGTGCCTGTCGGGGTATGCCGAAGTGCGGTGACCCGGCAGCCCGCACGGGCCTGTGCGCCACGCTGCTGTAACCAGGCCAGCGCGGGCTTGGGCACCAAAGCGCCCAGGTCCTGGCGGGGCAGCAACATCTGCGCCGGGCGGTAGCCGGGGTAGCCACGGCCCATGAGGGAGTCCTTCAGAACCCGCAGGAACACCTGCGCACTGGCGCGTTCCGGTGGCGTGTTCAGCGCCGACACGCACATAGGCTCCACCATGTCCTGCAGCACGCGGGGAGGTAGGCCTGCGCACAGGCGTGCCACGGTCCAGTCGGCTGGGCAGGCAAAGCCCCGCCAGCGCCACGCCGTGGTGGCACGCAGCAGGCCCAGCCGGTCGGTCCAGCTCCAGCCACGCGCCAGCAGGATAGCCGCGAGGGCATCGAGCGGTGCGGGCCAGCGCTGGGCCCAACCGGGCGTGTGTAGCCCAGACCCATCGGGGAAGCGCAGCGACAGGGCCTGGGCCTGGAGCGCCTCTGGCAGCGCTACGCCCAGCTGCGCCATGAGTGCCAGTGTTTCGGTGTACGCACCAATGAGTATGTGCTGGCCGTTGTCCTGGTCGGTGCTGGCGCCAGACTCCAGCGTGCGCGCCCTACCACCCCATTGGCGGGATGCCTCGAACAGAGTGACCCGTGCGCCGCGTTCGGTGGCACGCACGGCCGCGGCCAGCCCAGACCAGCCACCGCCCACCACGGCTATGTGCGGACGGCCACGGTCCATCACAGGCGTCCCAGAGCCTGGACCTTCCACGCCAGCCAGAACTTGCGCAACGGCGTGAGGCTGACGCGCCGGTCCAGCACAAGCAGCGGGTCGGTGGCAATTTCCTGCAGCAGTGTTCGGTAGATGCTGGCCATCATCAGGCCGGGCTTCTGTGCTCGGCGGTCTTCGTCGGGCAACAAGGCCAGCGCTTCGCCGTACAGGGCCAATGCACGCTCGATCTGGAACTGCATCAGCGCGCCAAAACGCTCCGGGAACGGCTTGGCGGCTGCAGCAGCCGTGTCGGAGGGCGCAACCCCTTTGCCGCGCTTGAGCAGTTCGTGTGCCTTCACGTCAAAGCGCTGCAACTCGTTCACGGGCAGGTAGATGCGTCCGCGCAGTGCATCCTCGCCCACATCGCGGATGATGTTGGTGAGCTGGAACGCCAGGCCCAGCCGGTGGGCATAGGCCGTGGTTTGCGCGTTGGTCTGGCCAAAGATGCGCGCCGCCACTTCGCCCACCACCCCGGCTACCTTGTGGCAGTAGGTGGTGAGGGCAGGGAAATCCAGGTAGCGCGTCTGGTTCAGGTCCATCTGGCAGCCATCGATCACTTCCAGCAGGTGCTGCGCCTTTATGCCAAAAGGTTTGGCGTGCGGCATCAGGGCTTGCAGGGCCGGGTGGCCCGGCGCCTGGCCCGGTTGGGCGTAGGCCTGGAGCACCTGCTGGCGCCACCAGTTCAGTTTGGTCTGCGCCACCGACACGTCCGATACCTCGTCCACCACATCGTCCACCTCGCGGCAGAAGGCATAGAACGCCGTAATGGCCAGGCGGCGCTGCTCGGGCAGGAACAAAAACGCGTAGTAGAAACTGCTGCCCGAGGCGGCTGCACGTTGCTGGGCGTAGTCCCTGGCCTGCTGGGGAGCGGTTGCCGGTGAGGCCTCGGGCTGTGGCTCCGGACTGCTCATGCAGCGGTCCCTTCTGCCAGGCTCACGCCATGAGCCAGACCCCGCTCGGCGCGCTCCCGGGCGATTTCTCTTGCCTTTCGGCGCATGAAGGTGAGGTAGAGCAAAGGCACCATGAACAAAGTCAGTACGGTTGAGAAAGCCAGCCCCCACACGATGCTGGAAGCCACTGGGCCCCACAGCAGGCTCTGGCCTCCCAGCCCCACGGCCAGCGAGAACAGCCCCCCAATCGTGGTGGTGGTGGTGATGATGATGGGCACCACGCGCCGGCGCGCAGCCCACACCGTGGCGTGCGCCAGGCTGAAGCCGCGTTCCAGGCGGTCGTTGGCCGCATCGATCAGGACAATGGCCGAGTTCACCGCAATGCCAGTGAGCGCAATCACCCCGTAGAGCGTGTAGAGCGACAGCGGGTTCCCGCTGATGGCCAGCCCGAAGGCCACGCCAGTGAAGGCCAGGGGCAAGTCACCAGAATCATGAGCGGCTGGAAGTAGCTGCGGAACTGCCCCGCCAGGATCAGGTAAATGATGCCCACGCCCAGCGCAAACAGCAGCTGCATGGCTCCCAGGCTCTCCTCGATGTCTTCCAGTTCGCCGGAGAAATCCAGATCGATGCCGGGGTGCTGGGCGCGCAACTCCTCCCAGCGCGCCTTGATGATGTCGTTGGCCTCGCGGGTATCGATCACGTCCTTGTCCAGATTGGCCTCCACCGTGATGGTGCGGCGCAGGTTGTAATGCTTGATGAAGCTGCGGCTGGGCAGCACCTCCACGCGCACCAGCTGGCTCAGGGGCACCACGCGGCCATTGGGCAGCACCACCGGCTCGGCCAGCAGCGACTCCGGCGCGTCGCGCAAGGCGCGCGCACCCTCGCCCTGCACCCGCAGCTCTATCTTGTCGCCTTCGTCGCGGGTGAAGGCCACCACTTCGCCATCGATGGCCAGGCGCACCAGGCGCGCTACCTGCGCCGCGTTCAGGCCGGCGTCGCGCAGCGCCTCGCGGTCCAGTTGCAACTGCAGCTGCGGGCGGCCGGGCAGGTTGTCGTCCTGCACATCGAGCGTGCCGGGAATGGCAGCCACCACCGCCTTGATGTCGTCCGCAGCGGCCTGGATACGGTCGAAATCGTCGCCGCGCACCTTCACGTTGATGGGCTTGCCCGCCGGCGGCCCACCCTCCAGCAGCGTGAAGCTCTTGCGCCCCGGCCCGGGCAGGTTCTCGATGTCCGAGCGCAAAGAATCCACCACCTCCTGCAAACTCCGGCTGTCCTCGGTGCGGGGGTTCAGGGACACGAACACCTGGCCGTACTGGTCGCCGTACACGGGCTCTATATCGGTGAACTTCAGGCCGGCGGTGGAGGACAGTGCGCGCGCCTCGCCCTCTGGCCCTACACCGCGCAAGCGTTCCCGCACGGCCAGTTCCACCGCCGATGTGGCCGCCAGCGTGGCCTCCAGGGTGGCATCGGCCGGCATGTCCACGTTCACGTAGAAGGCGCGGATGGGGTCGAACGCAAAGAACTGCATGCGCACCACACCCGAACCCACCAATACACCGGCCGTCATCACGGCAGCCAGGCCCACGAGGGCAAAGCGCACCGGGCGGCGCAGCGTGTAGGCCAGCGCCTTGCTGTAGCCCAGCCGGATGCCATGGTTGAAGCGGTTGCGCCAGGCCTGCATGCGCGAGGGCTGGTCCAGCCGCACACCCATGGCACTCACGTGCACGGGCATCATCCAGAACGCTTCCAGCAGAGATATCACCAGCGCCAGCGTCACCACAAACGGAATGACGAACATGAATTTGCCCACAATGCCAGGCAGCAGCATGAGCGGCAGGAAGGCGGCCAGCGTGGTGGCCACGGAGGCCAGCACCGGCTTCCACACCTCCACCATGCCCTGCAGGCTGGCCTCCAGCACCTGCTGGCCGCGCTGTATGCGGTAGTAGATGGCTTCCACCACCACCACCGCGTCGTCCACCAGCATACCGAGGGCAATCACCACACCCAGCAGCACCGATACGTTGACCGTATAGCCCAGCGCGTTGAGCACCGCAAAGGTGCCCATGAGGGAGAACGGTATGCCCAGTGCCACCAGCACGCCGATGCGCCAGCCCAGGAACAGCCAGCACACCAGCAGCACCAGCAAAATGCCGTAGAGCGCGTTGGTCTGCATCACGCCAATGGCCTCGCGGGTGGCAATGGTCTGGTCGTCCTTCAACTCCAGCTTCAGGCCTTCCTGCGCCAGCACGGCGTTCTGCGTGGCAATGTAGCCGCGCAACCGGTCCACCAGATCGAGCGTGTTGATGCGGGATTTTTTGGTCACCGACATGGAAATGGCGGGCCGCCCGTCTACCGATGCGTACTGCGAGGCCGGCGAGCGCGAGCGTTCGATGCGCGCTACCTCCGACAGCCGCGCGGACACTCCCGGACGCGCCACCGAGAACACCGGGATATCGGCCAGCATCTGCGGGTCGGTTTGCACGCCCTTGAGGCTCACCGACCAGGCGCCAGCTTCGGTTTTCAGGGTGCCCGCGGTGGTGTCGCGCCACCACGCGCGCAGGCTGTCGGCCACATCGGTGGCGTTCAGGCCCCGTGCGGCCAGCGCCACGCTGTCGGGGCTGATGGTGATTTCAGGGTCCCGCAGGCCCGATGCAAAGACCTGGTCCACGCCCGTCACGGCTTCGAGGTCGGCCTTGATGCGGCGCCCGTACACCCGCAGCGTCTCGTCGTCGGCCTGGCCCACCAGCATGATCTGCGCAGTGGGGAAGCCGTTGGAGGTGGTGATCTCCAGGATGCGGGGTTCCTCCGCTTCTTCGGGCAGTTCGCTGGCCGCCTTGTTCTGAATTTCGCGGCGCAGGTCGTTCATGCGCTTGTCGAAGGTGCGCTCATCGATCTCGCGGAAACGCACCAGCATGCCCGAGGCGTTCTCGCGCGAGTTGGACACCACAAACCGGATGTCGGCCACGCCCTTGATGGCGTCTTCCAGCGGGTTGGTGACCAGCCGCTCCACATCCTCGGCGCTGGCGCCCGGCAGAATGGTGGTGATATTGACCCAGTTGAAGTTGATCTCGGGGTCCTGTTCCCGGGGCATGCCCAGGTAGCTGACCAGGCCCAGGACCATGACCACCGCGAACGCGATGTTGGCCAGCGGGTGGTTGGTGATGAGCGCGCGCAAAAAGGCCATGGGCGTTGGGGCGGTGGCGCCGGTCAGCGCAGGGCCTGGCCGTCTTGCAGCGTGGCCTGGCCTTGCACAATGATCCGGGCGTTGCCAGGCAGGCGGGTGGGCACGGCACGCGCTTCCTGGGCGTTCGGCAGCGGGGTGAAGCGTGCCACTCCCGCATCGTCCAGAAACACGCCCAGCTTACCTTGGCGCCGCACGACCAGCGCTGCCGGGATATGCGGCTGCGACTCTGTCCACCGAAGCGTACCGAGCGTGCCGGGTGGCGGCGTGGCACCGGGGGAAGCGCCAAACCCCAGCCGTGCGGACTGTGTCCGCGCCGCTGCGTCCAGCGTGGGCGCAATGCGCAACAGCACCAGCGGCAAGCGCTCGGCCGTGTCTTGCGGTTCAAAACGCCAATCCCGGCCACCGCGCAGGCTGGCAGCATCGGCGGCCGACAGGGCGGCGCTGACTTCGGCATAGCCGCTTTCGGCCAGGACATACAGGAGGCTGCCCGGTGCCACGGCCTCGCCGGTTTGGGCTAGGCGCTGCACCACGCTGCCATCGAACGGGGCGCGCAACAGGGTCTTGTCCAGCTGGCGCTGCGCGGTGCTGCGCTGCGCGTCGGCGGCATCGTTGTCGGCCCGGGCTAGCGCTACCTCGGTTTCCCGCACCGCCAGCGCTTCCTGAGAGAAGAATCCCTGCGCAACCAGTTCCCTGGAGCGTTGCAACTGCGCCTCCGCCAGCTTCAGGCGTGCGCGGGCCGAGGCCTGCGCGGCCTGGGCGCGCTGCAGCGCCAGTTCGTAGTCGGTAGGGTCGATCTGCGCGAGCACCGCACCGCGCCTGACCGTGGCGCCCACGTCGGCTTTCCACCGCAGCAGCGTACCCGACACTTCCGCGGCCAGCCGCGACTCGTTGCGTGCCAATACTTGGGCGGGAGCGGTACGCTCCGGGTAAGTCCATACCGTGGAGAGTTCCGCTGCCTGCAGGCGGACCACCTGAGCGGTGCCTGGCGGGTTGCTCTGGGACCAGGCCGTTGGCACCAGCCAGGGCACGGTGGCCAGCGCCCATACAGCCAACAGGGCGCACGCTCGGCCCGGAAAAAGGCGTTTGGGCAGGTTCATGGGTGCATGCGGCAGGACCGCCACAGCATCAGGCCCACATCGGAGGGGCGTAGCTTGGGGCGGTGCAACCAGCTTCGGTAGTCGTGGAATTCGATTTTCTCCAGTATGCGCAAGCCGCCTTGAACCACCAGCCGCAGTTCCCAGCCGGCGCGTCCAGGGACACGCAGGGCCAGTGGAGCGCCGGAGAGCATACGCGTTCGGGCGTCTTGCACCAGGTGTGCCAGCAGCGCTTTTGCAGCAGCGTCGGCCTCGCTGTCCGGCAAGGTGTGGTTCAGCGCGTGTTCCGACACGCCGAATTGTGCCAACAAATCTTGCGGGAGGTAGTAACGCTGGCGGCTCAGGTCTTGCCTCAGGTCCTGCCAGAAATTGGTCAACTGAAGGGCCGTACAGATTTGGTCGCTCTGGTTCAGCGAAGTGGTATCGGTCACGCGGTAGAGGTGCAGCAGGAGACGCCCCACGGGATTGGCCGAACGGGTGCAGTAGTCCAGCAGCTCAGCCAGGCTCTGGTAGCGTTGGCCTGCAGCCGTGTATCGGATGTCTTGCTCAAAAGCATCCAGCAGATCGTGCAGCAGGGAGGCAGGCAGTTGGTGTTGCTCCAGGGCCAGGCCCAGCGCTGCAAACAGGCCAGACCAGCGGTTCTGTTTCGGCGGCTGGCCCGCTGCCGCTGCCACCAGCGATTCGCGGTACTGGCTCAACTGGCTTAAACGCTCCCCGGCACTGGCGGACCCCTCGTCGGCTATGTCGTCGGCGGTGCGTGCAAAGTGGTAGATCGCAGCCACAGCCGGGCGCAGGCGCGCCGGGCACAGCCAGGAAGCCACCGGGAAGTTTTCGTAATGCGACACGCCCTGCATGGATCGATGGTGCCACATTTGGCTTGTGTGGCACCTTTGTGGGGAGGGGTGGCCGCCATTGAAACAAAACGTAATCGTTATTGCGGTGGCCGGTGATACATTTCTTTGCCCCACCCCGACCATTTTTCAGACGTTTCCCATGACCGCTCTGCCGCTTGCCTCCATTGTTAGGGCGTCGCCAGACACCCTGTCTGCCCTCGCGCCCGCCCATCCCCAGTACGGCCAGGCCGCTGCCCGGCGCTGGCTCTGGCTGGCGCTGCTGCCGCTGGCCCTGGGTCTGACCGCCTGTGGCCCACAGGAGGTTGCCCAGGACCCCGTGCGATCCGTCAAGCTGATGCAGGTCGAACAGGCCAACGCAGAGAGCAACCACGAGTACGCGGGGGAGGTCCGTGCGCGCACAGAAACTGCCCTGGGCTTCCGGGTGGGGGGTAAGTTGCTTGAACGCCATGTGGAGGTAGGTCAGGCCGTCCGGGCGGGGCAGTTGCTCGCTACGCTAGATCCGCAAGACTTCGTGCTAGGCGTCCAGGCGGCCGAGGCCCAGGTGGTTTCTGCGCAGTCCCAGCGCGACCAGGCTGCCGCCGACCTGCAACGCTTCCGTGGCTTGCTGGCGCAGGGTTTTGTCAGTCCCGCCGAGATTGAACGGCGCACAACCGCTTTGAATGCCGCCGAAGCCACGCTTCGACAGGCCCGGGCCCAGGCCGATGTACAGCGCAACCAGAGTGGGTACACCCGGTTGCTGGCCAGCGCCAGTGGGGTGGTGGTCGGTGTGGGGGCCGAGCCCGGTCAGGTGGTGGCCTCGGGCACCCCTGTAGTTCGGGTGGCACTGGATGGCCCGCGCGATGTGGTGGTGGCTATTCCCGAAGACCGCATCGCCGCGGTGCGCCCGGGCCAGCCCGCCGAGGTGTGGCTGGCGGCATCTGGCCGGGGTACCCCGGCGTTCGCAGCGCGGGTGCGTGAAGTGGCGGCTGCCGCCGACCCGCTCACCCGGACTTTCGCCATCAAGTTGACAGTGGAAGCTCCTGCTGGCCCCGATTCCGGGACAGTTCCGCTGGGTTCTACCGCCACCGTGCGGTTGGGTAGGGGCGATGCATTGGCAGCCTCAGCGCCGTCGGGGCCTGTCTGGCGCCTGCCCACGTCGGCCCTCTGGCAGAAGGGGAATGCCAGTGCCGTCTGGGTGTTCGATGCGGCCACCAACACGGTCAGCGCCCGCGAGGTCCAGGTGGCCGGCCTGGAGGGTAACGATGCATTGATTCTGAGCGGCCTGCAAGCAGGCGAAGAGGTGGTCCGGGTCGGCGTTCACGTGCTCACCGAGGGTCAGCAGGTGGTGCGCTATGCGGGCAACCACGAACCTCCCGCACCGGCTGCCGCCCCGTCTGCCGCTCCATCCCCCGGCCGTTGAACCAGGAGCCCGCTGTGTCGCAACCGCCTGCCTCCCGCTTCAACTTGTCCGAATGGTCGTTGAAACACCAGGCCCTGACGCGCTACCTCATGGTGGTGCTCATGGTGCTGGGCTTTGCCGCCTACTTTCAGCTGGGTCAGGACGAAGACCCTCCGTTCAACTTCCGCGCCATGTCGGTGCAGGTGTTCTGGCCGGGTGCCAGCGCCCAGCAAATGGCCGAGCAGGTGACCGACAAGCTGGAGAAGACGCTGCAGGAGGTGCCCTACGCGGACATCATCCGCAGTTACTCCAAACCGGGTGAAGCCGTCATCAACTTCCAGATTGCCGAGTCGGCGCCGCCCCGCGAGATCCAGCAGGTCTGGTACTCGGTGCGCAAGAAGATCGGGGATATGCGTGGCACCTTGCCGCCGGGCGTGGTGGGCCCGTTCTTCAACGACGAGTTCGGTGACGTGTTCGGCGTCATCTATGCGCTGCAGGGCGAAGGCTACAGCCCGGCCGAGCTCAAGCGCGAGGCCGAAAACGTCCGCCAGCAGCTGCTGAGCGTCAAAGACGTGTCCAAGGTGCAACTGTTTGGCGCGCAGGACGAGAAGATCTATATCGAGATTTCCCGCCGCCAGCTGGCTCTGCTGGGGCTGGACTTGAACCAGGTGTTCGACCAGCTGGCCCAGCAGAACGCCATGGCCTCAGCCGGTGCGGTACAGACACCGCAGGACCGCATCGACATCCGGGTGGATGGCGCCTTCCTGACTCCCGAGGACCTGCGGGCCATGCCCATACGCGCGGCCAATGGCACCCAGATCCGCCTGGGGGACATTGCGCACATCGAGCGTGGCTACGCCGACCCGCCACGCGTCAAGGTGCGCCATCGCGGCGAGGAGAGTGTGGCCATTGGCGTCTCCATGACCAAAGGCGGCGACATCATTGCACTGGGCAAAGCCCTCGACACCACAGTGGCACGCATCAGCGCCGAGCTGCCTGCGGGCCTCAAGCTGCTGCAGGTGCAGGACCAGCCGCTGGCGGTGTCGCGGTCGGTGAACGAATTCATCATCGTGCTGATTGAGGCTGTGGTGGTGGTGCTGCTGGTGAGCTTCCTGAGCCTGGGCCTGCACCGCAACGCACAGGGCAAAGGCTGGCGCCGCTACACGCTGGATGCGCGGCCCGGGCTGGTGGTGTTCATCACCATTCCGCTGGTGCTGGCCATGACCTTTCTGGTCATGCAGTACTGGGGCATCGGGCTGCACAAGATTTCGCTGGGCTCGCTCATCATTGCACTGGGCCTCATGGTGGACGACGCCATCATTGCGGTGGAGATGATGGTGCGCAAGCTGGAGGAGGGCTACGACATGATGCGTGCGGCCACCTTCACCTGGGAGGTCACGGCTATGCCCATGCTCACCGGCACGCTCATCACGGCGGCTGGGTTCCTGCCCATCGGGTTTGCCAAGTCCACCGTGGGGGAATACACCTTCGCCATCTTCGCTGTCACAGCGGTGTCGCTGGTGCTATCGTGGATCGTGGCGGTGTACTTCGTGCCCTACCTGGGCGTGAAGCTGCTCAAGGTCAAGCCGCACACCGGGCCGGTGGCCGAGGTGTTCGACGGGCCTTTTTACGACCGCTTCCGCGCCACGGTGGATTGGTGCGTGGCCCACCGCTGGATCACCATTGGCGCCACCATGCTCACCTTCGTGGGCGGCATAGCCGGCATGCAGCTGGTGCAACAGCAGTTTTTCCCCGACTCCAACCGGCCAGAAATCATCGTCGATGCCTGGTTGCCCGAGGGCAGCACATTTGCCGCCAACGAGGAAGTGACCCAGCGGCTGGAGACGCGGCTTCAACAGGTGGAGGGCATTGAGCATGTGACCAGCTGGGTGGGCTCGGGCCTGCCGCGCTTCTACCTGCCGCTGGACCAGATATTCCCCCAGACCAACGTGTCGCAGCTGCTCCTCATGCCCGAAAACCTGCGCGCCCGCGACCGGGCCATGGAGGCGCTGCCGGCCATTTTGGCGGCGGAGTTTCCGGAAGTCCGTGCGCGGGTGAAGCTGCTGGCCAACGGCCCGCCGGTGGCCTACCCGGTGCAGTTCCGCCTGTTTGGCCCCGACCCCGATGTGCTGCGCCAGCGCGCTGACGCCATGAAGGACGCCATGCGCCAGAGTCCCAACACACGCGGTGTGAACGACAACTGGCACGAGTCCATCAAGGTGGTGCGGCTGGAGGTGGACCAGGCCAAAGCCCGTGCTCTGGGCGTGACCAGCGCTTCCATTGCACAGATTGCGCGCACCGCGCTGAGCGGCAACGTGGTGGGGCAGTTCCGCGAGGGCGACCTGCTCATAGACATTGTGCTGCGCCAGCCTCTGGCCGAGCGAGATGCCGTGTCTGAACTGGCCAATGCCTACCTGCCCACGGCCAATGGCCGCAGCATTCCCCTGGCGCAGATTGCGCGGCCCGTGTTCCAGTGGGAGCCCGGCGTCATGTGGCGGGACAACCGCGAGTTCGCCATCACCGTGCAGTCCGACATCGTGGCGGGCATTCAGGGCGCTACGGTGACCAACGAACTGCTGCCCGCCATGCGCGCCCTGGAGGCCGAATGGCAGAAGCAGGGCACCGGCTACCGCATTGAAGTGGCGGGCGCCGTGGCCGAGAGCAGCAAGGGCTCATCGTCCATTGCGGCGGGTGTGCCGCTCATGCTCTTTGTCACCTTCACGCTGCTCATGCTGCAGTTGCAGAGCTTCAGCCGCGCCATGCTGGTGTTTCTCACCGGCCCCATGGGCATTGCCGGCGTGGCGCTGGCCTTGCTGCTGCTCGACCGGCCGTTCGGGTTCGTGGCGCTGCTTGGCGTCATTGCGCTCATGGGCATGATCATGCGCAACTCGGTCATCCTGATTGACCAGATCGAACAGGACCGCGCCCGTGGCGTTCCCGACTGGGATGCCGTGGTGGAAGCGTCGGTGCGGCGTTTCCGCCCCATCGTGCTCACGGCCGCTGCGGCGGTGCTGGCCATGATTCCGCTCTCTCGCAGCGTGTTCTGGGGCCCCATGGCCGTGGCCATCATGGGCGGTCTGATCGTGGCTACCGTGCTCACGCTGCTGGCCTTGCCGGCCATGTATGCAGCATGGTTCCGGGTGCGACGTCCGGCCGCCGTCATACAATAGTGGGCTTTGCGCGGGTGGCGAAATTGGTAGACGCACCAGGTTTAGGTCCTGACGGTGGCAACACTGTGGGGGTTCGAGTCCCCCCCCGCGCACCACGCTGACTCGGCATTGTTCTGGCGGCGGTGTGTTTACTGGCGCGGTATGTTGGCCTTGCGCACCACGTCGGTCCAGCGCTGTATGTCGGCGGCCAGCAGCGCCGCGGTTTCCTGCGGCGTGCTGCCCCGGGCCTCCACGTTCAGGTCCTGCAGCCGTTTTTTCACCTCCGGTGAAGCCAGGGCAGTGCCCACGTCGCGCTGGATTTTGTCTACCACCGCCTGGGGCGTGCCGGCCGGTGTCGCCAGTGCGTTCCAGGACGAGGCCACAAACCCCTGGATGCCACTTTCCAGAGCCGTTGGCACCTCGGGCAACACCACCGAACGCTTCTCGCCGGTCACGGCCAGCACCCGCATGGCCTTGCTTTGCAGGTGCGGGAGCACCGGGCCCAGAATCTCCACCGCCACGTCCAGTTGTCCGCCGCGCATGGCGGCCATGAGCGCTGGCGTGCCGTTGTAGGGCACCACCTGCACGTCCATACCGGCCGCGCTCTTGAACAGCTCGGCCGCCAGGTTCTGGGTGCTTCCCACGTTGATACTGCCCATGTTCACCCGGCCTGGCTGGGCCTTCGCGTGCGCCACCAGCTCCTGCAGTGTCTTGAAGGGCGAGGACTCAGGCACCACCACAGCAATGTCGAAGTAACCCAGCGTGGTGATGGGCGTGAAGTCTTTCACGGTGTCGAAAGGCAGCTTCTGGAACACGGCGGCAGACACCGCCGTGCCGTTGGACATGAGGAACAGGGTGTGGCCGTCCGCCTCGGCGTTGGCCACGCTCTCCGCAGCCACCACGCCGCCGGCGCCGGGGCGGTTGTCAATGACCACGTTGTGGCCCCACTGCTGGGACAGCGCGCCCGCCACCGCCCGGGCCGTCAAGTCTCCCACGCCGCCCGGGCCAAACGGCACCACGATGCGTACCGGTTTGGTCGGGAAGGATTGTGCGGTGGCGGGTGTGCTGCCCAGGCCCAGGCCCAGTCCCAGGCAAGCCGCCGCGAGCCCGAAGGCCAGCCAGAGGCGTGGGCGTTGCAGCGCCGGATGGCTCTTGGCGCGGCGGCGAAGGCTGGAAGTCAGGGTGTTTCGCATGGGAAGGGTCTCCTGGGCGGGTATGACGCTGGTGGCGGTGGGGCAGGGACCGGGCATTGCCCCGCCTGAGATAGAATTATGGGTTGTCCGGAATCCGGGCCGGCGCCGATGAGCAGCCAGCCTTTGTTTCAGTCAGTCCGATTATTCCCAACCACCCGCACCAGCGCCCGAACCGGGGCACTACACGGCCCGGCCCTGTGTACGCTGGTGGTGGCCATGGCGTCGGCAACCCCGTCCACAATTTGTACGGCCATCTTTGTGTGGTCGGTGTCCCCCTAGGAGAACAACATGGCAGTCAACGTCGAAACCCTGGAAAAGCTGGAGCGCAAGATCACGCTCGAGCTGCCGGTGGACAGCATCCAGAAAGAGGTCGAGACGCGCCTGAAGCGCCTGGCCCGCCAGGTGAAGATGGACGGCTTCCGCCCCGGCAAGGTCCCCATGAACGTGGTGGCCCAGCGCTATGGCTACTCCGTGCACATGGAAGTCATGAACGAGAAGGTGGGTGAAGCGTTCAACGCCGCCGCCAACGAAGCGCAACTGCGCGTGGCCGGTACCCCGCGCCTGAGCGAAGTGGAAAACGCGCCGGCCGGTACGGTGGCTTTCGACGCCATTTTCGAGGTGTATCCGGAAGTCAAGATCAAGGACCTGTCTGGCGCCGAAGTGGAAAAGCTGCACGCCGAGGTGGACGATGCCGCCATCGACCGCACGCTCGATATTCTGCGCAAGCAGCGCCGCACCTTTGCCCAGCGCCCGGCCGATGCGCCCGCCCAGGATGGCGACCGCGTGTCCATCGACTTTGAAGGCAAGATCGACGGCGAGGTGTTCGAAGGCGGCAAGGCCGAAGGCTTCCAGTTCCTGGTGGGCGAAGGCCAGATGCTCAAGGAGTTCGAAGATGCCGTGCGCGGCATGAAGGTGGGCGAGTCCAAGACCTTCCCCCTGAGCTTCCCCGAGGACTACCACGGCAAGGAAGTGGCCGGCAAGCAGGCCGATTTCCTGGTGACCGTGAAGAAGCTGGAAGCGGCCAACCTGCCCGAGGTGGACGAGGCGTTCGTCAAGTCCCTGGGCATCGAGGACGGCACCAACGAGTCCCTGCGCGCAGACATCAAGAAAAACCTGGAGCGCGAGGTGAAATTCCGCCTGCAGGGCCGCAACAAGGCCGCCGTCATGGACGTGCTGGTGGCGCAGGCCGAACTCGACCTGCCCAAGGCCAGTGTGCAGGCCGAAGTGGAGCGCCTGATTGAAGGCGCCCGCGCCGACCTGAAGCAGCGCGGCGTGAAAGACGCCGACAAGGCCCCCATTCCGCCCGAGCTGTTCCAGGACCAGGCCGAGCGCCGCGTGCGCCTGGGCCTGGTGGTGGCCCAGCTGGTGAACGACAACGCCCTGCACGCCAAGCCCGAGCAGCTTGATGCCCACATCGAGGAGCTGGCTGCCTCCTACGAGCGCCCCGCCGACGTGGTGCGCTGGTACAAGAGCGACATGAAGCGCCTGTCCGAGGTGGAGGCCATCGTCATCGAGAACAACGTGACCGAGTTCGTGCTGGGCAAGGTCAAGGTGAACGACAAGACCGTCAGCTTCGAGGAGCTGATGGGCCAGCAGGGCTGAGCCGCCTGAATCACTTCAGGCCGGCACCTTGCTGCGGGGCGGACCAGGGGGAAACCTTGGGTCCGCCTTTTGTTTTTCTGCCCTGCCCGCCTTGGGGCCTCCGCAGTTTGGTTACAGTAGAGACAGTTACTTTGGAGTCACACGAATGAGCGCTTTGGACACACAGAACCTGGGCATGGTCCCCATGGTGATCGAACAGTCGGGCCGCGGTGAGCGCGCCTACGACATTTACTCGCGTCTGCTCAAGGAGCGCGTGGTGTTTCTGGTGGGTCCGGTGAACGACCAGTCGGCCAACCTGGTGGTGGCCCAGCTGCTGTTCCTGGAAAGCGAGAACCCCGACAAGGACATCTCCTTCTACATCAACTCCCCCGGTGGTTCGGTGAGCGCGGGTATGTCGATTTTCGACACCATGAACTTCATCAAGCCCGATGTTTCCACGCTGTGCATGGGCATGGCCGCCAGCATGGGCGCCTTCCTGCTGGCCGCTGGCGCCAAGGGCAAGCGCTTTGCGCTGCCCAATTCGCGCGTCATGATCCACCAGCCGTTGGGCGGCGCCCAGGGTCAGGCCACCGACATTGAAATCCACGCCCGCGAAATCCTGCGTCTGCGTGCCGATCTGAACCGCATTCTGGCCGAGCGCACGGGCCAGCCGCTGGAGAAAATCGAGCGCGACACCGAGCGCGACTACTTCATGGCCGCACAGGAAGCCGCGGACTACGGCCTGATCGACAAAGTGATTGAGAAACGCGGCGCCTGAGACCGTTTTCCGGCGTTGTAACGGTGCTGGCGCGCAGCAAGCCCCCGGGCTGCCGCCAGACACCGATGGCTTATCATGCGAGACAGCGCGGGCATTCCTGACGCCCCCGATTCCGATTCCGACCGAGGCAACCCGACATGGCCGATAAAAAAGGCGCCACCCCTGAGAAAACTCTTTACTGCTCGTTCTGTGGCAAGAGCCAGCACGAGGTCAAGAAGCTGATCGCGGGGCCGTCGGTTTTCATTTGCGACGAGTGCATCGACCTGTGCAACGACATCATCCGCGATGAGCTGCCCCAGACCACCGTCACTTCCGACGGCGAGCAGCGCCTGCCCACTCCCGTAGACATCAAGAAGCACCTGGACCATTACGTGATCGGCCAGGAAGAGGCCAAGAAGGCGCTCTCCGTAGCGGTGTACAACCACTACAAG